>NZ_QSDM01000012.1:0-113172 GCF_003464045.1 Dorea sp. AM58-8 | reverse complement strand
TTACCTGATTAGGTGTTGTGTCTATATTTGATTTTCAAACCACCGAAAGATGGTTTATTTGCTATGCCCTTTATTTCTTAGTTGTCTTCTACTTATTTGTTTCAAACTTCATACCTCCGAATTCGTCACGATAATGACATTTTACTACCGTAGAACTTTTTTTGTCAATGATTTTACACTTTAAAGTGAAAAAGTATAATTGATTGTAAAAATTGTATATAAGTGTTGAAAATATCTGAAAATTTTAGTACAATATAACCATACTCAATCGAGTGTAAGATTTTACAAATTAAGGAGGCAGCGAAATATGAAGGTTTACAGAACAGACGAGATCAGGAACGTGGTCCTGTTGGGACACGGAGGCAGTGGAAAAACCAGTCTAGTTGAGGCCATGGCTTATGTATCAGGCGCTACGAATCGTATGGGTAAAGTTTCAGACAGCAATACGATCAGCGATTTTGATAAAGAGGAACAGAAACGCGGATTTTCAATTGGTACAACACTTGTTCCGATTGAATGGGAGAAAGCAAAGATTAACGTATTGGATACGCCGGGATATTTCGACTTTGTAGGTGAAGTAGAAGAAGCAGTCAGTGCAGCAGATGCAGCAGTTATCGTAGTATCTGGTAAAGCCGGTGTAGAAGTTGGAACAGAGAAGGCATGGGAACTCTGTGATAAGTATAATCTGCCTCGTATGATCTATGTAACTGAGATGGATGTGGATGATGCCAGCTTCCGTCAGATTGTAGAAGATCTTACCGAAAAGTATGGAAAAGTGATCGCACCGCATTTTTCACCGATTCGTGAGAATGAAAAGCTGGTGGGATATGTCAATATTATCAAGAATGCAGGAAGAAGATACACCGGTATCAGCCAGAGAGAAGAGTGTGAGATTCCGGATTACTGCATGGAATACGTAGAGAAGTATCGTGAGAAGCTACTTGAGTCTGTAGCAGAGACAAGTGATGAATTTATGGAGAGATATTTCGCAGGAGAAGAATTCTCTGTTGAAGAAATTCGTGCAGCCATGCGTACAGAAGTTATGGAAGGTACAATCGTACCGGTGGCTATGGGATCTAATATTCAGGCGCAGGGTGTTGCGAATCTCCTGTCTGATATCGTAAGATTCTTCCCGAGTCCGGATTACAGAGAGTGTATCGGTGTGAACCGCACGACCAACGAGATGTTTGAAGGTCATTATAACTTCGCTTCTCCAAAGACAGCGTATGTGTTTAAGACAATGGTAGATCCGTTTATCGGTAAATATTCTTTCATAAAAGTATGCTCTGGTGTGTTAAAGGGCGATGATGTCATGTACAATGCATCTTCAGAGACGGAAGAGAAGCTTGGTAAGATCTATACCATGTGTGGTAATAAGCCGATGGAAGTCAGCGAGATGTTTGCAGGAGATATTGGTGCCATTGCCAAGCTGTCTCCGAATACGAAGACCGGTGATACACTTTCAACCAAGAATAATCAGATACTCTATGGCAAGACGGATTACTCTAAGCCTTATACATATATGAAGTATGTATGCAAGAACAAAGGCGATGAGGATAAGGTATCTCAGGCTCTGCAGAAGATGATGGCAGAGGATGTAACTGTAAAGGTAGTGAACGACAGCGAGAATCGTCAGACACTACTGTATGGTATGGGAGACCAGCATCTGGAAGTACTTGCAAGCAAGCTGGCTGCCAGATACAAATGTGAGATCACACTGGAGACACCAAAGGTTGCATTCCGTGAGACTATTAAGAAGAAATCTGACGTAGATACCAAGTATAAGAAACAGTCCGGAGGACATGGACAGTATGGACATGTTAAGATGCGTTTTGAGCCATCCGGAGATCTGGAGACACCATATGTGTTCGAAGAAGAAGTAGTTGGCGGAGCAGTTCCGAAGAATTACTTCCCGGCAGTAGAGAAAGGACTTCAGGAATCTGTTCTGAAGGGACCTCTTGCAGGATATCCGGTAGTTGGAGTAAAGGCTGTTCTTTATGATGGATCTTATCATCCGGTAGACTCATCTGAGATGGCATTCAAGACTGCTACGATTCAGGCGTTCAAGAAAGGCGTGATGGAAGCAGGTCCGGTACTTCTGGAGCCAATCGCGTCTGTTAAGGTTACCGTACCGGATGATTATACCGGTGATGTTATGGGAGATTTGAATAAGCGCCGCGGTCGTGTGCTTGGCATGAATCCGGTTGGAAGCGGCAAGACCGTGATTGAGGCAGATGTGCCGATGACAGGTATGTTCGGATATTGTACCGTACTTCGTTCTATGACAGGCGGAAGAGGAACTTACGAATACGAATTTGCACGCTACGAACAGGCTCCGTCTGATGTGCAGGAAGCTGAGATCGCAAAACGCGCAGAGGAATAGTTGGAATAAATATGATAAGGGATATGTTCTTTTGAGGGCATATCCTTTTTAAATGCCGGTCTTCATGTTATAATGTGTTCATTGCAAAGAGAAAGGAAATTATCTATATGAAGAAATCAAGAAAAACAGCGATAGTAATCGGTGTGATCCTGCTGATCGGCATTTATTACTACGTGACCCTTCCGGCTATCAATATCCATTCCACGGACACATGGTTTTATATAGCAGGACTGATCGTATTTATTCTGGTGTTTTACATTATCAGAAAGCGGATGCGCCCGACAGAGATCCGGGAATCCAAACCGGCGAAGGCGATGCTTACGGTGCTTCTTGCAGTAGGCGTTGTGTATCTGATCGGCTCAATCCTGTCTTCTCCAATTGTAAATGCGAAGAAATATCAGAAGTTGCTGAAAGTAGAAAAGGGCAATTTTACAGAGGACGTAGAAGAGGTGTCATTTGACAGAGTACCACTTCTGGATAAGGATACTGCTGAGATCCTTGGAGACCGTAAGATGGGAAGCATGGTAGATATGGTATCGCAGTTTGAAGCGGATGACATTTATACACAGATCAACTACAAAGAGCGTCCGGTGCGTGTGACTCCGCTGAAATACGCAAGCTTTATCAAATGGATTACCAACCAGTCAGAAGGTATCCCGGCGTATATCCGGATTGATATGGCAAGCCAGAATACAGAGCTTGTAAAGTTAGATCAGGGCATTAAGTATTCTACAAGTGAATATCTGAACCGAAATATTTACCGTCATTTGCGTTTCCGCTATCCAACGGCGATCTTTGATGAACTGAGTTTTGAGATTGATGATAAGGGAGTCCCATACTGGGTAGCACCGGTAAAGAAGTTTAATATCGGACTCTTTGGCGGTGAAACGGTTGGAAGTGTCGTACTGTGTAATGCGGTGACCGGAGAGTGCAAGTCATACAAGATTGAGGATGTACCGCAGTGGGTAGACCGGGCATATTCCGCAGATCTGCTGGTAGAATTATTTGATTATTACGGCACATTGAAACATGGATTTCTGAACAGTGTGCTTGGACAGAAGGACTGCCTAAAGTCTACAGATGGATATAATTATCTGGCAATGGATGACGATGTATGGATGTACACGGGTGTGACTTCGGTAAATGGTGACCAGTCCAATGTGGGATTCGTACTGGCAAATCAGAGAACTATGGAGACCAGATATTATGAAGTGGAGGGCGCGACTGAGGCTGCTGCTATGGAATCGGCGGAAGGACAGGTGCAGAACCTGAAGTATACAGCGACATTTCCACTGCTTCTGAACCTGCAGGGTGAGCCGACGTATTTCATTGCCCTGAAGGATGATGCGGGGCTGGTGAAGAAGTATGCACTGGTTAATGTTCAGAAGTATCAGATCGTAGCCATCGGAGATACGGTCAGTCAGTGTGAGGATAACTATCTGGATCTGCTTTATACAAATGGTGTTAAAGAGACGGAAAAAGATACCAGAGAGGTGAAGACAATTGCAGGCAAGATTACAAAAATCGCCCAAGCGGTTGTGGATGGCAATTCACATTATTATCTGATGCTTGAAGGTTCAGATGAGATCTTTGATGTATCGGTTGCAGATTATATCAATGTAATCCGGTATGATGTGGGGCAGGAAGTTAATCTGGAATATAAAGAAGGGGATACAACGAATACGGTATTATCTGTAAAGTAAATATAGCAATCATAGAGCCGCTCTGACAGAAGATCATTCTGTTGGAGTGGCTTTATTGATAAAATATATCAACAGAATAAGTTAGGCTTGAGCAACAACCAGAACGTGGAGTAAGGTAAGTTGTAAGCAAAAGTCATTTATTTAAAATATATTTTACACAGGAGGTTTTTACTATGGCAGACATTAAGAAAATTGGTTTATTTGCAGGTGGAGTTTTATTTGGATCAGCTGGAATCAAAGCACTTTCAAGCAAGGATGCTAAAAAGGTATACACACAGGGAACAGCAGCTGTGCTCCGTGTTAAAGATTGCCTGATGAAGACTGCGACTAATGTACAGGAGAATGCAGAAGACATTCTTGCAGAGGCTAAGCAGATCAATAAAGACAGAGAAGAAAGCGAAGCAGAAGAAGTTCTCGAGGCAGAAGCATTCGAAGAGACTCTGGCAGAAGAATAGAATAGAGGCGTTTAAATATGAGGTTCATAATTAAGCATGAGATAAAGGGAAGAATTCGTGTCCATGCTGTGCAGCGGAAGATGACAATGAAAGAAGCTGACATTCTTTGTTATTATCTGGAACAGACGCCGGGTGTGACAAAGGTGAAGGTATATGAACAGACAGGAGACGCCACAGTTGAGTATCAGGGCGGTCGGGAAGAGATTCTTGACCGCTTTCGAGCATTCTCCTACGATGTATCGGTGCCGGACAGTGTACTGGAAAGTTCCGGACGTGCACTGAATGCAGAGTATAAGGAGAAACTGATTTACAGCGTGACAAGACGTGCTGTAATGAAATGGCTGGTTCCGTGTTCGATTACCAATGTTATTACTACTGTAAAGTCGGTCAAATACCTGGCAGCAGGTATCAGATGCCTGGCAAAAGGCAAGCTGGAAGTGCCGGTACTGGATGCAACAGCAATCGGGGTATCTGTATTACGTAGAGATTTCGGTACAGCCGGATCCGTTATGTTCCTGTTGGGAATCGGAGAGATTCTGGAAGAATGGACACATAAGAAATCAGTCGGAGACCTGGTGCGGAGCATGTCTCTGAATATTACCAAGGTATGGCTGAAGACGGAAGATGGAAAAGAAGTATTGGTGGATGCAGAGACCATCCGGCAGGGAGATCAGATTGTAGTACATATGGGTAACCAGATCCCGTTTGATGGAGTGGTAGTATCCGGAGAAGCGATGGTAAATCAGGCATCGCTTACAGGAGAACCGCTTCCGGTCCAGAAAAATGCAGAGAAATATGTCTATGCAGGAACGGTGCTGGAAGAGGGAGAACTGGTAATCCGCGTAGCTGCCCAGAGCGGTGCAACCCGTTATGAGAAGATTGTTACCATGATCGAAGAATCTGAGAAAATGAAGTCTGCGATCGAGAGCAAGGCCTCCCATCTGGCGGATAGACTGGTGCCGTATACATTCCTGGGAACAGGTTTGGTATGGCTGTTTACGCGGAATGTTACCAAGACATTATCGGTGCTGATGGTAGATTTTTCATGTGCGCTGAATCTTGCAATGCCAGTTACGGTATTATCCGCAATGCGAGAGTCCAGTGACCATCATATTACCGTCAAAGGCGGTAAGTATCTGGAAGCACTTTCAGAAGCTAAGACGATTGTGTTTGACAAGACCGGTACACTGACGAAGGCACAGCCGGTATTCCGAGAGGTAATTCCGTTTGGCGGAAAAGATGAAGAAGAGATGCTGCGTATCGCCGCCTGCCTGGAAGAGCATTTTCCACATTCCATGGCGAAAGCCGTAGTACAGGCTGCAAAAGACAGGAATCTGACGCATGAGGAAATGCATTCCAAGGTGGATTATATTGTGGCACATGGTATCGCATCACACATCGGTGAGAAGAAGGTCGTACTGGGAAGTTATCATTTTGTATTTGAGGATGAGCAGTGCGTTCTGCCTGAAAATGAACAGGAATGTTTCGACCAGATATCTGCAGAATGCTCCAGACTGTATCTAGCAATTGATCATCAGCTGGCGGCAGTGCTGTGTATTGAAGATCCGATCCGACCGGAAGCAGCAGAGGCAATTCAGAAGCTGCATGAGGCAGGATTTGAAAAGATCGTTATGATGACTGGAGACAGCGAACATACTGCAAAGGCGGTAGCAAAAGCAGTTGGTGTGGATGCTTACTATTCGGAAGTTCTTCCGGAAGATAAAGCAGCTTTTGTTCAGAAGGAAAAAGAAGCAGGTAATAAGGTTGTGATGATCGGTGACGGAATCAATGATTCACCGGCACTGTCAGCATCTGATGTGGGAATCGCAATTAGTGATGGGGCAGAGATCGCAAGAGAAATCGCAGACATCACGATAGCAGCGGATGATCTGATGGAATTGGTACAGCTGAAGAAACTGAGTAATGCCATGATGAAGCGTATCAATCGTAATTATCGTCTGATTGTGGGTATCAACGGAAGTTTGATCGGACTTGGCGTGGCAGGAGTGATCCAACCGGCAATATCAGCGCTTCTCCATAATACTTCAACACTTATGATTGGGTTGGAGAGTATGAGAAATCTGTTGCCAGAAGAGTAAAATAAAGAAGGGGCTGTGAAAAAAGAATAGTCCCGAAAAAAAGAAAGACCAAGAGTTTATAATGAATTCAAGGTCTTTCTTTCTGTTATAATTAACTTGTGAAAAAAATTAATAACATAATTTATTCTAACTCAAAACAGGCAGTTTTGCCAATGCTAATTCAAGATATAAACAAAGAAATCTTCGAGACAGAGCATGTGGATCTTCAACATCTATACATTGATGGATCCAAGTTTGAAGCAAATGCGAATAAATACTCCTTGGTATGGAAAAAAGCAACCGAAAAATCCGGATACCGTCTCTTTGGTAAGATTACTACACTCTTTGCGGAAATCCACACAAAATGTCATAATAGCATTCTTATGGGGTAAGGGGAATTATACCCTTTTTTATGTAATATAATTACTATTACATCCATAAACAAAAGGACGCATGAAGGGAGAGGCTTCGTAAGGAAGTCCTCTCCCTTTGGCTTTTGTAATCGGCCGGAATGATTGGATTGTAGGTAAAATCAATCATAATTGGAGGATTACAAAATGGATAAGTATATTTATGACGAGAAAAACGGACTTTGGTATGAATTGCAGGGCGATTACTATCTTCCCTGCCTGAAACTGCCTAAAGAAGAATCAAGGCATATCGGCATGTGGGGACAGCGGCATTTGCGGTATCTGAAACAGCACCGCAAGGGACTCTATTCCGAACTGCTGATAAGCGGCAAGCTGAACGATTACCTTGCCGATATAAACGAGCAGGCAGAGGAAATGTTTTCTTGGCTGGTAAAACAACTTGCCGAAAAGGAGGGCGTAACGGAAGCACTCAAAGCAGAACACCTAATGCTGTGGGTACAGAAGATGAACAGCATCCGCAACACCGCTATGGAGGTTGTTTCAAACGATTTGATTTACGCATAACAAACAATCGGAAAGGCTGCTGTCAAGCGACGGCGGCTTTTCTTTTTCGGGAAGTATTCAAGAAGTCATAAAGTTTTGTGTACAGTTGAAGAAACTCAATAGATTTTGTATGGAATTTGTATTTTTCAAGAAAGTACTTGATTTATCAAGGAGAGGGAGTATACTATAATATATCATGATAGATTATATTCGGTGGGAAAGGAGTTTTTTTGTCTTGAAAACATCAAAGAAGGCTGAGAGGACGAAGAAAATCATCGGTATATGCCTTGACTGTTTTGTTGAAAAAGGGTTGACGGTAACGACCACCACAGATCTTTGCAATGCAAACAATCTGCAAAACGGTGGTATCTATTATTACTTCGATACAAAAGAAGAAATGGTTCTGGCATGTACCGAAGAAGCAATTTCTCGCATTGAGCAGGGTGCGTTCAGCATTGCCCTTGAAGATATTAAGGATGTTGCCAATATGATGAACCATCTCGGCGCACTGGCGGATGAACTGTCCCCGGTCATGCGTTTTCTGGTCAGCGTATGTGTGTCGCAGGAATACGGAAACAAAGTCAAGCCATACCTTGTACAGCTTGCAGGTCGCTATCCTTATTATACGAGAAAAATTGCCGAGATTCTCGGCTGCACCGCAGAGGAAGTAGAACCGTATGTCCACCTGTCTATTCTGGCGCTGAACAACTATATGATTTTTAACGAGCGTGCGCTGTTCCTGCCGCAGATCGAGGCGGCGAAAAAAGGACTGATGCAGCTTGCAAAAAGGAAGGGATGATACGGGCTACAACAATTATTCTAAAAAAATAAAACACAGGAGGCTTTTATGAGAAAAAGAATACTACTGTTCATAATGGTAATGTTGATGATCTTTACGGCTCTGCCAATTTCGGTGAGTGCATCGACGCTCTATTATGGCAAAACAATCAATTCCGGCGAAACATACACAGATACTTCATTTGAAATGTGGTGCTGGTATGGGAATGAAACCTTCACAAACAATGGGACAGTTAATATTTCAAATGGCTTTACACTTGGTTATCAGGCAAGCTTTGTAAATAACAGTGAATTTACATTTACCGGTTCCAATTCAACATTTGGTGTCAGTTCCGGTTGCTCCTTCCAAAATAACGGAACTGCAAGAATCAGTGGCTGTTACAACTTGGGCTTGGAAGATTCTTTTGTTAACACCGGCACATTATATCTATCCGATATTAGTAATTTTAACGTTTCCGGTGTAGTGAATACCGGAAAAATTGTGTGTGGAAACGGTGTGCCGGATAGGCTTATCGGCGCTTTGAAAGAAAAGTCCTCCGGTGATGGAACAGTTGTAAAAGAGGGAGAATCCACTCCCTCAACATCAACTAAGTATACTATTACTTATGATTTAAATGGTGGAAGCTGGAAAAACACGCCTGATGAAAGTATTTACTCATACTATTACAAGACAAACGATGCAACACCGTACTATAAGATCGGATTTGACGAACCATTTGATACGTTGAACAACAATCTGGAGCGGGAAAACTACGATTTCATTGGTTGGACTTGTGATAAAGATAGCAGTCAAACGCCGTCAAAATATCTGGATATTATGACAGAATGGCAATCCAATATAACATTGACTGCGCACTGGCAGCCAAAACAGCAATATGTGTATTATTATCTGGATGGCGGAGTATTTTCTGATGATATAACATCACCTGAAATTAAACAGGGTGATGGCGTATTATACTCCCTTTTCAGCATTGAAAGCGACGATTTCACACTACCTACTCCAACAAAACCGGGGTACGATTTTATCGGTTGGGGAGTAGGCGGTACATCGGATGTATATCCTACCGTCACGATTACAAAAGGAACTGTTGGGAATCAATCCTATACAGCAAAATGGAAAGCAAATGGTAATACACCCTACACAGTAAACATCTATTATATGGATGTAAATGGGCAATATAAGGAAGTGCCGGACATAACAAAAACTGAAGCCGGTGAGACAGATACAACAGCAACTGTACCTTCCTCCGCATATATTAAAGATGGTTTTTCGTATGATAGTACGAAATCATCTGATAGTGGTACAATAACGGGAGACGGTAAGCTGCAATTGTCCCTTTACTACACAAGAAATCAATACGATATTGCTTTTAAATCATACGATGGAAGCGAAACTCTGTATAGCTATAAAGGCTATTATGGAACAGAGATTACATTCCAAGGTAACAAACCTGTCATCAAAGACGAAGATTATATCTATACTTTTGTCGGATGGTCAGCAAATAAGAATTCACCGTATGCGCTTTCTTCGTTGGGACCGGTAACGGAAAACAAGACATTTTATGCTGCCTTTGAAAAGGAAGCCACATTTTGCCTTATAACCTTTGCGGATACGACAGGGTTTGCTCCGTTGAAGGATACGACCTACAAGCTGAAAAAAGGCGAGGATTTCAGTATTAATCTTTACCTTGCCAGTGAAAAATATTATGTTGGCACGGAGCAATGGGGGCTTACCTTTAATGAATTGTTCGTTGAAGGTAAAGACGGAAAAGGCTTGAAACTGGGGACAGATTTCACTTATTCCTTTGATGGATACGGAAAACCTGTTGTATTTTCTATTCCGAATGTTACAAAGGACTTGAATATCACCTTTAAAGCCTGCTATCACGAAACTCACGATTATAATCCGGAATTTGATGTCATTAAGGAAAATGCTACCTGCTCCAAAGAAGGGGAGGTTCTTCGTACCTGCTATAAGTGCGGAAAAGTCGTGAGCGAAAAAATAAGCATTGCACCGGATAACCATACCGACTTGAAGCACATTGAAGCAAAAGCGGCAACCAAGACTTCTGAAGGCAATATCGAATACTGGTATTGCGAAGGCTGCGGCAAATATTACAAGGATGCCAAAGCAACACAGGAAATTGCCAAGGAGCAAACTGTAACGGCAAAGCTTCCGAGTGATAACAATACAAGCACTGGCGGTAGCACCGGTAATAACAATAAACCGAGCAGCAATGCAACTACCTCGCCTCAGACCGGAGACAATAGCAATCTCACATTGTGGATTGCACTGTTGCTTGCCAGTGGCGGCGCAGTTGTCGTAACAACTGTTTACGGCAGAAAGAAAAGACGCAGTGTAAAATAAAGTTGAATAATCAAGCAAAAGGCGGCTGTCGGAAATGACGGCCGCTTTTCCTATAACAGTATGTTAAAATTGCTTGACAAACAAGCGTTCTATATGCTGCAATATATAATCTCATTAGAGAACCACAATTGAATATCTGAGTGAAACACAAGGCAGCCGCCGAAAGAGATTGTGGCTGCACCGTTCCAGTGTAGTGACTGCCTGTGGGTCGGAAAAAGCAGACATTGAAGGTTTCTGAATTTCAGAGCCGGTACATAGTTTCATCAAAGATATAGCGAGAGATTATCTCCCGCTGATTTGATGTGCTGTGTACCGGCTCTTTTTATCGTTATAGCAGCCGTTCACAAAAAGTTTACAAAAATTCTTTTGTTCAAACGGCAAAAAAGTTCCCAGTTGATTATTGAGGGGGTTAATTTCCGGCCCTTCTCGCTGTCTACTTATTGAGGGGCAAATTGAAAACTGAATGACCGTCCGAATGGGATATGACTCTGCCACAACTTCCCGAAAGGGAGTAAGCGGAGCGACGCTGCGGTGAGATTCCGGGGCAGGCACAGAAAAACGACATTCGGAGAGAACGACAAAAATAAAACTATTGTCTACAGGGATAGCGAGCATCGGATTGTGACCCCACAATCCAAATCCGCAACCTTGCAGCCTGCGGACTTCACTCAGGGGCACGCCCCTAAATACCCCAATTTTACGAAGGAGATGATCTAAATGAAAGAAGAAAAAGTGCGTATTAGAGTACGCCTGATCGTCAAGGATCACTCCCGCTTGGGGCGTAACCGCCTCATTGTAGGACAGCTTCTGGAAGAGGGCTTTGACAGCCTAGGCGTCCGTTACATCGCAATTATGGACAACATTGACACCGCCAAGGGAATCAGCGACTTTGTTCCGATGCAGGACTTATTCAATGAGTGGCACGCCAAGAACACCAGCTAGAAGGTGCGAAATGTGTTCAAGAGCAAAGGAATGTCCGGCGCACCGCTGACCACCAATCCGCCCTATGGGTATCTGAAAGACCCGGAAAACAAAAACGGCTGGATCGTGGATGAGGAAGCAACCAAGACTGTGCGCCAAATCTTTGCTTGGTGTGTGGACGGTCTTGGACCGACGCAGATTGCAAAACGCTTGAAAGCGGCAAAAGTGTCCACACCTACGGAGCATTGGAGCAATATCGGCAGAAATTGCCCGCAAGCAGATGGATTGCTACACGGAGGACAAGAAAAAGCAGCTGGCGGCAAAGCGCCGGGAGCTGATTCACGAGTTCGTGGACAAAATCGTGGTCTATGCACCGAAAACGATTGACGGCAAGCGAGTGCAGCTTCTGGACATCTATTACAGCAGCGTGGGCATCCTCCACGAGCTGACCCCGGAGGAGATGGAAGAAGCCTTCCAGCAGCACCTCGCCCAGCGTAACAAAGAGAAAACGGCGTAACCACAGGGGTTACACCGTTTCAAAGAAACAAATTTAATTGAGCTACAAGAGCCTGCTTGGGGCACCTTCCTTACGGAGGGTGCCGCAAAAACTCTCGCTTTTTCACACGCCCTTTTGTTATTCATATCAACATATTCAATTGGATTAATTCAGGAATGTGCATCCTTCATAAGCATCACCTGTCAGGCTGTCTTTTTCAGCACTGAGGCTTACATAGAAGTCGATTCCACATTCAGCAGAGAGCTGTTTCAGTCGTGTAATAAATCCAGGGACATCTTCCAGATTAATTCCGGTGTGCTTCATCAGTCCGTCGATGAATACGCATTCCAGATCAAGATTACTGCTGTACATACCATATAAGAAACCGATGTATTCGTCAGCATTATTGATAGCCGGATAATCATCCATACATACGACACGGATATCAAATCCAACACCTCTGGTGTCGCGGTGGCTGTTCTTTAAAAATACAAGATTACCCTTGCATGCTTTTACCTGCTCGTTAGCGAGCTCCATCATCTTCTGTGTTTTTCCGCTGCCTTTTGGGCCTGCTAATAAATTTACCATGGGAAACAACTCCTTTATGTAGATATTTTTGAGTCTCGATGTTCGCTCAAATCTTATAAGTTAATTATACACGAAATAGTACTGTCGGACAACCTAAAAAGACTAAAAAAAGAATTAATTATCAGTCAATTACAAGGGGTGAAAATTCTTGACTTATAGTCTGTTTCTTCTTATAATTATTTAGTATATGTGAGAAACTGAGTTGAGGTGCATAAACAGGCCTTTTCGTCTCTTTCGGGATGGAGGGGCTTTTATTAAAGAATATATCAGTATCAGCGAATTTGCGCCGATATCTGCGATATGAAAGGAAGGAAAGTTATGGCACAGAAGATTGTTTACAATCACAAGGCAATCGAGAAGAAATGGAGAGAAAACTGGGAAAAGAATCCGGTTAATGTTCAGTTTGATGAGAATGGAAATAAAAAACAGAAATATTACTGTCTGGACATGTTCCCGTATCCGTCAGGAAATGGACTTCATGTAGGACACTGGAGAGGATATGTTATTTCTGATGTATGGAGCCGTTACAAGCTGCAGCAGGGTTATTATATCATTCACCCGATGGGATGGGATGCATTTGGACTTCCGGCTGAGAACTATGCGATCAAGATGGGCGTTCATCCGGAGATTTCCACAGCACAGAATGTAAAGAATATTAAGCGTCAGATCAATGAGATCGCTGCGTTATATGACTGGGACAGAGAGGTTAATACTACAGATCCTAACTTCTACAAATGGACACAGTGGATCTTCGTAAAGATGTTCAAAGAAGGTCTTGCATATGAGAAGGAATTCCCAATCAACTGGTGTCCTTCATGTAAGACAGGTCTGGCTAACGAAGAAGTAGTAGGTGGCAAATGTGAGCGTTGCGGCGCTGAGGTTACGAAGAAGAATCTGCGTCAGTGGATGCTCAGAATCACTAAGTACGCTGACAGACTTCTGAACGATCTGGATAAGCTTGACTGGCCGGAGAAGGTTAAGAAGATGCAGACTGACTGGATCGGTAAGTCATATGGTGCAGAGGTAGACTTCCCGGTAGAAGGAAGAGATGAGAAGATTACAGTATACACAACCCGTCCGGATACACTTTATGGTGCTACATTTATGGTACTTGCACCGGAGCATGAGCTTGCTAAGAGCCTGGCTACAGACGAGACAAGAGAAGCAGTAGAGCAGTATATCTACGATGCATCTATGAAGTCTAACGTAGACCGTATGCAGGATAAGGAAAAGACAGGTGTATTTACAGGAAGCTATGCAACCAATCCGCTGAATGGAGCAAAGGTACCGATCTGGCTGTCAGACTATGTACTGGCTGATTACGGTACAGGAGCTATCATGTGTGTACCGGCTCATGATGACCGTGACTTTGAATTTGCAACCAAGTTCAACATTCCGATCATTCAGGTTATCGCAAAAGACGGTAAAGAGATTGAAAATATGACAGAGGCATACACAGAAGCTGTCGGAACCATGATCAATTCCGGTGAATGGAATGGTATGGAATCTTCTGTACTTAAGAAAGAAGCGCCACACATTATCGAAGAGAGAGGTATTGGACGTGCAACTGTGAATTACAAGCTGCGTGACTGGGTATTCTCTCGTCAGAGATACTGGGGCGAGCCAATTCCGATCGTACACTGTCCGAAATGTGGCAACGTACCGGTACCGGAAGAAGAGTTGCCGCTTCGCCTGCCAGAGGTAGAGTCTTACGAGCCGACAGGTACCGGAGAGTCACCGCTTGCAGCAATTGATGAGTGGGTGAACTGTAAGTGCCCACAGTGTGGAGCAGACGCTAAGCGTGAGACCAACACTATGCCACAGTGGGCAGGATCATCATGGTATTTCCTGCGCTATGTGGATAATCATAATGACAAAGAACTGGTATCCAGAGAGAAAGCAGATGAGATGCTTCCGGTAGATATGTATATCGGTGGTGTAGAGCATGCCGTACTTCACCTGCTGTATTCACGTTTCTATACCAAGTTCTTATATGATATCGGAGTAATTGACTTTGATGAGCCATTCCACAAGCTGTTCAACCAGGGAATGATCACAGGTAAGAACGGTATCAAGATGAGTAAGTCAAAAGGCAATGTTGTATCACCGGATGATCTGGTAAGAGATTACGGATGCGATTCTCTGAGAATGTACGAACTCTTTGTAGGACCGCCGGAGTTAGACGCAGAGTGGGATGACCGCGGAATCGACGGAGTTAACCGTTTCCTGAAGCGTGTATGGAATCTGGTGATGGACAGCAAAGATGCAGACGTGAAAGCAAGTAAAGAGATGATCAAAGAGCGTCACAGACTGATCTACGATGTAACCACGCGTCTCGAAAGCTTCAGCCTGAACACAGTAATCTCAGCATTCATGGAGCATAACAACAAGCTCATCGAGATCGCTAAGAAAGAAGGCGGAATCGACAAAGAGACACTGTCCACCATGGCAGTACTGTTGTCACCGTTCGCACCACATATCGCAGAAGAGCTGTGGGAAGAACTGGGACATACAGAGAGCGTATTCAAAGCCGGATGGCCAGTATACGATAAAGAAGCCATGAAAGACGACGAGATCAAAGTACCGGTACAGATCAACGGAAAGACCAAAGCCGTAATCGAGATCTCAGCTGATGCAACCAAAGAAGAAGCATTAGAAGCCGGAAAAGCTGCAATCGCAGATAAACTCACAGGCAACGTAATCAAAGAAATCTACGTACCAAAGAAAATTATAAATATTGTAATGAAATAATTTGAGAGAAAATCTCACAACAGAATAAAGTGCTTGGGAATATTGAAAAGTTCGCTTAAAATCAAGGCTTGCAGACATTTTTCTTCAAGGGAAAGGTATCATAGAATACCGTAAAATATCGTAACAGATTTTTAAAATGGAGTAAAATTGGAGTAAAGATTGAAAGAAAATGGAGTAAATATTTCAAAGATGTAATGAGAAATGGCGTAGGTAGTGGAAACATTATCTGCGTCATTTCTTATTTGTAAAATTAGGGGCAGTTTTATTGAATTTGTGATAAAATAGAAAAAACATCTTGACTCTTTAGTAGCGTAACGGTTTACGATGAAAGATATGTCAATGAAAGCAGTAAAAAGATTGGGGAAAAGTTGTAAAAATCTTTTTAAAATGGATAATGTAAGAGTATTATTATTAGAAATGGCTAAAGATTATTTGAATCATTCTCAGTTGGAAGAAGCCACAGATAAACAGTACGGAAAAGGGGTTACAAAATACATTGGTTCAGCGATATATCGGTATTATGGTGTAGAAAACTTGGAATAAACAGATGTTACCAAAATGGAAACAAAGGAAATACATACTGGTACTTTTATTTTAGGGTCTATCGCTATATGATGTGAATGAAAGAGAGGTATGGAGTATGGCATTAAATGATAACATCAAAAAATTCAGAGAAGAAAAAAATCTCACTCAGCAACAACTGGCAGATAAGTTATATGTTTCAAGGCAGACAGTTTGTCGTTGGGAAAATGGTTCAAGATGTCCAGATTTGATTACGGCAAAAAAACTGGCATTAGAACTAGATGTAAGTATGGATGAACTTATATCAGATGAAGATGTAAATGATATGCAAGTAAATTATGGAATATGGAAATCTGAAAGAATAAAAGACAAGAAGCATTTACAGACACTTCAAAAAAAGATATTAGACTTTATACAAATTGTGGGAGCTGTATTTTTAGCAATCACGATTTTGTTACGAGTGCAATTAGATATGAGAGTACCTGTATGGTGTACAATCATTTGCTTTATTATTGTAGCGGTAGCATTTCTTTGTAATTTCATAGTTTCTAAAAAGTTGAGAGAAATGTAGTGAGGTCAAGGAACAAGGCGTAGCCGATACGCCGTAGGGCAGTCCTTGACGGAACGGACACAGCCAACAGAACCATGATACAGCAGAGGACTTGAAAGGTCAGAAACCTTGCAAGTCCTCTTGTCTGTTACTGGGCGTTGTGTTTTAAGTAAAGTGCTTCTTTTACCACTTCTTTTTCAAATGCTTTGATATGACAATCATGTACTTCATTGTCAATATAAAAGCAATCGTCAGTCTGTGAGTAGGCAAGTTTGGTAACTTTCGGTTCATAAGTTTTTGTATCAATTCCGTAATAGTAAATCGTGGCGGTTGTTAATACCATGTGAATACTTTCAAAATCTCTTGTAAAAATAGTATGCCTGTCGGAATAGAAGAAATCAGACGGACATTCGTAGAACTCGGAACTATCTTCTTTCAAAAATAAAGGTAATAGGTGCATTGCATTTCCAGCACGATTGACAAGAACATAAAAGCGTGGAATAAGGGCGGCATATTGGGTCATCATGGCAATATAGATATCGTCTAAATTATCAAGAAGATACTCGGAGCAGGAGTTGTTATAAAAGACATATTGCAGGGCATTGTTATTCTTACTTGTATGTTCCATAGGTACATTTTCTCCGTAAAGCCACCGCAAGTCTACATCTAAGGAGTCGGCAATCAATTCCATTTTATCGGCTTTTGGATTGTATTGTCCAGAAAGATAGGAACTGAACGCCCCTTTGCTGATACCTGTATCTTTGACTATGTCCACCTGTTTTTTATTTTTTGCTCTCATGGCAAATTTAATCCGTTCTGCGATTGTATTCATCTGAAAAACCCTCTCTTTCCATATCTCGTTATAACTTCTCATATCTTATCGTCTAAGGACACTATACCACAAGTTCAGAAAAAAGAAAACAAAAAGTTTATAAAAAACTAAACTTTCTATTGCAAAACGAATATGCCTGTGCTAATATACAATTAAGTTCAGAAAAAACTGAACAATGAACGGCGTCGTAATAGGAAAATGAAAATATGAGAAACTGACCTATCGGTTCAACGGGGAGAAAGGAATGTGTATGCAGATTACATTGACAAAAGAACAGGTAAAAGAAGCATTTGGAGAACTTCGCTTTATGGGTGCGGATAACTGTTACCGCTATGATAAAGACAGTAAGAAGAAAACAGAGGAAGTGGAAGCCTTAAAACTTCATCTTGGAAGCATGAAACTTGGAAACAGCGTGGATATTCGCTTGGAAGCAACGGAACTTCCGAAGATTGAGCCTTATGCTGTGGTGGAACTGGAAGAACCAGTTTATGCCCCTTATGTGCAGAGAGGAAATTTCCCTGTATTAGTGGAGAAGATTACCTGTAAGGGTATCCGCCCTGTTCCAAACAAAAATATGTAGGCGGTCAAAGTTCCTGTCCTCGTTCTGACGTACCAAACGGCAGGTTGAGGGCAGGGCAATGGCAACGCCGTTGCAGATAAGGAGGTTTGATAAATTTGGAAGAAAGAAGCGGAAGTTTTCTTCCAGAACTCCCCTACACTAACAGGGGAGTAATACGGCAGAAAGAAGAATTAAGTGCTTGATAGACTGGTGTCAGATAACCATTAAGGAAGTTCCGTTAGAAGCAGTTATAGAAGATGTGCTGAGAATACCTTTGGAACTTATGACGGTAACAGGCTATGAAAAAGGGATTGCAGGGCATGAGGTTGTGGCAATCTTCGATAATATCAAGGTGCTAAAGCCGACAGGAAATGCACAGTATCAAGGCTTTCAGATTTTGATGAGTGGGAAAGGCTGTCGCAACTATGAGAATTTTTTACAACTCAATGAGGAAACATGGTTTGATTTCTTAAACAGAGTTTGTCAGTATCATATCAATGTTCCTCGGATTGATTTGGCGATAGATGATAGAAAACCGTATTTGAGTATTCCCGATTTGATTGTACGGACAAAAGAGGGATTACTTTCTTCAAAGTTACGGGAGATAGATTTTCACGACTCGGGAGAACTGAAAGAAGAAGTGTTTCAGAGTAAAGGTGGTAGTCTTTATCTTGCAGTTCAGCCAGTAATTTGAGATTGGTATTTTATGAAAAGGGATATGAACAGAATAAAAAGTATGGAACAGAATTAGATGAAAATTGGAACAGATATGAATTGAGATTTCGGCAGGAAATGGCAGTAAGTGTAGTACAGGAATTATTGAAATATAGAGATGTGGCAGGACTGGCAATGGAAATATTGAACAGCAAAATACGATTTTTAGAAAAGCCGACAGATAGCATGACAACACGAAAAAGACTTTATCCAACCTATCAAGCGTGGGCGGAACTGATGAAAGATATAGGCAAGGTGAAACTTACCATACAGCCACAGAAGAAAAGTTTGCAAAAGGTGTGGGAGTGGTTAGAAAAGTATGTTGCCCCGTCTTTGAAACTGTTTGCAGAGGTTGGGAAGATAGAGCAGAGAGATTATATCGGTAATCTTGTAAAAAATGGAGAAATGAATATCACACAGAAGCAGTTGTATGATGATTACATAAAAGCAAGAAAATTAGGCGAAAGGGGGTAATCGTATCGATAAAGCATTACTAAATATAAATGAATTTTGTGAGTATATGGGGATTGGGAAAACAAAGGCAAGAGAACTGTTGAACAATCCGAAAAATAGATTTACAGTACGCATTGGTAATCGGCTGTATGCAAATAAGAAATTACTTGATGAATGGCTAGAATATCAATGCAAAAGGGCTTGAAAAGAAAATGGGGTGTCGATATAATGAAAATTGAAATATTTACTTTACCATATTTCTTTCAGTAGAAGAAAGGAAAGTTGGTATGGGTAAAGATTTAAAAGGCAAAGAACTCGGTAAGGGAATTTCACAGAGAGCAGACGGACGCTATATTGCAAGATTTACAAGTAAAACAGGGAAACGTAAAACGCTTTATGATTTTAAACTGAATGAATTAAAACGGAAGTTGCGAGAAGCGGTTTATGAAGATGAACATGGTTTGAATGGCAATGGCGAAAGTATCACTTTAAACGCATGGTATGTAACGTGGACAGAGTTGTATAAGAAGAAAACAGTTAAAATGACTACGATATATAAAAACCACAGTTACTACAATTCAAGAGTGAAGAACTCTATCGGAAAGATGTATTTGCAGGACATTAAAACATATCACGTTCAGAAGTTTTTAAATGACTTGATAGACAGCGGTCTTGCACATGGAACAGTATCGAATATCAGATTTATGTTAAGTGATATGTTTGATAAAGCAGTATTGAGTGAATACATCAGAAAAAATCCCTGTATCGGCGTGGAAGTGCCAAAAGAAGTGAAAAAAGAAAGACGTGTATTAACAAGAGAAGAACAGGAGAAATTTTTTACATTTGCTTCTTCCTACATACACATCAATGTTCTGAAATTTGCTGTGACAACAGGCTGTCGGATTGGAGATGATGATGATAAAATAAGACTAAATCAACGGAAACCCAGTAAATACAAGGGGTTGAGTCGATTTGGTCCTGAAAAAAACTTGCAACGAATCAACAAATTTATGAAGGAAAGGCCTACCTTTTATAAAAAACTTATTCAGATGAAAGAAAATTTCCGCTTTTATCTGAGATGCTTTTACTGTATCACGAAAGTGGTGATATTACAATTTAATAGCGAAAAACAGGACCGAATTAGCTCGTAATGGATGAAAATCTGTTTAGCTGATTCGGTCATTTTTATTGATTGAAAGGTGATGAAAAAATGGCTAGAATTATTTCTATTGTAAACCAAAAAGGGGGAACGGGAAAATCCGCATGTACAGCTAATTTAGCAGTAGGATTGGCACAAAAGAATATGAAAGTGTTGATTGTAGATGCAGATCCACAGTCTGATGTATCCGCAGGATTTGGATATCGTGATTGTGATGAAAGTAATGAAACACTTACAGCTCTTATGGATACAGTAATGAAAGATGAAGATATTCCTTCAGACTGTTATATCAGGCATCAGGCAGAAGGAATAGACATTATCTGTTCTAACATTGGACTGGCAGGTACGGAAGTACAGTTGGTAAATGCAATGAGCAGGGAATATGTATTGAAACAGATTTTATATGGTATCAAGGATCAATATGATGCAATTATCATTGATTGTATGCCATCATTGGGAATGATCACAATCAATGCACTGGCTGCATCAGATGAAGTACTAATTCCGGTTGAAGCGTCTTACCTGCCAATCAAAGGATTGCAGCAGTTATTAAAAACGATCGGTAAGGTCCGTAAGCAAATCAATCCGAAGCTGCAAGTCGGTGGAATTCTGTTTACGATGGTGGATGCTCATACGAATGATGCCAGGAATAATATGGAACTTCTCAGAAATGTATATGGAAGTCAAATTAATATCTTTGATAATTATATTCCATTTTCCGTAAGAATGAAGGAGGCAGTCAGAGAAGGACAGAGTATTTTCTCTTATGATCCGAAAGGCAAAGCTACAGAAGCTTATCGGAGAGTGACGGAGGAGGTGCTGAAAGATGCCATCTAAAAAAAGAGCAACACCCATTTCCTTACAGCCGCTTGATGCGTTGTTTGGAACAAGCGAAGAGACAACCAATGGAATCAGTGAGATAGCAATAGGAAGCCTTCATCCGTTTCCAAATCACCCATTTCAAGTAAAAGATGATAAGAAAATGGAGGAATTGTCTGAAAGCATTACACAATATGGCGTGTTGGTTCCCGGTATTGTGCGGTTGAGAGAGTCCGGTGGTTATGAGCTTGTAGCTGGTCATCGGCGAAAACGAGCATGTGAACTTGCAGGATTAGAGAAAATGCCGGTTATCATCAAAGATATTACAGATGACGAAGCGACGGTGATCATGGTAGATTCCAACATTCAGCGAGAAGAGCTACTAATCAGCGAAAAGGCATTCGCTTATAAAATGAAATATGAGGCGTTAAAGCGTCAGGGGAAACGGTCTGATTTAACTTCTTGCCAAGTTGGCAAGAAGTTAGCGGCGGAAGAAGTCAGTCAGAATACAGGAGATAGTTCCAGACAGATTCTTCGATATATTCATCTGACAGAGTTGATCGCAGAGTTTTTAGAATTGGCAGACGAGAAGAAGCTTCCCTTTAATACAGCTGTTGAAGTTTCCTATTTGAGAACTGAAGAGCAGCAGATATTACTTCAGTATATGCATAATCACAATATAGTACCGTCCATGAAGCAGGCAAAGGAATTGAAACAGATTTCAAAAGAACGGATGTTGACGTATTCAGAGATTGACCAGATTTGCATGAATGAAAGTATTGAAAAAGTTCAGGTGCAGATTCCGGCGAAGAAATTGAAACAATATTTTCCAGAGACATATACAAAGACTCAGATGGAAGAAATTATATTTATGCTTCTGGCATCGTGGGCAGAAAGAGAGGGTAAAGAATGAACAATGAAGATATGGCAAGTAGAATACAAGTCTATCTGAAAAGATAGAAAAGATACGTGTTAAACGGATAAAAAGAGAGAAATTTAAACATTTGTTGAAAACATTAGGATTATCAGCAGGAAGGAAGTGAAAGTATGGCTTTAAAAATTGTACGAAGATATGATGCGAACGGAAGGGAGCTTACGGAGAAAGATCTGGAAACCTTTCGATTGGATTCTCCTGTGGTTAGAGAAATACTGGCAAACCTTAATCGGGAGGTGGCGGAAGGAATCAGACAGAGGGAGAAAAAAAGATGACGATTGAAGATGTAATTAAAAAATCAATTCTGCCACTGGCATTTATGGTATTCTGGTTTTGGATGACAAAAACAATTATGAAGGTCAGTGGGCAGACGGATTGGTTCTGGTGGGTATTTATTGCCGGACTTCCATTTGGAATACATAAAATGCGGTTGATTCTAATTCCGAGAGGAATGGATACCACAGCAACACTTGGGATGGCTGCATTAAGTGTCATTATTGGAGCATTGATTGGAAGCATCATGATTCCAGTGTATGTGATCAGAGCGATATACGTGTTTATACGGTATGTCATTGGAAAATAGAATATTAGATTGATAAGAGGCAGGCTTGCGAAAATAAAAATCGTAAGTCTGCCTCTTTTTTTGTGCTTAAAAACAGGCAATTCAGGGGAATTCCCTTTTGCAAATATATATATTCTTGGAGGATTTTTAAGATGAGAGAGCGAATTGAAAGTAAGCATGTAACAAAGGAAATCAAAAGTCAGATGCCAGTGATTCCGGTGGCAATTGTTAAAGAAAGAGGCTGTACGTTCTGCCCATATTATCTGGGCAATTATGAGAAACAGCCACGCTGTATGATGAAAACCTGTGCCTGGGATGATGAAAATGAACGTTTCCATCCAGTTCTTCGTGAACTGATCCCATTTTACAAAGAGAAGATGGAAAAAGCAGAAGAAAAATTCCTGGCAATGAAAAAGATTTACACAACACTGTTAGGAATGTTTGCCGATGAAATGAAGCAGGAAGAGTTGGAAAAAGATGAATGTTACGGATGTGCCTATGGAAAATGTGGACCATGTATCGGTATCTGTTACAAATCAATGAAAGCATAGGAGGGGTAAGCCAATGAATACAACAGTTATTTCCGGGCGATTAGTAAGAAATCCCGGATACAACGAAGTGGAGAATGAAAAAGGACTTCATAAGATTGCCAAGTTTGTTCTGGCAGTCAGAAGAAATTATTCCGATGAAGTCAGTTTCATTCCGGTAAAGGCTTTTGCAAAGAAAGCAGAATTTGCCAGAGATTATCTGATGCAGGGAACGAAGGTCATGGTGGAAGGCGAGATTGTCACAGGTAATTATGAAGATAAGGATACTGGGAAAAAGATCTATACCACCGAAGTGTATGCAAACCGGATTGAATTCGCAGGTGCAAAAATGGTTGACAGACCACCGTTTCCAGAAGATGCGGAAGGGTTCTTAGAGATCCCAGAGGGTATGGAAGAAGAAATGCCGTTTAGATAGAGGAGGATAAAAGATGGTTTCAGTAGATCAGGCGTATATGGTAGGGCATATGAAAAATGCCGATGGAAGTATCAACAACAAAAATGTAGTGCTGTCAGCAGCATGTGAAGCAGCGGAACTGTTCCAGTGCATGATGGCAGTAAATCAGAAACTGGAGGACTGGCAGAGATTTAATCACACCTTGGAGATGCATCTTAGAAGTGTGGAATGTGAGAAAATCCATGATATCTGTCAGGCAGTATACGGAATGAAACATCCGTCCAATGAACTGGAAGGATTGTATCTGGCAAGAGAGGATGAACAGATATGCCTGCTGTACTATCAGGTGTTTGTAGGGATGCTGGAAATCAATATTAATTCAGCCGAAGTGCTGTACAAACAGAAGGAGGAAACAATCAATGAGTAAGATGGAGTATATGCCGGTAGATTGTCTGCAGGTGCCAAAGGTGCTGTTTCAGATGGAAAAATACAAAAATCTGTCAAATACAGCAAAGATTCTATACAGCTTATTTCTGGATCGTTTGAAATTTGCGGTGCAAAATGGCTGGGTAGATCATAACGGGAATCTGTTTGTTATCTATCCCAAAAGTGAAATAAAGAAAGACCTGAATACGACTCGGTATGGAGTAGATCAGGCAGTACAGGAACTGGTTCAGGTTGGTAAACTGGTGCGTATCATTCCAAACAATGGAAAGGCGAACCACTTTTATATCAATGGTATTTATGAAAATGAGATGGAGGAAGAATCAATGATGACATTAGATACTATCATGGCAAATATGCCGCTGGCTGAAAGAGAAATTATTATGGATAAGATGGTGAAAGCATCCAGAGATATTTTTGAAACTATTGCGGATATGGGATATATTGATCAATATGAAACGTCTTTAACTGCAATGGAAAAGCGAGGATACCAGGATGAGCTTGGAGAGATGGATATTGATCAAATTAAGGCTGATGGATATGAGTTTGGTATGGATCTTGCATTTGGAATTCTGGAGGAAAATGAAAATAATCCTGCTCGTGTGTTAGATATCCAGAAATATGTGAACAGACAGTATGAAAGCTGTTCAAAAAAGAAGTTTATGAAGGTCCTGGAAACCCTTGTTCATGCGATGGGGAATGATGAAGGCTTTATTGGTGATATGTATGCTTGTAACAAGAAGGCCAGAAATTATTATTTGGACGAAATGATTCAATCATTCAATTTTGTATTTGATGAGATGTGCCATGGTACAGGCAGTGCAGCAAATTGTGATTTTGATGTAGAAGAGTAGGAAAATATTATGGCAGATTTTGAATATTTCAGAGCAGAAGAATCTGACCAGTTTTCTTTTTTTCGGATACCAAAAGCTCTGTTCACAGAAAAAGAGTTTGCAAGCCTGTCCACAGACGCAAAGCTCCTTTATGGAATTCTGCTTGATCGAATCAGCCTGTCCAAGAAAAATGGCTGGATTGACAGTGAGGGTTATGTCTATATCATTTACACGATCGCAGAATTGCAGGAGCTGTTGCGAATGTCGCATACGACAGTGACAAAGCTTCTATATGAGCTGGATAGTGTGCATGGGATTGGATTGATCGAGCGGTATCGGCAGGGGAATAATCGTCCCTCTGTCATATATGTGAAAAATTTTGTAAAACGGAGTAGAGGAAAGCCAGTAAGATACTTTGTTTCTGGAATGCCAGAAACTGGAAATCCAGACTGCAAAGAATTGGAAATCCGGATTGCAAGAAACTGGAAGTCCGGAACGCAAAAAAATAGAAGTCCGGACTGCAAGAATCTGGATGGAAGTAATACTAAGATAAATAAGACTGAAAAGAATCATACTGATAAGAGTAAGGGCAATACACCCGCTTTGGAAGAAAAATTCAGTCAATATGGTAGATTTAAAAATGTTGTTCTGTCGGAAGCTGAACTGCAGGAGTTGATGACGCTATTTCCATGGGATTACCAGAAACGGATTGATCATCTTTCTGTTTATATGAAATCCAGTGGAAAAGAGTATCAAAACCATTTTGCAACAATCTGTCTTTGGGCAGAAAGGGATGGAACCAGGATAGGAATGGATAAATATGAATTTCAGGAAGGAGAAAGCCTGTGATGGAAAACAAAGTAACAGCAGATTATCTGGACGAAGAGGGATGTCTTCATTGTGGCACCTGTGGAAAAAGAAAACAGATGAAAGTCAGTCTGATGGGTTTTGAGCATGTAGTGTCCTGTTTGTGCGAATGCGAGGTAAAAGCCAGGCAGGAACTGGATGAGAAGATGCAGCGGGAAGAAGAACAGCGGCAGCTTTATCAGAGAAAATCCGTCGGACTTCGGGAAAGAAGATTCTGGGAATGGAAATTTGAAAATGACAATGGAAGCAACCAGAAGATACTAATCGCCAGGCAGTATGTAGAAAACTGGACAGATATGAAGAGAAAAAATGTAGGATTGCTTTTGATGGGACCGGTTGGAACCGGGAAGAGCTTTTTTGCAGGCTGTATTGCAAATGCACTTTTGGAACAGGGAGAACGTGTCATGATGACAAACTTTTCCAGGATTTTAAATGAAATGACCAGCTATCAGGCAGATAAGAACCAGATTATACAAAATCTTGTGGATTATCCGCTGCTGATTATTGATGACTTGGGAATAGAACGAAATTCCGAGTTTGCTTTGGAGCAGGTCTATAATGTGATAGACAGCCGCTATTGTAAAATGCTTCCGCTGATCATAACAACGAATCTGGGACTGAATGAAATGAAGTCCACAGATTTGGATACTGCCCATCAGCGTATTTACAGTAGAATACTTGAAATGTGTGTTCCCATCTATTGTGGTGGAGAAGATAAGAGAAAAGAAGAAGGGACAGAAAAACTCGTACAGGTGCAGAACCTGATTACCGGTTAATCTGTCTTTTTTCATTAAAGGGGGTGATTGCCATGATTACAGATTTGGACAGCAGTTGAATCGCTGAAAGGAGGGAAAAGTCATGCAGGAAGAGGTAACTCAGAAAACGGTCACGTTCTGTATTCGGGCTACTAAGATTACGGCAGACCTGTTGAAAAAGGTTCTTGTTGCGTATCTGCGTCATCAGAAGCAGAAATCAGTAGAGAAGAAAGCACAGAAAAATCAGCCGAAACAGGGAAAGGTCACGGTAAAAGAGCTGGCAAAACAGAATGCCGGGATGGTCAATATCGAGATCACGGACAAAAATATCAAGTCCTTTGAACGGTATGCCAGAAAATATGGGATCAATTATGCTCTGAAAAAAGACAAGAGCAAAGAGCCGCCGGTTTATCTGGTATTTTTCAAGGGACGTGATCAGGATGCCCTCAATGCTGCTTTCCGTGAGTTTTCCCAGAAACAGATTCAAAAAGCGAATAAACCTTCCATTCATAAGCGTCTTGCAGCTTACCGGGCAATGATGCCAAAGAAGACGAAGGACAAAGTAAAGAGCCGACATCAGGAACAGAGCCGATGAAGAAACAAAACGGCAATAATCTGATGCAGAAGTGGAAGAATAAAGCTGGGGTCAGGCTGTCCGCCCTGGATAAAAAGAAACTGGTTCTTACGAATCTTCCCTATGTTCTGACCGCTTTTTATGCGGATCGAGCATCCTGCCTATACAGGAGCAGTCCCGGAGAAGATATAGGGAACAAACTGTTATATGCGATGGAACATGCAGATCGGATTTTTACAGGGATTCTGTTGAGTTTTGACCTGAGAGATCTATTGGTTGGAGTTACTGTCGCAGTTGTTTTGAAACTATTAGTTTGGCAGAAACAGTCAGATGCAAAGAAACTTCGGAAAGGAATCGAGTATGGTTCAGCCAGATGGGGAACTGCAGAGGATATCAAGCCTTATATGTCAGATGATCCCTGGATGAATATTCCGTTGACAGCAACAGAAGCACTGACTATGGAGAGCAGACCAAAGCAGCCGAAGTATGCGAGAAATAAAAATATCGTGGTCATCGGTGGCAGTGGTTCCGGAAAGACACGATTTTTTGTAAAGCCGTCGGTCATGCAGATGAATTGTTCCATGGTCATTACAGATCCGAAAGGTACTCTGATCGAAGAGTGCGGGAAGATGTTAGCAAAGGGACCGCCTAAGAAAGATAAGAATGGAAATATTATGAAAGATAAATCTGGAAAAGTGGTTCATGAGCCATATGTGATTAAGGTTCTGAATACCATCAATTTTTCCAAATCGCTTCATTACAATCCATTTGCTTATATACGGTCTGAAAAAGATATCCTGAAGCTGGTGACAACAATCATTGTGAATACCAAAGGCGAAGGGGAAAAAGCTTCCGAAGATTTTTGGGTGAGTGCGACACGTTCGCAGGCGGTAAAAAGTCTGCGCACAGTGTTGGTTTATTAAATAATAACCAGTCTGTGAACTGGTAATCCGATAGGTGGAATGATGGGGTAACGCCCTGAAACGTCTATCCTTGACGGACTTGCGTCAGCTGTAATGGCTGGGGTGAGAAGCTCCGTGACAACGACCGAGAGTAGTCGTAGGAATCTGCCAAAAGATTCTCGAAAACGCCCCAGAGGTGGGGTGCGCTACCTATAGGTCTAGGATCTATAAAATATCTATGGTTAGAATGTTTACTTTGGCGAGTAAACTGACGAAAACTGCGAATGTACGGTTCTAAAAGAAGACCATATAGAAATGTATGGGTGCGTTAAAGCGCAGTCAGTGTGGTTCAGTAGAAATTGACCCTACGAACGACCATGTTGTGTTACAGGCACATCCAAGCTGACAGGACTATAGCAGAGACCTAAGGATATATGTACAGATAGGATTATCGGAACGTGGAAAGGCATCAGATTCCATTATGGGATAGCCTGACGAAGAAAATAAGCAGGTGAACTGGTGCTGAAAAGCCGTGATCGAACTTATGATGAGTTCTGCGAAAAAGAGGAACTCGGAGGAATGGTCACAAGTCGGTTGAAATAAACAGGCATTATTCAGTCTTATGATAAGGATTACGAGTAAGACCAAAAGGGTCACTTTCGAGAGGAGGTGATGCCTTATGCCAAAGAAAAGTAAAACATTATGTGTAGATGACCTGCGTCATGCGGAGTACTATGGAATGCAAGATACTTTTGATGAACTATATCAAAAAAGTCAGAACGGTGAAGTATTTGAGAATCTTATGGATTTGATAGTGAGCAGGGATAACATTTTACTTGCGTACCGAAACATCAAAGCGAACAAAGGCAGCTACACGGCAGGAACAGATAAAAAGAACATCACAGATATTGGGAGTCGAACTCCTGATGATGTGGTAAAAAGAGTGAGATTTATTGTTACGGGAAGCGAACACGGCTACAGACCAAAGCCTGTAAGACGGAAAGATATCCCGAAACCAAACGGAAAAACACGTCCGCTGGGAATCCCATGCATATGGGATAGGCTGATACAGCAATGTATCAAGCAGATCATGGAACCAATCTGCGAAGCAAAGTTCAGCAATAATAGTTATGGATTTCGTCCGAACAGATCCGTTGAACATGCCATTAACAGAACCTACACCATGCTTCAAATGATGAACCTTCATTATGTTATTGAGTTTGATATTAAAGGATTTTTCGATAACGTAAATCATAGCAAGTTAATCAGACAGATATGGTCGCTGGGTATCCATGATAAAACGCTGATTTTTATTATCAAGCGAATACTAACAGCTCCAATTAAAATGCCCGATAATACAACGGTATTGCCCGACAAGGGTACACCACAGGGAGGAATTATCTCACCACTACTGGCAAACATCGTTCTAAATGAATTGGATTGGTGGATAGCCAGTCAATGGGAGGAAAATCCAATTGCTATAAGCAGAGGGCGAGAAAGAATAATCGGAAAAACTAAGGTTTTTGATAAAAGCCATGGTTATAGGATTATGAAAAACACAGAAATGAAAGAAATGCATATCATTCGGTATGCGGACGATTTTAGGATTTTCTGTAGAACGAAAGAGGACGCAGTCAGGACAAAAGAAGCGGTTACGGAGTGGATTGAAGAGAGGTTGAAATTAGAGGTGTCTCCTGAGAAAACAAGGATTGTGAACACCAGAAAACGGTGGTCAGAGTTTCTTGGATTCAAAATAAGGGTAAGGTTGAAGCATCATAAATATGTGGTGCAGTCGGCAATCTGTGACAAAAAGGTTGAAATTGAAAGAGCAAAGCTAGTGGAACAAGCGAAAAACATCGCAAAACCCAGAGAGAAAAAAAGTTGTTTATCAGAAATTCAGCTATATAACTCCATGGTGTTAGGCATACAGAATTACTATCAGCTTGCCACCTGTATCAGTATTGATTGCAGAGAATTCCATAGGCGAGTAATGACAGTTTTGACGAACAGGTTAAATACAGAAACAGGAAGTATGCTAAAACGTGAGGGTGGAACTATCACCCAAGCAGAAAAGGAAAGATTCGGACAGTCAAAAATGATTCGATATGTTTCAGGAATTGACCAGATGATCTATCCGATTGCATTCATCAAAAATAAAATACCGATGGCGAAGCGATCAATCGTTTGTAGTTATACAAAAGAAGGTCGTGCTCTGATTCATACAGAACTTAACCTTAATCAGTATGTTCTGAAAGGACTGAGAGAAAAAATATCCGTTGGTCATAGCACAGAATACCATGACAGTAAAATATCTTTATTTTCTGCTCAAAAGGGAAAATGTGCAATCAGTGGAGAAGAATTCGCAGATGCGGAACATGTAGCTGTATGGCTCAAAGTACCAGGATCACTTGGTGGATTTGAAAGATATAAAAACATGGTTCTGATTCACAAAAAATATCTGATTCTGTTACAAGAACTGCCCCAAGCAGCAATAAAAGACCTGATAAAAACACTCAATATCACAAAAAAGATGCTCGTGAAAATCAATAGTCTGCGAGAGCAGGCGAACCTGTCAGCAATAATATAAAACTTAAATTTGGTGACTGATTAAATGTCTTGTGAAGACAATCGATGGAGCGCCGGATGCGGTGAAAGTCGCATGTCCGGTGTGAAGTGGGGGAAAAGGTGGAGATAATATCAAAACCTTACCTATCACTATAAGCAGAGAAATTGCTGTACACAGCACTGATTGCTTTTATCTGGTATGAAGGGGATGAAGAGGAAAAGAATCTGAATACCCTTCTGGATCTTTTGAACGAAAGCGAAACCCGTGAAGAGGATGAAACTTATCAGAATCCGGTGGATATGATGTTCCAGGAACTGGAAGAAAGAGATCCGCAGCACTTTGCGGTCAGACAGTATAAAAAATATAAAATGGCGGCTGGAAAGACAGCGAAAAGTATTTTGATATCCTGTGGAGCCAGACTTGCCCCATTTGATATCGCAGAACTTCGTGAGATCATGTCTTATGATGAAATGGAACTGGATAAGATCGGAGACAGGAAAACAGCCTTGTTCTTGATTATGTCCGACACAGATACAACCTTTAACTTTGTGATTGCCATGTTACAGTCACAGCTTTTCAATCTGCTTTGCGATAAGGCAGATGATGAATATGGTGGAAGACTTCCGGTGCATGTGCGTGTCATCGCTGATGAGTTTGCCAACATCGGACAGATTCCTCAGTTTGACAAGCTGATTGCAACCATACGAAGCAGGGAAATCTCTGCTTCTATTATTTTGCAGTCCCAGAGTCAGTTAAAGGCAATGTATAAGGATAGTGCAGATACCATTCTGGGCAACTGTGATACCACACTATTCCTTGGTGGAAAAGAGAAAACTACCTTAAAGGAAATGAGTGAGCTTCTGGGGAAGGAAACCATTGACCTGTATAACACTTCGGAGACGAGGAGTAATCAGAAGTCCTTTGGATTGAATTACCAGAAAACAGGCAAACAGCTGATGACGGAAGATGAGATTGCAGTCATGGATGGAGGAAAATGTATCCTGCAGATCCGTGGTGCCAGACCATTTTTCTCGGATAAATATGATATCACGAAACACAAAAACTATCGGCTTCTTGCAGATGAAAACGAGAAGAACCGGTACAAAGTAGAGAAAGAGTTAAATCCGCAGTACACACCGAAACCCGAAGAAGAGGTGGAAGTGATTCATGTAGAACTGTCGGAGTAACCTTGGGAATGAACGAAAAATAATGAGGAAAGGAATAACTGACATTAGGTGCGCCGGCTTTTTAGTCGGTGTTTTTTCATTCCCGTAAACACCTGAAAGAAGTCAGTTTTGGTTTATGAATATATGGCATTTTTTAGCAGTGCAATTACAACTTTAAAAACTCTTGTAGTCGCAATCGGCGCAGGTCTTGGTGTGTGGGGTGTCGTAAACCTTCTGGAAGGATATGGAAATGACAATCCCGGCGCTAAGAGCCAGGGCATCAAACAGCTGATGGCTGGTGCCGGAATCATGCTGCTGGGAACTACCCTGATTCCACAGCTGGCAACATTGTTCTCTTAAGAGGAGTGGTAGATGAACACCATCATTGAGAGAATTACGGAAGCGATAAAGGATATCCTGATTGGACTTATCAAGTCATGTTTGGATAACATGTTCACGTCTGTCAATGAGCAGGTGGGAACCATAGCCGGGCAGGTGGGACAGACACCGCAGGGATGGAATGCAGGGATTTTTAATCTGATTCAGAATATATCCCAAACGGTGATTGTCCCCATTGCGGGACTGATCATCACCTTTGTCCTGTGCTATGAATTGATCACGATGGTAACACAAAAAAACAATTTTCATGAATTTGAGACTTATAACATTTTCCTCTGGATCTTCAAAGCGTATGTAGCCATTTATCTGGTGACAAATACGTTCAATATCACGATGGCGGTCTTTGATGTTGGCCAGCATGTGGTCAACAATGCCGCCGGGGTGATATCAGGAAACACTGCGGTGGATGCAACAGAAGCAATTTCACGGATTGTGGATGCCCTGGAGGATATGGAGTTAGGGGATTTGTTCCTGCTATCCATGGAAACGATGTTGATCAGTGTTACCATGCACATTCTGTCAATTATCATTACGGTAATCTTGTTCGGAAGAATGATAGAAATTTACCTTTATACTTCCATAGCACCAATTCCGTTTGCCACCATGACCAATAAGGAATGGGGCAATATCGGAAACAACTATTTAAAAGGCTTGTTCGCACTGGCATTTCAGGGATTCTTCATGATGGTCTGTGTGGGAATTTATGCAGTTTTAGTAAATGCAATGACCATATCCAGTGACCTTCATGCAGCAATGTTTTCAGTAGCGGCTTATACCGTGATTCTTGCATTTTCATTATTCAAGACCGGAAGCCTTAGCAAATCGATATTCAATGCCCACTAACGGGCAGGAAAGGAGCGCATACCATGGCGTATGTACCAGTACCAAAAGACCTTACCAAGGTCAAAACAAAAGTAGCATTAAATCTGACAAAGCGGCAGTTGATTTTCTTTTCACTTGCCGCAGTTGTGGGAATTCCGTTTTATCTGTTCATGAGAAAACCAATCGGTTCCAGTATCGCTGCCATTTTGATGGTAACGGTCATGCTTCCGTTTTTCTTCATGGCAATGTATGAAAAAGACGGGCTTCCCTTTGAAAAAGTGGTGGCAAATATCATTCGACAGAAGTTTATCTGTCCGGCAGTAAGACCATATAAGACAGAAAATTTTTATCAGGAGATTTCCACCCTTGTAAAAAAGGAGGGTGTGCCGGATGGCAAAAAAGACAAAGCAGGAGGCTCAGCAGGAGCGTCTGTCCCTGGCGGAAAAAAGAAACCGTCAGGAAAGAAGAAACAAAAAAAGCAGAAAAGAAAGAGAACAGGAAAAGCGTAGGAAGAAACAGGAGCGGGACCGAAGGAAACAGAAAAGTATTCCTACAACTGCACAGCAGAGTATTCCGTATATTCGGATGTTGCAGGATGGTATCTGCCAGGTGACAAAGACCTTTTTCTCCAAGACGATTCAGTTTTACGACATCAATTATCAGCTGGCTTTAAACGAGGATAAGACCACGATATTTGAGAATTACTGTGATTTCTTAAATTACTTTGATTCTTCCATCAGTGTGCAGCTGTCCTTTATCAATCAGCAGGTGGATGTGGCAGAATTTGAGAAAAGCATTGACATTCCGGATCAGAACGATGACTTCAATGCCATTCGTGAAGAGTACCGTACTATGCTGAAAAATCAGCTTTCCAAGGGAAATAATGGTCTGGTAAAGACGAAGTATATCACTTTTGGAATTGAAGCAGAGAGTCTGAAGGTAGCAAGACCAAGGCTTGAAAGAATCGAAACAGATATCTTAAACAACTTTAAGGTTCTGGGAGCACAGGCACATTCCTTGAATGGTCTGGAAAGGCTGGAGATTCTGTATCATGTGTTCAACCAGGATCGGATCGAACCATTTAAGTTCCAGTATAAGATGCTTCCGGAAACCGGATTAAAGACCAAAGATTTTATTGCACCGACTTCCTTTAACTTTTCCAAGAATCAGACATTTTTGATGGGAAGAACGATGGGAAGTGTAAGTTACCTGCAGATTCTTGCACCAGAGCTGACAGACCGGATGCTTGCAGATTTCCTGGATGTAGATGACAGTATCAATGTCAACATCCATATCCAGTCTATTGACCAGAGTTCAGCGATCAAGATGATCAAGAGCAAGATTTCAGATTTGGATAAGATGAAGATCGAAGAGCAGAAACGAGCGGTACGTTCCGGTTATGATATGGACGTGCTTCCATCGGACCTTGTAACCTATGGAGAAGAAGCGAAGAACTTGCTGGAAGATCTGCAGTCCAGAAATGAGAGAATGTTCCTTGTAACGGTTCTGGTTATGAATACCGCAAAGAAGCGTCAGAAGCTGGATAATAATATTTTCCAGGTGCAGGGGATCGCACAGAAATATAATTGTTCCTTAAAACAGCTGGATTATCAGCAGGAAGCAGCACTTATGTCCTGTATTCCGCTTGGAGTCAATCGAATTGAAATCCAGAGAGGGCTTACCACATCATCAACTGCAATCTTTGTGCCATTTACGACACAGGAACTGTTTCAGGAAGGGGAAGCTCTTTATTATGGGTTAAATGCCTTGTCTAATAACATGATCATGGTTGACCGGAAACGCCTGAAGAACCCGAATGGACTGATTCTTGGTACACCGGGTTCTGGTAAGTCGTTCTCAGCAAAGAGGGAAATTACGAACTGTTTTCTGATTACAGAAGACGATATCATCGTCTGCGATCCAGAAGCCGAGTATTCGGCACTTGTGCAGGCACTGCATGGCAGGTAGTTCGGGTTTCGCCAGTATCTGACCAGTATATCAATCCGATGGATCTGAACCTGAACTATTCTGAGGAAGATAATCCGCTGTCATTGAAAGCAGATTTTATTCTGTCTTTGTGTGAACTGATTGTTGGAGGAAAGAATGGATTGGAGCCGGTAGAAAAGACCATTATTGACCGTTGTGTGCGGTTAGTATATCAGGAATACCTTGCCGATCCAGTACCTGAGAAGATGCCAATCCTGGAGGATTTATATAATCTTCTGAGAAAACAGGAAGAGCCGGAAGCACAGCGACTGGCCACATCATTGGAGATTTATGTTACAGGTTCTTTGAATGTGTTTAATCATCAGACAAACGTGGATATCAATAACCGCATTGTATGCTTTGACATCAAGGAACTTGGTAAGCAGCTGAAAAAAATCGGGATGCTTGTAATCCAGGATCAGGTCTGGAACAGGGTAACGATGAACCGTTCTGCCCATAAGTCCACCAGATATTATGTGGATGAGTTCCATCTTCTTTTGAAGGAAGAGCAGACCGCAGCTTATAGTGTGGAGATATGGAAGAGATTCCGTAAATGGGGTGGTATTCCAACTGGCATCACCCAGAATATTAAGGATTTGCTGTCTTCCAGGGAAATTGAAAACATTTTTGAAAACTCAGACTTCATTTATATGCTCAATCAGGCTTCTGGAGACAGGCAGATTCTGGCAAAACAGCTGAATATCTCACCAACCCAGCTGTCCTATGTAACCAACAGTAATGAGGGGGAAGGACTTTTGTTCTATGGAAATGTCATTATCCCATTTGTAGACAGATTCCCGAAGAATTCCCTCTATAAAATCATGACAACCCGCTTAGAGGAGACTTCCGAAGCAGATTAAATCAAAGGAGAAAACAATGTTACGAGCAATTTCATATGTATTAACTTTTAGTGGCGGTGCTGTTTTTGGCATCGCTTTTCTCTGTTTGTTACAGGCAGGGAAAGGGTATCCGAAGAAGGAGGAGTAAGTAGTGGCAGAACAGAGAATGAAAGTCAGGGATAAGAAAGTCCAGAAGATGACCAAAGATGGTCTGGTGGAAGAAAACCTGACAGATAAATCTTCTGTTCGTGTCAGTAATCGTGCCAGTGATGTACAGATGGGAATAAAACAGGGGGAAAAAGAAGAAAACCTTGTGGATAAGTCTCCCCGCCAGTCTGAACGGAGTGGGAAAAATATCCGTCCTTCTGTGCAAAAATCCAGGGATGCACCGGAACTGATGCGAACAGAGAAGCAAAGTGAGGATTTTGGACAAAATAGAAAGCAGCAAAACCGGAAAAGAATTCGTGCTGAAGTCGGAAAAGAATCCAGACTTGCGGAAAAATCCGAAGCCAGCCAGTCAGGGAGACTGAAAGAAAAACGTGCGGATCTTTCAGAAAACAGAGGGGACAGCCGGAGTAAGAAGAATGGTGGGAGTAAGAAACCAAAGCAGAAACAGCGTCTGAAATTTGCTTATGAGGAGACTGGTGCTTCTGTGAAAAGTGATAGGGAAACAGAGAAGCTGAACCAGATGGATGCGGATGGAGTCAATTTCCGTCATCAGAAACAGAAGGAAAAAGCCAAAAAGTTTTCTTATGAGGAAGCAAGAAAGAAAAAGGAAGCAAAGCAGCATTCCAAGAAGGCACAGGTTTATCAGGCAAATGAAGGAGAGGGTTCTGGAAAGAAGAAATCCCGCCTGAAGTTTGGGGAAGGGGAATCTGTGAAAACAGAAAAAGCTTTTGTTGTTAAGAAAGCAGGAAGTGCAACTTCCGCAGCATTGCACCGTGAGATCAGTAAAAATGAAGACGATAATGCGGCAGTAGAAGGTGCCCATAAGTTGGAAGAAGGATGCGAAGGTATTTACCGGCTGGAACAGAGAAGTGCCAGACGAAGGAAACAGAGGGCTTCCAGAAAGAGAAGCAGACTGGAGAGACAGGCAGAGAAACAGACACAGGCGGCAGCCCGTCAGGAGCAGAAGAAGCTAAAAAAACAGATTCAGAAGCAACAGATCAAACGGGATTATGCCAAAGCAAAGCGAAGTGAACAGACCGTAGGTACAGCTACAAAAGGTACGATTGATTATATCAAGAAGATTGGCGGCAAAGTCACCAATTCTTTAAAGAAAACCGGAAGGTGTATATCAGTGTGGCAGTTCTGATCGGATTGATGTTTCTGATTATAACGAATGTCACGTCATGCTCTGCAGTGTTTTTACAAAATGTGATCACTTACACGGGAACCAGTTATCTGTCATCGGATCAAGCAATCCGGGAAGCGGAACTGTATTATACACAGCTGGAAGCTAATCTGCAGGAGCGGATTAACAACATGGAATCTGAAGAACCGGGACATGAGGAATACCGATATAACATCGGACCTATTGAGCATGATCCGTTTATCCTGATCAGTTATCTGTCAGCAAAGTATGAGGAGTTTACTTTTGAACAGGTCAAGCCGGAACTGGATGCATTGTTTGCAGAGCAATATCATCTGACTACTGAAGCAGTCAATGAAACTGTGACAGAGACAGCAACAGTAAGAGTTGGAGAATCTTTGGGACAGGTTGTAACAAGCGGATATTGTAACTGTCCAATCTGTTGTGGTATTTGGAGTGGAGGACCGACTGCCAGTGGAGCATATCCAACAGCCAATCATACCTTAGCAGTAGATGCTTCCAATCCGTTTGTTCCAATGGGAACAAAGGTGGTCATGAATGGTGTCGAATATACGGTAGAAGATACCGGAGCTTTCGCAAGATACGGTGTACAGTTTGATGTCTATTATGACAGTCATGCGGCAGCATCCGCACATGGTCATAAGACCTGGGAATGCTATCTGGCAGATGATAATGGAAGCCAGGAAGTGGAAGTGACCAGGACAAGAGATGTAGATGTGCTGAATGTCACCTTAAACAGCGGAAATCTGATGTCGATCTGTCAGGACAGGCTGGGATTTTTCCAGAAAGAACTGTTCAGTGCCTATAACGATACGAAAGGTAATTTACAGATGTTTGCGACACCGGTTGATTTTAACTGGTATTCCAGTGTGACAAGTTATTATGGATATCGGATTCATCCAATTTCAGGAGCAAATCAGCTTCATAATGGTATGGATATCGGAGCGTCGGAGGGAACAAAAGTAATGGCAGGGCTGACCGGAACGGTTACAACTTCTGCTTATAACGACAGCTATGGCAATTATGTTGTGATCAAGGACAGTAAAGGCTATGAACTGCGGTATGCACATTTAAGCAGCCGGAGTGTATCTGCAGGTGTATCCGTCACGAAAGGTGATGAGATTGGTCTTGTAGGAAATACTGGAAATTCTACAGGAAGCCATCTTCATATTGAACTTCTGAAAAATGGAGAGCGCTTAAACCCGATCTTTTATCTGGAAACTGGAGAAGGGGCAGGCTTTGGCGGCAATGAATACACCAGTGAAGCGGCACAGCGTTTGTTGAACGAAGCAGCGAGATATCTAGGAACACCGTATGTGTGGGGTGGATATTCTCCAAGTGGATTTGACTGTTCTGGATTTGTAAGTTACTGCCTGACAAACTCTGGTGTAAGGAATACAGGAAGATTGACTGCACAGGGACTGTATGACATCTGCACGCCGGTATCTCAGTCAGAAGCACAGCCGGGAGATCTGATCTTTTTTACAGGCACTTATGATGCAGGAGTTCCGGTAACGCACATTGGAATCTATGTAGGCAATGGTCAGATGATCCATTGCGGTCATCCGGTGCAGTACACGTCCATCAATTCACCATACTGGCAGAGCCATTTCTATGGATTTGGACGATGGTAAGAAAAAAGGGCGGCTGCATCAGCCGTCCGGAAAGGAGAAGCGATGAAAAGTCTTGAAAAAGCAACGGCGGATTATGAGAAAGCCAAGGAAAAAATGGAAGCATCCAAAGCCAGATATGAAGCAGACTTAAAGCGGTTCAAGGCTGCGGAGATTGCAAAAACAGAAGCGGAAAATCTGGAAATTGTAAGAATTATCCGTGCAATGGATATGAGTATTCCTGAATTGGAAGCTTTCAAAAAGAGAATGAAAAATGAACTGCCCGGCAGGGTGGAAATACAGAAGGAGGAAACAAAAGCCGATGATGAATCTGGAAAAAATGAAACAGAAGAAGAGAACAATTACTAAAAGCAGGGTAAAAAAGGGCTTGCTTGCAGCAACGACATTTCTTTGCCTGACAACACCTTTGCTTCAGACACAGACTGCTTATGCAGCTGAGAATACCACACCTGCGATTACGATTGAGAAACCGGATGGCTGGAAACAGGGAGAAACAACCATTGCTGTTACGGTAGATGCCAGCCATATGCCGGAAGGTTTCTCAATAGCAAAGATTGAAGCGAAAGCAGGAAAAGATGGAAGCTGGCAGGATGTAACCGGAAGCGGAAGTATCACGATCACTGGAAATCAGACAGTGTATGTGCGTGTGACAGATGGTGAGGGAAAGGTCTATGAGCAGAATCGCTCTATTAAGTGTTATGACACGGAAAAGCCGACACTTTCTGCTTCTCTGACAGATGGTGTGCTGACGATTCAGGGGAATGATACAGTATCCGGGATTACTGCGGTAACAGTCAATGGCACCACTTATACAGACTTGAAGGATGGAATGCTGAGAGTGCAACTGACACAGAAAGATTTTACTACAAAACAGATTGAGATTACGGTAACAGACGGTGCTGGAAATACTTCTGAAAAGTATGTGTTGCAGAATCCTTACTATGAATGGGCAAAGAAGCAGGCAGAGAAACAGAAAACTTCCAGTGACAGTAATGGTGCAATGGCAACCACGACCAGTGCAGATGCAACTGGGACTGAGAAAACAACGACTTCACCGCTTCCGCAGGATGCACAGGCTTCTGAGCCGACAGATGCAAAAGGAACCGTGGATGATCGGACAGTGACAGGTATTGAGGAACAGCTTAATAAAGAAGGCGAGACAGCAGATTCTGTTACTAAAACAGCTACGGAAGGAACAAAAGAGTTTTATACCATTTCAACTAAGAGTGGTAAGATTTTCTATCTGATTATTGACAATTCAAAATCTCAGGATAATGTGTATTTTCTTACAGAAGTCAGTGAAAAAGATCTGATGAACTTCACACTTTCTGATTCGGTGACACTTCCGGAAGTGGATACGGTTTATGCAGAACCAGAGAAAAAAGCAGAGGAAGAAAAACCGGAAACGACAGAGTCATCCGAGAAAGATAAGGTAGAGGATGACATCCAGATGCCGGAAGATAAAAGTTCATTTGGAACGTATCTTTTGATCGTACTGGTTGCAGTCGGAGCTGCGGCAGGAGGATATTACTTCAAAGTCTATAAACCAAAGCATGAATATGATGACGAGGATGAGATGGAAGAGGATGAAGATGAATCCGAAGATTCAGAGTCAGAAAACGGGAAGTAGACGATGCAGATGAGCAGGAAGAAAGTGCAGAACCGGAAATTCTGAGAGATGAAGATTTTAATGATGATGTACTGGAAGATGAAGAAGAGGAGTAGGAGTAAATGAAATTAGTGATTGCAGAAAAGCCATCGGTTGCGATGGCACTGGCTTCGGTACTGGGAGCCAGAACAAGAAAAGATGGCTACGTGGAGGGAAACGGTTATATCGTTTCCTGGTGCGTAGGACATCTGGTTGGATTATGCGATGCATCGGAATACGATGAAAAATATAAAAAATGGAGATATGAAGATCTGCCGATTGTGCCGGAATGCTGGAGACACAAGGTTTTGGATGGAACAAAGAAGCAGTACGGAATCTTGAAAAAACTGATGAGAGATTCCAATGTAGATGAAGTGATCTGTGCTACTGATGCAGGACGTGAAGGAGAGTTAATCTTTCGTCTGGTGTATGAGCAGGCAGGATGCAAAAAGCCGATGAAGCGGCTCTGGATTTCTTCCATGGAAGAACAGGCAATTAAAGATGGATTTGCGTCATTAAAAGACGGTTCGTGTTATGACAGTCTCTATCAGTCAGCACTTTGCAGGGCAAAGGCAGACTGGCTGGTGGGAATCAATGCGAGCCGTCTTTTTTCCGTTCTGTATAACCAGAATCTGAAAGTTGGAAGAGTGCAGACACCAACACTTGCCATGATCGTGGATCGAAATCAGAAGATCAAGGAATTTACCAAAGAAAAATATTATATGGCTCATATCAAGTTTGATGATATGGATGCGGTTACAGAGCATTTTCAGAAAAAGGAGGATGCAGATAAAGTGGCTGCGGACTGCCTGGAGCGGATGTGCGAAGTGGAAAAGGATGATGTGAAAGAGAAGACGGTACGCCCTCCAAAACTCTATGATCTGACCACTCTTCAGAGGGAAGCAAACAGAATGTTTGGCTATACCGCACAGCAGACATTGGATGCCGTGCAGGAGATGTATGAGCAGAAGCTTGTCACTTATCCGAGAACAGACAGCCAGTATCTGACAGATGAGATGGAAGAAAGCACAGAAACTCTGATTCAGATGTTACTTGGGAAAATGCCTTATGTTGAAGGTCTGGAATATCAGCCAGACGTGAGTAAGGTATTAAATTCAAAGAAAGTATCTGATCACCATGCGATTATCCCGACTATGGAAGTAGCCAAAGCAGATATTGGTGAACTGAAAGAACGAAACCGTAAGATTTTGTATCTGATCAGTGCCAGGGTACTGACAGCAACCGCAGATCCTTATATTTATGAGAGCCATAAATGTCAGATTACCTGTAATTATCATACGTTTTATCTCACGGCAAAGAAAACAAAGCAGGAAGGATTCAAGGCGATCGAAAATAAATTGAAACAGTTCTTTGGCGTAAAGATTGAGAAAGAAGAGCCGGAGCTGGATATCTGGGCAGGCAAGCATTACGGCCCTTGTGATTCTTTTGTATCGGAGCATTTTACACAGCCACCGAAACAATACACAGAAGATACCCTGCTTTCTGCAATGGAACGTGCAGGGAATGAAGAACTGACCGGAGATACAGAAAAGAAAGGACTTGGCACACCGGCAACAAGGGCAGCAATCATTGAAAAACTGATTCAGTCTGGCTTTGTGAAAAGGGAAAAGAAAAATCTGGTGCCGACAGATGATGGCAATGTACTGATTACGGTTCTGCCGGATGAGATTAAATCTCCGAAGATGACAGCAGAGTGGGAAATGGCATTGAATCACATTGCCCAGAATACAGAGACAGCAGATGAATTTCTAAATGGGATTACAGAGCTGATGCAGGAACTGGTTGCCAGATATCAGGGGATTTCAGAAGAAAAGAAAGAGAAGTTTCAGGGAAAAGCAAAAGGAGAAGTCATTGGCAAATGTCCCCGCTGTGGAGCTGATGTCAGGGAAGGAAAAGTAAACTTTTACTGTTCTGATCGGAACTGTGCTTTTACCTTATGGAAGAATGATAAATTCCTTGCAAGCCAGGGGAAAAAGATGGATAAGGCGGCAGCAAAGAAGTTCCTGGCTAAAGGAAAAATCCATTATAAGGATCTGGTATCCAGAAAAACAGGGAGACAGTATGAAGCAACTGTGGAAATGGTTGATCCCGGCGAGGGGAATGTGCAGTTCAATCTGATTTTCCCACAACGATAAGTAGTGTATGGCAGGCAGTCTAAGGACTGTCTGTTTTCATACAAATATTATGAAAGAGAGGACCTTAGCATGAAGAAAAAAGGTAATTTTAGAAAAGTAGTATCTGGCTTGCTGGCAGGCATGACAATGCTTAGTACCGTGTTGTCTCCGATGACTGCATATGCAGCGGAGATTCAGCCAGAGGAAAAACCGCCACTTTATGAGGAAGTGAAAGACCTTCTGGATGAAGATGAGGTGGTGACTGCCAAAGATTATGAAATCGAAACAGGCAGTGTATTTGATGTGAAATCAGACTACACAGGACTGGAAATCAAGGATGCTGACAAGGTTAAAGTCACATTTGAGGAAGCAAAGAACGATAAGGATGAGGATTTTACGACAGATCATGCGGACACTTACAAAGCGGTCTATTATGTGGAACCGGTAAATCAGGAGCATCCGAAGTATCAGATCAGCCGAAAGCTGATTGTGCGTGAGAAAGAAACAGAAACGCAGACAGAAACTGCAGGGAGTGAAGCAGTAACCGAATCCGAAACAGCTGGCAGTGAACAGCAGACAGAGGAAGCGGAGGAGTCAGAATCAGACTCGGAAATTACCGATATTGATGCTGATGAATTTGATGATTTAGTAGAGCAGGCACAGAATCAGGATACCTATGATGAAGAATCAGGGTTAGAGCTTCATGATGTTTTGGAACAGGCAGGAGACAAAGGTGTGGATCTTGATTCTATGGAAGAGGGAGAGATTGCAACATTTGAAGCAGTTTCGGCTTATTCAGCAAGAAGTACACAGCAGGTAACAATCGAAAAAGGACCTCTGTATAGATATGCAGATTATAATCTTGGAACCTATCTGACAGAGCCGTACTATATCAGCTACGGAAGCGTCAGAGCAACTGCGTATTGTGTACAGCCGGCAAAACCAGGACCAGGATCTGGAAATTATACAATCACAAAGATTGGAGACAATCAGGCGTTAGCAAAAGTGTGTTATTACGGCACAGATGCCGCAGGGAGCGAAAGCTTTTTTGCGAATAAACACACGGATTTCTCAGAAGGAAAAAGATTCATCATTATTCACATGGCTGCATCATATGCCAATGGAAGCAGTGATGCATTCTATGGAACAAATGCTACAGGCGAGGCTTTGGCAAAAGAACTCTATAATTATTGTGTAAATAAGCCGGAAATACCAGATGTAGCGATGTCATTTTCCAAACCGAATGTAAAAGCTTATGTAGATGGAAATATCCAGAGAACAGAAAATATTAAGTTCAACGCATCTTCCCAGCAGAAAATTACAATGGACTTACCAAAGGGAGTGAAGCTCCATAATGTATCTACGGGAACTGTAAGTGCGGCAGGTGCAAGCGTAACAATCGGAGGAGGAACCACGTTTTATCTTTCAGCACCTCTGACACAGACAAAAGATGTAAGTGCTACTTTTTCTGCAAAAATGAAGGGAAGTATTACAAAAGATTATTCCGCATATAAATTGACTACGAATGCAAGTGTTCAGGATCTGGCATTTGTGTTTGGAGAAGGTGTCGCTGATGAAAAATATGTAAGCTTAAAGGTGTCCTGGATTGAACAGGCTACGATCGAAATCGTAAAGAAAGACGATACAGCGGATGTTAATCTTGCAGGTGCAGTATTCGGTGTATACAGCGATGAGGCTTGTACAAAGCTGATCACTCAGATGCCGGCAACAGATAAGAATGGAAAATCTTCTGTTACGATCATCAAGACACAGGATACTGTTTATCTGAAAGAGATCACAGCACCACAGGGATATGTAGTAAATGCAACGGCAACAAATGTAAAACTGGTAGCAAGTAAAACCTCATCGGTAACTGTGGAAAATAAGGAACAGCTGGCAGAGCTTACCATTTACAAAGAAGGACAGGTTCTTACCGGAGCAGATGTCAGTGAAAATGGAACGGTATTCCAGTATGAAAACCGCAGACAGAAAAATGCAGTGTATAACGTGTATGCCGGGGCAGATATCGTAACTGCTTATGGCACAAAAGTGTACAGTAAAGGTGACCTGGTAAAAGATAATCTGACTACGGGAGAGAATGGTTCTGTTACACTGAAGAACCTGCATCTTGGAAGCTATGTGGTGAAAGAAGCAAAAGCACCGGACAATTTCTATAACGGCAGCGAAGAAAAGCCAGTGACTCTGACTTATGCCGGACAGAATAAAGAAGTTGTATTTGCAGATGTGACTTTTAACAACGAAAGACAGAAAGCAGATGTTTCCGTAGTAAAACAGGATAAAGATACAAAGAAACCACTGAATGGCGGTATTTTTGCTCTGTATGCATCCGATGATATTAGAAATGCAGACGGAACCGTTGTTGTGAAAAAAGGAACACTGATTGAGAAAGCAACTACTGGAGCAGATGGAACTGCAAAATTCACAGCAGATCTTCCGATTGGATATTCCTATTCCGTAAAAGAAGATCAGGCGCCGGAAGGCTATGTAAGAAATACAGAAGATGTGTATACGTTCAAGTTTTCTTACACCAATGATAAAGAAGCAACCGTATTATTTGCCCATACCTTCAGCAATGACCGTGTGACAGCAAAGATCAATTTATTCAAAGTTGATAAAGAAACAGGAAAAGCAGTATCACAGGGAGATGCCACACTGAAAGGTGCAGTTTATGGTCTGTATGCCCGTGAAGATATCGTGCATCCGGACGGAGCAACCGGAACTATTTATAAAGCAGGAGAACAGGTAGCTTCTCTTACAACAGATGACAAAGGACAGGCTTCTGTAAAAGGTTTATATCTTGGCAAATATTATGTCAAAGAGATCACACCGCCGACCGGATACCTGGCAGATACAGAAGAGCATGATCTTGTGTGCAGTTATGAAGGAGATATGACAGCAGAAGTAAAAAGAGAGTGCACTTCCAGTGAGCAGATCATCAAGCAGCCATTCCAGATCATCAAAGCAGCCAATAATGGAAAGACCGATGCAGAGCTGTTATCCGGAGCCGGATTTACAGTTTATCTGAAATCTTCCCTTACAAAGAAAGCAGATGGAAGCTATGATTTTGATTCTGCCAAACCAGTAGTGAGTGGAGAAAACGGAGCAACTGAGATTTTTACAGATGAAAAAGGGTATGCCTGCAGTATTCCATTACCATTTGGAAGCTATATCGTGCGTGAAACTACAACACCGCACAATTACAAGCCAGTCGATGATTTTGAAGTGAATATCACAGAACATCATCCAAACGAGCCGCAGATCTGGCGAGTGCTTCTGGATGAAGAGTTTAAGGCAAAACTGAAAATCGTGAAAAAAGATGATGAAACAAAGAAATCCGTATTGATTGCCGGAACAGAATTTAAGGTATATGACCTGGACAACAAGAAGTATGTGGAGCAGGTAACAACTTACCCAGTGACAACCACTCATAAGTCCTATTTTACGGACAGCCAGGGATATCTGATCATGCCGAAGAATCTGAAGATCGGACATTACCGGATTGAGGAAGTCAACGCACCGGAAGGGTACACAATCAATAAGAACTATGTAGAGATTGCGGTGGATGCAAATACAGCATACCAGATGGATTCTGAGAGCGGAGATGCCATTATTACGGTAGACTATGAGAACCATCCGGTAAAAGGAAAGCTGACGATCTATAAAAAAGGTGAGATGCTGACCGGATTTAAAAAGGATTTTGTTTATGAAGAAAGATACCTGAAGGGTGCATCATTTCATGTCTATGCAGCTGAAAATATCTATACACCGGATTATCAGAAAGATGAAAATGGGAACAGACAGCTGATCTATGCAAAAGATGCACTGGTAACAACGGTAACGACCGGGGAAGACGGAAAAGCAGTTGCTGATAACCTGCCGCTTGGTTCTTACTATGTGGTAGAAAAGACTGCACCGGAAGGATTCGTCCTGAACCATGACAGATCGGATGTCTCATTTGTCTATGCCAATCAGGATACACCTGTGATCGAACAGGAAGTGATGGTTGGCGATGACCGCCAGAAAGTTGCAATCCAGGTAGAAAAACAGGATGCAGAAAATGGTGCAACCGTAGCAGGAGCTGTCTTTGGCATCTATAACACAGAAGATCTGAAGAATGAGAAAGGTGAGATCATTGTAAAGGCAGATACACTTCTGCAGGAAATGACTTCTGATAACGATGGTCTTGCAGCATGTACGCTGGATCTGCCGCTTGGACAGTATTATGTGAAAGAGTTAAAAGCACCGGCGGGATTTGTATCCTCTGATGAAGTTCTGAATCTGGATGCTTCTTACCAGGGGCAGGATGTGAAGACAGTAAAACTGAAAACAGTGAAAAAGAACCAGCCGACAACAGTTGAAATCACAAAATCTGATGTAACAACAGGTGTGGAACTGGATGGGGCAAAACTCACCGTTCTTGATAAAGAAGGAAATGTTGTGGATCAGTGGACTTCTGTAAAAGATCAGCCACATGTGATCAAACGACTGACTGTGGGTGAAGAATACACCCTTCGAGAGGAAATGGCACCGTATGGATATCTGAAAACGACGGATGTGAAGTTCACACTGGAAGATACTGCCGAGATTCAGAAAGTAGAGATGAAAGATGAAGTTCCAACAGGACTTCTGATCATCAACAAAAATGGAGAGTTTCTGGATAAGGTGACACTTTTGGATCATGTAAAAGGTACCGTGGAGCATCTTTTTGAGTATGTAACCGGAAGCCTTACAGATGTGACGTTCGATGTATTTGCTGCGGAAGATATCAAAGCGGCAGATGGTGTCAGTGAAGATTATTTCAAAGCAGATGAAAAAGTAGGAACCATTACCACAGATTCCAATGGTATTGCACAGATGGGAGATCTCCCGGCTGGAAAATACTATGTGAAGGAAGTAAAAACAGCCCATGGTTATGTGCTGGACAAAGAGCCGAGATATGTTGATCTTTCTTACCGTGATCAGGACACACCAGTCATCACTTATGATGAGAAATGGCAGAATGCCCGTCAGAAAGTAAAGATTACGGTTCTGAAGAAAGAAAAGGATACAGAACGTGTCCTTGCAGGTGGTGTCTTCGGTCTTTATACCAGTGAAAATATCAAAAATGCAAAGGGCGAGGTACTTCTTGAGAAAGACAGTCTGATTGAGCAGCGGGTAACGGATGAAAAAGGACAGATCGCTTTTACGGCAGATCTTCCGGTAGACGGAAAATACTATGTGAAAGAGATCTTTGCACCGGACGGATTTGTTACAACAGAAGAAGTACAGGAATTTACCTTTGAATATGCTGGAGAAGACCAGGCAGAAGTAAGCTACGACTTTACTTTTGAAAATCAGCCAACCACAGTAGAGCTGACCAAAACAGACCTGACAACAGGCAAAGAACTTCCAGGTGCACACCTGAAAGTAACGGATTCAGATGGCAATACAGTAGATGAATGGACTTCTACGGAAGAATCCCATGTGATCAAAGAACTGGTTGTTGGTAAGGAATACACCATGACAGAGACAAAACCGGCAGATGGATATGTCACTGCAGAAAGTATTACTTTCACAGTAGAGAATACAGCAGAGGTTCAGAAGCATGAGATGAAAGATGATGTGACAAAAGTGCAGATCAGTAAGACGGATATCACAGGAGAAACTGAGATTCCGGGTGCGAAACTGACAATTCTCGATAAGGATGATCAGGTAGTAGAGAGCTGGACTTCCACAGAGGAAGCACACTATATTGAAAAACTGCCAATCGGTAAATACACCTTACGTGAAGAGCAGGCACCGAAAGGATATCTTCTGACAGCCGATGTGACATTTGAGGTGAAAGATACCGGAGAAATCCAGAAAGTGGCTATGAAAGATGATACTGCCAAGGGAAAAGTGATTCTCAATAAGACAGATAAATCGTCAGGAGAACCACTGAAAGGGGTAGAATTTGAACTCCGTGACAGTAAGGGAAAAGTTCTGGAAACCTTAAAGACAGATGCTGCCGGTCATGCAGAAAGTAAGCTGTATGAGATTGCCACATTTAAGAACGGCAAATATGATACCGCTATCAAGTATTATCTGGTGGAAACAAAAACACTGGATGGATACACACTGGATCAGACCAAGCATGAAGTGACATTTGCTTATGCAGATGACAGTACGCCGGTTGTAGAAGTTACCTTTAATCTGATAAATGAGAAACCGGAAGTTCCAGAAACACCGAACACACCGGATACACCACAGTCCCATGAAGAGACAAAGATATCAAATGCACCGAAAACAGGTGACAGCACGAATATCTGGCTGCCGATCCTACTTCTTGTAACTTCCACAGGAGGTATGGCAGGACTTTATATCAGCAGAAAAAGGAAAAGCAAATAAGGAAACCAAAATCAATGGTTATGATTGGGAGCTTCTATGTGAGGCTCCCTTTTTCATACAAAAAAATCACAGAAAGGAATAGAAAACTATGATGAAAGCAATGGAAAAAAGACAGGAAGCACGAAAAAACCAGGAGAAAACTTTAAAGAGAATGATGGCTTATCAGAAGAAAGCCGAGCAGATGATCAGCAGAAAAAGAATGAACCATCACATGATCAGAAAGGGGTAAAAGCGTATGATGAACAGAAAAGAATTTTATGAATATGTCAAAGACAATGTAAAGGAGTATCTGCCAGAGTCTTACAAGGACGCAGAAATTAAACTGCAGGAAGTAGAAAAAAACAACGGGTTGAAGTTGACAGGTATTACGATTCCAAACGGAGATCAGAGAATCGTACCGACAGTCTATCTGGATTCCCTCTACCAGGAATATATCCATGGAAAAGATGTAGACTCTTGTGTTGGCGATGTGGCTGATATGCGTATTGAGGCACAGGGAAAAGCAGAATTTTTTGATATGGGAGTTACGGATATTCTGGATTATGAAAAGATGAAGGACAAATTACAGATGAGAATTTGTGATAAGGAATGGAATACCGATCTTCTTGCAGATAAAGTAGTCACAGAACACGGAGATTTTGCAGCTTATTATGCAGTAAATCTGGAGGAAAATGGAGAAGGGATCAGCAGTATTCCGGTAACTGTTTCTCTGATGAACGAGTGGGGAGTATCTGCCGAACAGATTCAAGCGGATGCGATGGTGGCAGACCGAAAACGTGGTGTCACACTTATGGATATGAATGAGATTATCAAATCTATGATTTTTGGTGAAGAACCAGAAAACCTGCTGAATGAAAAAATGGATATGGAAGCCATGGAAAACCCAATGTTCTGTCTGACAAACAAAGCTAAGATGAATGGAGCTTCCCTGTTACTGCAGGAAGATATTCGTAAACAGATTGGGGAATGCCTGGGAAGTGATTACTTTGTCATCCCATCTTCCATTCATGAAGTGCTGATTCTTCCTGATAACGGCATTTTTCAGGTTCCGGAATTAAATGCGATGGTACAGGAAGTCAATGAGACAAAGGTGGAGAGACAGGAGCAGCTTTCCGATAAAGTTCAGTTTTGTGATGGGAAAACGGCAGTTATGGAAAATGCTGAGCGTAGGGAAGCTCGTTTGGAGAAAGAAAAAGCAGCCGAAAAAGCGGAAGTAAAAGGTGGAATCCATGGAAGACTGGAGAAAGCTAAGGCAGAAATCAAGGCAAAAGAGGGAGACAAAGTGCCAAAGAATAAGTCAAAAGAGCTTGCCACAGCATTATAAAGAGTAACAACGATGATTTTAAGGGGACTGTGCTAAGCAGTCCCTGATTTTATGAAAAGGAGTAGCGCATGGCAAATAAATTATATGCAATGGAACAGCTGACGGAAGAGGTGGCAAAAGATGTAGCTGCCAGTCCGCAGGAATGGATGCGGTTCCTAAACACTGCATCCAGACTGTACAAATACACTTTTCCAGAACAGCTTTTAATTTATGCACAGCGACCGGAAGCAACTGCCGTAGCATCCATGGAAATCTGGAATCAGAAGATGTACCGCTGGATCAAAAAGGGATCCAAAGGGATTGCCTTGATTGACAATACTTCCGGACCGAAAACGAAACTTCGGTATGTATTTGATGTGCAGGACACTTATAAAGTGCGGAATCTTGGAAAGGATCCTCAGTTATGGAATCTTCCGGTGGAAGGAGAACAGCTGGTGGCAGATTATCTGCAGGAGCAGTTATCACTGGAAGATACAGAAGGAGGACTTGCTGAAAGTCTGCATCAGGCAGCGAAGGAGAGTATGCAAGAATGGCTTCCAGATGCATTGGAAGAACTGAGACTGGACGTAACAGGGACATTTCTGGAAGAACTGGACGAACAGAATCAGGAAGTCGAATTTCGGGAACTGATGACCAATAGTGTCTGGTATGTATTACTAAACCGGTGTGGACTGGATGCACAGGAATATCTGGATGCAGAGGATTTTCGGCATATTACGGACTTTAATCAGCTGATAGTATTAGGACATCTGGGAAGTGCAGTCAATGAGATCAGCAGACCAGTCCTGATGCAGATTGGACGATATGTGCTGAATAATCTGGAAAATGACCTGAAAACGGTTGCAAAAGAAAAAGAAGTAGTCTATAATGAATTTAACACGTTAATGCGTGAAAGTAATACAGATAACACAGAAGATAGAGAAGAAAAAAAGGAGGAAACAGACTATGAGAGAGATCAGTTACAGCCAGAACGGAGAGTATCAGATTCCAGATATCAGCCTGGAAGAGACGAGAGGAACCATCGGCAAGTACGGAATGATGCGGAAAGAGTATCTGAGAAATCACAAGGTAGCCAGGTTCAACATTCTGACACTGCAGAACCGTCTGGACAGTCATCTGATGGAGATCGACAGCCAGGCAAGACAGAGAGTAGACGACCTGATGAACGAACTTCTGGAGAAAGATCCGGCACCGGACAAAATGGCAGACGGGATGGCATGGACCAGACACATGAACCAGATCAAGGCACAGGCAGAGGAGCTGGTGATTCAGGAGATTATTTACAGTTAAGTCTGTTCCCAACAGAAGAGGAACAGTTAGGAGAAATAAGGAAAGCGGCAGCTGCATTGGAACAGCCAGCCGCTTTTCTTATTTCCGATGAAGTGGTAAATGATATTCTCCGCACGGGAAGCGGACAGAAAAATACACTGTTTCATATTACAGCAAGACTGATTGAAGGTCTGGATAATGAAGAAATGCGGAGTTTTCTGAAAGATGAATATGGAACTGGTGGCAAAGGATTTACCATAGATGGTCAGAAAATCAGTATCTGGTATGACAATGATGGTATCCGTATCCGGCGAGGGGACTCTGCCAGAAGAAACTTTGACCGCATGGTACGTGGGAAGAAGCAGCGAACAGAATTCGGGATATGTATGAGGATGGAAATTACGTGGATAATTTGATTTCCAATAATGCCATTGAACAGGAGCAGGAAGAAATGACCAATCTTCTTGCACTTCATTTTCGGGATACTTGCAGAAACTGGGAAAAGAAACAATCATATTCAGACTGGCAGGATGTAGTGAGTGGAGCATGGACAGATCAAGAGGAAGCAGATGCGATTGTCTATCGTTTTGAATGGCTGCAGAAATATATGGATGAGAATCCGGGAGATTATCACCGCTGGGAGATTCAGCATAATCCGGAATATTTCCAACGCTTTCAGGATCTTCAGAGGGAGCGTTCCTGGGTAGACCAGAAATTTACGGTCGAACGTCCGGCACTATCCTTTATCACACAGGATGAAATTGACGCAGTGTTAAGAAGAGGCGGCATTACTGCAGGAGGACGTAACCGAATCTATGAGTATTTCATGGAACATCATGATATGAAAGATGCAGCTGAGTTCCTGAAAAATGAGTATGGAACAGGTGGTTCCTCACCCGGAATACCAGGAGCAGATGCTTCCGACGCATCCCATGATGCAAAAGGATTAAAACTTGCAAAAGGGAAAATTGGCAGTCCAGAGGTAGAAGTTTTATTAAAGTGGAACAAGGTTGCAGAACGTGTTCGCCAGTTAATCCGCACAGATGATTATTTGTCACCGGAAGAAATGGAAAAGTACGAAGAACGACAGGAAGCACAAAGACTGGCAGACCTGGAAGAAGCACAGCAGATGTTAGGAGAACAGCTGGAACAGGATACTTTTACAGCGGAAGATATAACGGATCTGCGACTAGTTGATTCAGAATATATGTCCGGTACCAGAACAAAAATCTATGATTTTGCTTGCAAAGTTAAGGGAGAAGAGAATCGACTTCAATACACATTAGAATATCATGATGATGGAGAAGGTTTCACGATTCATACGGAAAAAGATGATATTTGGGAGCGAATGTCAACACAAGAATTGGAACGTCTGGATGTAAAACTTGGACAAGAAGTACTTTATTATCATTATCACAACAAAACAGTAAATGCGGATACCTTAGATAAATTACGGGAAATCAAGGAAGAAATCATGGAGGAAGAGTCTTCCTATTTTACTGCTATTTCTAAACGTGTGTGGACAGATTATGATAAAAAAGAAAAAGAACTGTCGGGAGAAGTTGAGGTATTGGAAGAAAAAGAATCATTGGAAGAGATTAACGGAATAGCAGAACTGATTCCAGCAACGAACTTCCATATCACAGATGATGAACTTGGACAGGGAACACCGAAGGAGAAATTCCGAGCCAATATTATGGCTATTCAGCTGTTAAAAAAATGTGAGGATGAGAACCGCAATGCGACACCAGAGGAACAGGAAATCTTATCCAGGTACGTCGGCTGGGGAGGTCTTGCAGATGCATTTGATGAGACAAAATCTGCATGGGAGACAGAATATTTGGAATTAAAGACCGTCCTTACACCGGAAGAATATGCTGCAGCCAGAGCTTCCACATTAAATGCTCATTATACACAGCCGATTGTGATTGAAAGTATGTATCAGGTGTTGGAGAATCTGGGATTTACAAAGGGAAATATCCTGGAGCCATCTATGGGAGTCGGGAACTTCTTTGGAAAGCTTCCAGAGAATCTAAACCAGTCCAAACTCTATGGAGTGGAACTGGACAGCATCAGTGGCAGAATTGCTAAACTTCTCTATCCAGATGCCAATATCCAGATCAAAGGCTTTGAGAAGACGGATTATCCCAATGATTTCTTTGACGTGGCAATCGGAAATGTGCCATTCGGTGCATATAAGGTCAATGACCGTCAATATGACCGCTACAATTTTATGATTCATGATTACTTTCTTGCCAAGACTATAGATCAGTTACGTCCAGGTGGTGTAGCTGCGTTGATCACAACAAAGGGAACTATGGACAAGGCATCACCGGAAGTCCGGAAATATTTGGCAGAGCGTGCAGACCTGCTGGGGGCTATCCGACTGCCGAACACAGCTTTTAAGGCAAATGCAGGAACAGAAGTCAGTGCTGATATTTTGTTTTTCCAGAAGCGTGAGAGTTTCACAAAAGAGATGCCAGACTGGGTGAATTTGGAGAGTGATGCAAATGGGATTACCATTAACAAGTATTTTGTTCAGCATCCGGGATTGATTCTTGGTGAGATGAAAGAAGTGTCCGGTCCGTATGGTATGGAAACAACCTGTGCTCCAATGGAAGGAGCTGATCTGGAATTACAGTTACAAGAAGCTGTAAAACACATCAGAGGAAGCATGGTAGCGGCAGTAGATATAGAGGCAGAACTGGATGAGATGCCAGAGAGTATTCCGGCAGATCCGAATGTCCGAAATTACAGCTATACGGTGGTAGATGATCAGGTATATTACCGTGTCAATTCTTTGATGAATCAGGTGAAAATGCCTGCAGTCACTGCAGAACGTGTAAAAGGCATGGTTGCAATCCGTGATACCGTTCGTGAACTGATCGCCATGCAGATGGAAGAATTTGTCACAGACGAAGAAATCCAGAAACAGCAGAAAAAACTGAATCAGGTGTATGATACCTACACAGCAAAGTATGGAGTTATTGGAAGTAATGCTAACAAACGTGCATTTTCTGATGACTCTTCTTATTGTCTGCTGTGTTCCCTGGAAGACTTGAATGAAGATGGAACATTGAAGCGGAAAGCGGACATGTTCACCAAACGAACCATTAAAAAGGCGGTCGCTGTGACAAGTGTGGAGACAGCCACAGAAGCACTTGCTCTGTCCCTAAATGAAAAGGCTAAAGTAGATCTTCCATATATGGCACAGTTGACCGGAAAGACCGAAGAGAAAATCACAGAAGAGCTGGTTGGAGTTATCTTCAAAAATCCACTGACAGACCAGTGGGAAAGCGGAGATGAATATCTGTCTGGAAACGTCAGAGATAAATTAAATACAGCGAGAACTTTTGCAGAGAATCATCCGGAATTCACACCGAATGTGCGTGCATTGGAGGCAGTTCAGCCAAGAGATCTGGAAGCGTCGGAGATTGAAGTGCGTATTGGAGCCACCTGGATTGAACCTTCGGATTATCAGGATTTTATGGTGGAACTGCTTCATACGCCGAGGTATCTTGCACAGAAGGAAATACAGGTAAAATTCTCTGAGGTAAATGGTGAGTGGAGGATTACAGGAAAGAACGCCGACAGTCCAAGAAATGCGTTTGCTTATGCAACGTATGGAACGGAGAGAGCAAATGCCTACCGGATTCTGGAAGATACCTTGAATCTAAAAGATGTTAGAATCTATGATAAAGTCGTAAATGACAATGGGGATGAAGTGCGAGTTTTGAATAAAAAAGAAACTATGTTGGCATCACAAAAGCAGGATGCCTTGAAGGCTGCATTCCAAGATTGGATTTTTAAGGATCAGCAGAGGAGAGAAAGGCTGGTAAGCGTGTACAATGAGCGTTTCAATAGTATCCGTCCCCGTGAATATGATGGTAGTCACTTGAGTTTTCCAGGAATGAATCCGGAAATAGAGCTTCGTCCGCATCAGAAAAATGCAGTCGCACATCAGTTATACGGTGATAATGTGCTTCTGGCACATGTAGTAGGAGCTGGGAAGACTTACGAAATGGTAGCGGCGGCAATGGAGAGCAAACGTCTGGGATTATCACAAAAGAATCTCTTTGTTGTGCCAAACCATTTGACAGAGCAGTGGGGAGCGGAGTTCCTGCAGTTATATCCAGGAGCAAATATTTTGGTAGCAACCAAGAAAGACTTTGAACCGGCAAACCGAAAGAAGTTCTGTGCCAGAATCGCTATGGGAAATTACGATGCTGTTATTATTGGTCATTCCCAGTTTGAGCGTATTCCAATCTCTGATGAGAAACAGGAAGCCATGCTTCAGAGGCAGATTGATGATCTGGAAATGGCAATCCAGAGTGCAAGGTATGAACAGGATGGTGGACGTTATACCGTCAAACAGATTGAAAAGACAAGAAAAACATTGCAGACAAGGCTGGAGAAACTGAATCAGAAAGAGAAAAAAGATCAGGTAGTTACGTTTGAAGAACTGGGAGTGGATCATTTATATGTAGATGAAGCACACAGTTATAAAAACGCATTTCTTTATACAAAAATGAGAAATGTAGCCGGGATTGCACAGAATGAAGCACAGAAGTCGGCGGATATGTTTAATAAATGTCAGTATCTGGATGAGATTACCGGAGGAAAAGGCATTACCTTTGCTACGGGCACACCGATTAGCAACAGCATGACGGAATTATATGTTATGCAGAGGTATCTGCAGAACAGCAAATTACAAAATATGGGACTTGGACTGTTTGATTCCTGGGCCTCCACCTTTGGCGAGGTAGTCACGAGCATTGAGCTTGCACCAGAAGGAACAGGCTACCGTGCAAAGTCAAGATTTGCAAGATTTTATAATATTCCGGAACTGATGAATATGTTTAAGGAGATTGCAGATATCAAGACTTCCGATCAGTTAAAGCTTCCTGTGCCAGAGGCGGAATATGAAACAGTGGTGCTGAAACCAACGGAACAGCAGAAAGAAATCGTAGAAAGTCTGGGGGAACGTGCAGAAGTTGTCAGAAACGGAGGGGTAGATGCTTCGGTTGATAATATGCTGAAAATTACCAATGATGGAAGAAAATTGGCATTGGATCAGCGTTTGGTGAACGAATTATTGCCAGATAATCCAGAAAGCAAAATATCAGTCTGTGCAGAGAAAAGTTATGAGATCTGGAAAGACACGGCAGCACAGAAATCTGCACAATTGATTTTCTGTGACTTGAGCACACCGAAAGGTGATGGCAGTTTCAATGTTTATGATGACTTGAAGCAGAAACTGATAGCGAAAGGTGTACCGGAAAAAGAGATTGCTTTTATTCATGATGCAAATACAGAAGCAAAGAAGACGGAGCTGTTTGGAAAAGTGAAATCCGGGCAGGTTCGTTTTTTGATTGGCTCAACAGCAAAGATGGGTGCCGGGACCAACGTGCAGGACCGTCTGATTGCGTTGCACCATCTGGATATTGGCTGGAAACCATCTGATTTGGAACAGAGGGAAGGGCGTATTATCCGTCAGGGAAATCATAATAAAAAGGTTCATATCTTCCGGTATGTAACTGAATCCACATTTGACAGCTACATGTGGCAGTTGGTTGAGAACAAGCAGAAATTCATTTCTCAGATTATGACCAGCAAAGCACCTGTGCGAAGCTGTGAAGATGTGGACGAAGCGGCACTTTCCTATGCAGAGGTCAAAGCTCTTGCAACCGGAAATCCAGCAGTAAAAGAGAAGATGGCATTGGATGTTGATGTGGCAAAATTAAAACTTTTAAAAGCCAACCACATGAATAACCAGTACCGCCTGGAAGATGATATTGCAAGGAATTTTCCACAACAGATTGCAAAACTGACAGAAATCATTGACAGCTACAAGGCAGACATCGCTCATTACTCAGAGCATAAAATCACAGATCCAGAGCAGTTTACTATGGAGATTGGCGGCAAAGAGTTCACAGAAAAGAAAGAGGCAGGAGCAGCACTTCTGGCGGTATGTAAAGATATTAAAGCTGTAGATGCTGCGATGGATATCGGAAACTATCAGGGATTCAATATGAGGATTCAGTTTGATGGATGGAGTAAAGAATTTATTCTATCTGTCAAACATGAGGCTGTCTCGAAAGTTCATCTTGGAGCAGATGCACTTGGAAATATTACTCGTATCAACAATCTGTTGGACAGTTATCCAGAGAAGCTTTCAGAAGCACAACAAAGACTGGAAACAGTATATGAACAGCTTGCAAATGCAAAAGAAGAGGTTGGAAAGCCATTTCCAAAAGAAGAGGAGTTGAACCAGAAACTGGAGCGACTGTCAGAATTAAATGCATTGCTCAATATGGATGAACGGGAAGATGCAGAAACAGAGGTGTCTGAATCAGATGAGAAAGAAGAAAGACCGACACGTGGTTCTATCCATGAAAAACTGCAGATTTATAAAGAAAAGAGTCAGCGGGAAAGTGAAACTGGCAAGGAAAACAGAAAACGGGACTTCGGTCTGGAATAAATAAACAGGAAAGATGGCATAATTTGGTAGAAGAAGGTTCTGCCTGTTATGCCATTTTTTAGAACACAGGAGGAATTTGAATGGCGAGAAGTATGATAACAGGAAAAGAAACGCAGAAAATGCAGGAATATACGCAGGAACGGATTGCTCAGGCAGAGCGTAGAGATATAGAATTTTCAACAGATGTAAAAGAACAGATTTTTGAATATGCGAATCTGATCGGCGAGGAAGAGAAAGTTAGGAATTTGGTAAGAAATCTGGCAGATGCAGTGAGTCAGGCAGATCAAGAAGGTGTAGAGGATTTGCTGGATGACGCAAGAATGGATATTCAAGAACTGCTGGATCCAACCATAGGTAAGCTGGAATTACGTGACTATGGATATACAGCAGAAGATATGGTGCCACTTAGAAAAGAAGCAGCCTTGGATTATCACAGAATGGGTTCTAAGATTTATTGCCTTGGAAGTGATGGCAGTAAAGGTGAATATGCGAGTAAAGAAATGATACAGGCACACGACGGTTTGTTTGGAATGGAATTGCAGATGTGGGAACGGATAAAGGATAACAACCTAGATTATGCAGAAGAAAATTTAGGAGCATTTCAGGAGCCTATGAGTGTCATTGAGCAGGAAGAAGCACTGAAATTATACGATGCAGGAGCAGATATCTATCTGATCACTAATTTTTCATCACCGATGTATGTCACAGAACGTATGGAAATTGAACGAGGACCAGAGCATTATCAGATGTCTATGACAGAACTGGAGCGTTTCCGTAACCTGGAATGGGAAATGCAGAAATATCCACAGATTCAGTCATTGAAAGAAGCAAACCTGTTGTTAGGAACAAGAAGGGTATTTGGTATTTATCAGATCCGGGATGATTCACCGGGCGAAAACTATGCTTTTATGAATATGAGTTTTATTGAAAGTCATGGTATGAAGATAAAAAAAGAAGATTACAAGCTGGTCTATGTTGGTGAATTATCAGGAAATATGTCACTGGATGATATTTTTGAAAGGTTCAACATTGATAGACCGGAAGATTTCCGTGGGCATTCCCTGTCTGTCAGTGATATCGTAGTTCTGAATGACGGGGAAAAAGTAACTGCTCATTTTGTAGACAGTATCAGTTTTGAACAGCTAGATTCTTTCCTGAATCTGGAAGAACAGGTCCTTAGTGAACTGGCATATGAGGTAGGAGAACGTTACTTTGCTATTCAGAGAACAGAAGAAGGATATGATTATTCCTTTTACGATGAAGATTTCCGCTTGATGGATGGTGGCGTTTATGAGAATGATGAAATTTCTATTGAAGAAGCGGCGGAGGAACTTTTGGAAGACGAAGGCTGGACTGGAGAACGCATCCGTGGAGATTATGATCGGTTGATGGAGAAAGTAGAAGAAATGGATGAAGTTGTAATGGCAGAGATTCAGAAAAGCCAGGGCGAATATAAGCCATTGGCAAAGGTGGAGGAACTGGAAGAGGCCAATTATAACATGATTGATAATGTACTCAATAATATGCCGCCTAAGAAAGAAGCTTATCTGGAATATTATGCTGCAGAATGTGATGAAATTCATGATATGGGAGCTTATGAGAAAAGCACAGATGTGAAAGAAATCGCAGCAATCTATGAGAAGTACAGAGAAGATCCGGAAAACGCTTATAAAGGCAGTGGAATGGGGATTATTTATCGTGATCCGGAGGATAGCTTGTTTGATGAAACAGAACTGTTAATTGTAATGGGAACAACGATACACGGCGACTTCTTGGATAATGTGCGGTTTTTAAAAGATCAGCCGGTGGTGCGTGAAGGTTTGGAGAAGATTCATAAAGCATTGCCTGATTATAAATATATCCCGATTCAGGATGTGCGTGAGGCAATGTATCCGAAAAAAATGACAACAGAAGAACTGGCAGCAGCATTGGATGAGATTGCGGAAGACTTCGATCCGTATGACTATCGGGACCATGTAGAGCCAGGGCAGGATACCATACAGGAAGTCATGCTGGATCTGCAAAGTGGAAATGTTGGTTCTTATATTTCCTTTCTGAAGGATGTGATTGAAGAAGACTGTGAGCAGTCCGTGTGGGCAGGTGTTTTGCTGGAACGGCTGAAATCCTACGAACCAGATATATCCAAAGAAACAGAGCCGATGGTGTATGTGAATTACTGTGAAAAGCGAGAGCTGATGGAACCACGCTGTCAGAAGCTCTCAGATCTGGATTCCCGTACTGCACAGAAGGATAAGGAATGGTACGCAGACCGTAATCCGAGGACGGATGAGCCGATGGTAACAGCCCAGATGTTTTTTACTATATATTATGCGGAAAAAGGCGATAAAATGATGCAACATTTCAAAGGGAAAATAGATATTGGAACAGGAAATGGCGGTATTTTAAGTCAGCTGAAACTCCAAAATGAACTGAAACTTACGGATGAAAGCTGGATTGGTTATCTGAAAAACAAGGGAAATGAAGAGTTTCAGAAGTGTATGGAAGATCTGACCGATATGCAGAACCATGTGCTGCCATATTTGCAGAGCTTTTGCAGTCTGGAAGAAAAAAGTGTGCAGGAAAAGCAGGAACGGCAGGTTGCAGAAAAGCAGGACAGCAGAGTAGAAGCGTCAAGAGCAGCGAATGTGACAAAAGGGGATAATGACAAAGCTGTGAAAAAGGTAGTTTCGAGTATGCAAACAGAAAAGAATAAAGCAACTACGAAGGCAAAGAAGCCATCTATTCATGAACGACTGGAAATCAATAAGAGAAAAATCCAAGAAAAGCAGGGAAAAGATGAGCTGGAGAGAGGAGCTGATCGGGATGTAAGAACGGTATAAATTTATAGAAAGGCACTTGGCTCCGTTTTGGACATAGCAAAAGTGCTGACAGTGACGAACGAAGATGTGCTGCCTGCTTATTTGCAGAGAGTATCTGATTTTGAAGACTGCCTACTTGCAACTTGTACGAAGGAGAATCAGTGTGATGCGATTGTGACAAGGAATAAAAAGGATTTTCTTTCCTTTTGGATTACACTGCTTTCTCCGGAAGAACTGCTGAATATTTATTCGTAAAAATATGTTTTTACAATCGGCAGCAGAAGGAAAGTTGAATGATAACTCCGATCCAGCATACTGCAAAATATAAAAATTTTATAACAAAGTGGAAAACCCTGCGTAGGATCAGAAATGTTCTCACAGGGTTTCATGTATCTAATAAAATATAGAAATTTAGCGGATTTCTGCTAGAATAAGAAAAACTGTTAAAAAAATATCGTGCATAGATCAAAAAGACTATATATGGGCGACCTTTTAAAGCCGATTTATATAAAATAGAAGAAAAAAAGGTGGTCGATACCGTGGATATAAAAACAGCGGTCATATATCGGTTAAACGATCTGATTAAGCAGAAAGATATCACAGTGAATGAAGCGGCGGTGCGCTCAGGCGTCCCGCCTTCAACACTGAAAAATATTTTGTATGGACAAAGCAGGAATGCTGGCGTAGTTACAATTAAAAAGATATGCGATGGATTGGATATTACAATACAGGAATTTTTTGAAGATCCCATCTTTGCAGATTTGGAACCGGAGTTATAGGAACAGGCAAATAATCTTAGGATTCAGATTCTGCAAGATGGTTTTTTTATGGGAAAGGGTTAGAAGAAACTAACACTGGAGGATGAATATGTGTAAAATAGCAATTTGCGACGATGATAAAGAATACAGGGAGAAAATAAAGACGGTCATAGAAACGGAAGGAATTCTGTCTTCGAATGAGATACGGTTTTATGAATATGAATCAGGAAAAGAATTATTGGAAGATGCGGATATTTTGCATGATCTGATTTTTATGGATATGCGTATGCCTGGATTGGATGGAAATAAAACAGTACTGAAGCTGAGGGAATATAATGAAGCAGCGATATTGGTGTTCTGCTCCGGCTGTTTTGAACCGACTCCTGACAGCATTAATGTTGGACAACCGTTCCGGTACATCATGAAGGATCTGCATGACAGAAGTCTGAAAAAGGAAATACCTATGATTTTATTAAAAGTGAAATTGTGCTGTGGAGATTCTTCCGTGACAGTTACATCGGCGGGAAGGATAATGCGCATCCATACGGAAGACATTTTATATATCTGTCTGGCGAAAAGGGGCTGTACGATATACATTGCCAGACAGGGAAAGATAGAAGAGATGCATTGCAAGGAATCTTTAAGTGATCTGTATGAGTGTCTGGCCGGAAGGGGATTTGAGTATGCACACAACAGCTATATTGTGAATTTGGCAAAAGTGGAAGGATTGGAAAAGAACGTTGCGTTGCTGCCGTTTGGAATCCAGTTGAATGTTTCGAGGTCGAGAAAAGGACAGTTTGCCGACGCACTGATAACATTTCTTGGGGAAAGGAACGGCATGGTATGATAATAAGAGATTATTTGATTTGTCTTCTTCAGATGTATCTGTTGGATGACTTGGAAAAGAACATACTCCCATACAGAAGAGAAAGATTCTGGGAAAAATTTCTCGTATATTGTATCGCAGCACTGGCAATGTTCGGAACCAACCGCCTGGAATCCTCAATACTTAATATGGTAATGATTCCGGTAATCTATATGATTGCGTCTATGGTTGTGTTCCGGGGAAATATATGGAAGAAGCTGGTTACGGTATGCTGCTATTATGTGCTGGCAATTATTCCCGAATTTCTCTTTGCGGCACTTACGAATGCATATGGCGTGACTGGTGCGTCCGAGGGCTTCAGGACTGAAACAGAAAAGACATTAGCACTCCTGCTGATGAGTACCATGACATTTCTGTTTATTAAATGCATTAATCAGGTAACAAGGAAAAGGGATTATCTGACGATTGAGAATAAAACTTTTACTGTGCTGCTCATGCTGCCAACCGCTACGATCATTATATTAGGATGTGTGTTTTATTCAAATATTTCTTTTGAAGGAATGAACAGGGTTATGGTTCCGGTAGGAGCTTCGCTTCTGTTAATGACGAATATCTTCATTTTCACAGTATTTGACAGGTTTGTAGAAAAATCAGAAGAAGTGAAGAAGATGGACCGGCTATACCAGAAAAGCAGGGCGGAGATTGCCAATCTGCAGTATATGAATAAGGTTAATGAGGATAACAGAGCATTCTTACACGATATAAATAAATTTATCTGTACAGTAGCCGGCTTGATAGAAGAAGGAGAGAATCAAGAGGTTAAGGACATCATGGAACATTTAGGCGTCCGGATTCAGAATCTTCAAAAAAGTGTATATTGTGAGCATCCGATCTTGAACAGCATCCTATGTGAAAGAAAATTTCTTGCAGAATCTAAGGATATATCCTATAGGATTACTCTGGGTAATGATCTCAGACTGGATTTTCTGGAAGAGTTGGATTTGATCTCGATCGTAGGGAATCTTTTGGATAACGCACTGGAAGCGGCAGAAAAGACAGAAGATGGCAGATATGTGGAATGCAGGATGTATATGGGAAATGCGGGGCATTTCCTTGTCATGGAATTTTGCAATGGGTATGTCGTCCCTCTGTTAAAGGACAAGGACAGGTACATAAGCACCAAAAGAGACGCGGACAGTCACGGGATCGGACTGCACACGGTTGGAAAACTGGTTAAAAAGTATGCGGGAATTATACGAGTGGAGGCAGGAGAACGGGAGTTCTCTGTTAAGCTGATCTTTACAATCAAATAAGGACGTGCAAAAATCGCCCAAAAAGTTACCGTTTTTGCCACGGTAATTGAAAAGAGGGCGATTTTTGTGTAAACTTTCGGAAAAAAGGAGGCTTTGTAACTATGAAAAAAATAATCAGAAAAAACCTGGGAATCAAACTGCTTGGAGCTGTAAACTGTCTTGCACTCTGCTTGACGGCGTATACGGCAAATCTGGCGTGCAACTGGCTGTACTATCAGGAAGATGAGCCGGAAGAAGTTAAGAAAATGAGGAAATTCTAGTGGGGAAAAAAATGGCTGGTCGGCTTTTTGAACTACAAAGCAGGAATGGGATTCTTGAAGAGAAAGACCGCAGGCTGTATGAATATGCTTACGGCGTACTGCTGGGCAGGGTGGTAATATACCTTATCATCGTCATACTTGGCATCATAACGGGGAATTGGATGGAGATGATAGTCTTTTTATTGCCCTTTACTGTTTTAAGGCAGTATGCCGGAGGGATTCATTTGGAAAAGGCAGGGGGCTGCATGGCTGTTTCCGGTATCCTTGTCCTTCTATGCAGTCTGTATCTGGCGTCTGCTCCGGCTGTAATATGGCAAATGCGGATCATATGGTTTGTCGCGGTTGGCGTTATATTTATCATGGCGCCGGTAGATGCCAGCAGCAAGAAGTTGGATGCGAAAGAGAAAAAAGTTTATGGGATGCGCGCGAGGGTAATTTTAGTTATTGAATGCGCGATAGCAGGTGTTTTTTCTGTGATTGGATATTCCCTGATCGTAAACGGGATTATGGTAGCGCATATTGTTTTGGCGTCCGGTTTGATATTGGGATGGATCAAAAATTTTTTTGACAAAGAGTTAGATGTAACTAATTACAGGTAGAAATAAGAAGTGATTGAGAAAAACATATTACAAAATGATGGTAAACAGAGAGAAAAAGAACATTATGCCAGAGGAATATAAAAGTGAATATGAAATTGATAAAAAATACGGAAAATATTAGTAAAGAGAAAATAACCTTGTTTTGTCTGCCATTTGCGGGAGGCGGTGCTTCTGCTTATAACCAGTGGGCGAAAAAGATGCAGGGGAAAGTAACGGTATGTCCAGTTCAGCTTCCGGGAAGGGAAGAACAGATCATGGAGAAACCGTATATAGATATGTCGGTTATGTTAGATGACCTGGAAGAGGCTGTAAGAAAGGTTGTGTACGGACCGTATGCCTTATGGGGACACAGTATGGGTGGGAAGATCTCTTATGAGCTGGAAAAACGGTTGGAGGCAGCGGGATATACTGCAAAATGTCTGTTTATTTCCGGCAGCCGGGTTCCTAGTATTCCGGAGCCAAATCCAATCTATCATCTTCCGGATGAAGCGTTTAAGAGGGAACTGGGAAGATTTGAAGGGACGCCAAAAGAGATACTAGAGAATCAGGAATTGTTGGATTTCTTTCTGCCTATGCTGCGGGCGGATTTTACCATGGATGAAACGTATTATGATAAAGCGGGAGTAGTGCTGCATACACCTATCTCTGCATTTGGCGGAGAAAAGGACGACGAAGCGGATGAGAGTGCGATCTTGGAATGGGGAAAGTATACGGACAATGATTTTAACTACCGGATATTTCCGGGAGGACATTTTTATCTGAGGGATTGTGAAGACGAAGTAATAAGTGAGGTCATGAGACTGCTTTAGAGAATGAAAAATGGAGATTAAACGATACGGAGAAAAGGAATTTCTGTCAGCAGACAAACTTTATATCCGTGAAAATGAGATACATATATGGTGTATCCGCTGGCCTGAAATGACAGATTTCTGGAAGAACCATGAATATATCCTGAGTGGGCAGGAATTGGAGCAAGCCGGAAGATTCCGCTTTTCGGAAGACAGGATGCGTTATATAGCCGGGAAGGTTGTCGTGCGGATCCTCTTAAAAAGATACTTAGATATGGAAACGATTGATTTTTCTGTCAATGAACTGGGTAAGCCTTATCATAAAAAGATTGCGGGAAAGCGGACAGTGGATTTTAACATTTCGCACTCGGGTGAATTCATACTGGCGGTATTCGCTGTCGGAATGGATATCGGAGTAGATGTGCAGGAGATGGCAGAGTGCCCGGACTATAGGGAGATAGCGGAAAATTTTTATACTGCAGAAGAAGCGGAAGATGTAAAAAATGAAGGACCGGATCTGTTTTTCCAGTACTGGGCGGCGAAAGAGGCATATGTAAAGGCGCTTGGAATTGGATTAGGAAGAGGAATGGATTTCTTCTCTGTCAGAAACGAGAAAATTGCAGAAAAAGATAAGAAAGATCAGGACTGGTTTCTGTATCCGGTCAGGATCAAAGGATATGCTGCGTATGTGGCGGCGCATGAGAAAGGAGACAGATAAAATGGGTTATAAGAAAGATATGAGCAAATATGAGAATCTGGAAGGCTGGGAGAGATGTGGATTTGGAGAACAGCTTGATAGGTGGGCGGAAAAATATGGAGAAAGAATTGCGGTCACGGACAGTGAAGACGAGATCAGTTATATGGAATTAAAGCAAAAAGCAGATTGTCTTGCGGCAGCTTTTCTGCGTAAAGGGATTTTAAAGGGAGACAAAGTGCTTGTGCAGCTTCCGAACAGGATTTCTTTTGTGATCGTGTTTTTTGCGCTTTCCAAGATTGGGGCGGTGCCAATCATGATGCTGCCGGCCCACAGGGAGGCGGAACTGGAAGGAATTATTGAACTGGCAAAGCCGGCCGCTTATATTGTGGTGGAGAAATATCTGGGATTTTCATATGTGCCGATGGCAAATGCGATGAAAGAGAAATATTCATGTATCCGGCATATATTTGTAGATAGCGAATCCGGGGATATCAGTGGAATGATTGCGGAAACGTATGGAGAAAATGGAGCATTTCCGGCTGTGGATGGGTATGAAACGGCGGTGCTTTTGCTGTCCGGCGGGACGACAGGGGTTCCGAAACTGATTCCGCGCACCCATACGGATTATATGTATAATGCCCGCATGTCCGCGAAAAGATGCCGCCTGGATAGCAGCGACGTTTATCTGACGTCTCTTCCGGTAGCCCATAATTTTCCGTTATGCTGCCCGGGGCTTTTAGGTACGCTGGATGTGGGAGGAAAAGTTGTGCTTGCGTCTGCGACCAGCCCGGACGATATTCTTGACGCAATTACAGAGGAAGGCGTTACGATTACCGCATTGGTTCCTGCTATGGTTACTGTGTGCATGGAAATGTTGGAATGGGATGAAGATTATGACATATCCAGCCTGCGAATTTTGCAGGTGGGCGGCGCAATGCTGGAAGATTCCCTTGCAGATAAGATCATTGAAGAATGGCCTTGCAAACTGATGCAGGTATTTGGTACGGCGGAGGGGCTGCTGTCCTTTACCAGTCCGGAAGATGAAGATTCCCTGATCGTAAGATGCCAGGGAACTCCGGTGTCTCCTGCGGATGAAGTGAAGATTGTGGATGAAGAGGATAAGACCGTACCGGAAGGAGTTTTTGGGGAATTATTATCCAGAGGCCCGTATACGATTGATGGTTATTATATGGCGGAGGAAGCGAATAAAAAGAGCTTTACGCCGGACGGATTTTATCGGACGGGCGATAAGGCTATGTGGACGAAAGACGGAAGACTGCGTTTGGGTGGGAGGATCAAAGAGCAGATTAACCGCGCCGGAGAAAAGATCATGCCTTCAGAGATTGAAGCTTACCTTTGCAGGCATCTGGAGATCAAAGAGGCAGCCGTTGTCGGCGTTCCGGATGAAACCCTTGGAAATCGGATATGCGCATTCCTTGTAACCGATGATGAAGCCGGGATCGATTTACAGGAAATCCACAGGTTTCTACGGGAAATAGGCGTTGCGGCGTATAAAATGCCAGATCAGGTAGAACGGGTTGAAACATGGCCGCTGACCAGCGTAGGGAAAATAGATAAGAAAGCATTAGAACGGATGGCTCAGGAAAAGTAGAAGGAGACAGTAGCATGGAATATATAGAGATAAAGGAACAGATCAAACAAAAACTGCCGGTAGCCAGAGATTTTGGAGATTCCGAAAATCTGTTGGAGCTTGGGCTTTCATCCCTGACGATCATGCGTCTGGTAAACCAGTGGAGAAAACAGGGGGTTAAGGTTTCTTTCGGTTCATTGATGGAAAATCCCACCTTTGAAGGCTGGTGGGCGTTAATCCAGAGCAGCATGAAGAAAAAAGCGGGCAAAAAACGGGCGCAAGAATCTAAGATAACGCCGGAAAAGGATATGAAACAGCCGTTTCCTTTAACAGACGTACAGTATGCATATTGGGTTGGCAGGGATGAAGAACAGTATCTTGGAGGGATAGACTGTCACGCATATTTGGAGTTTGATGGGGAAAACATAGAACCGGAGCGTCTGGAAAAAGCATGGAATGTACTGCAGTATCATCATCCTATGCTGCGCGCCTGCTTTTTGGATGATGGAACACAGAAAATCCTGGATAAGCCGTATTGTGAAAAAATAAAGGTTCATGATTTTTCCCGGATGTCATCTGAGGAAGCAGAGGCAATGGCAGTATCTGTCAGAGAACGTTTATCCCATCGGAAGTTAAAGATTGAGGAAGGCGAAGTAGCAGGAATAGAGCTTACGCTTTTTCCTGAAAATAAGGCACGCCTTCATGTGGACATGGCGCTTCTGGTTGCTGATGTACAGAGTCTGCAGATATTATTGAGGGATTTGGCATCTGCTTACCGAGGGGAAAACCTGCCGAAAGAATCAAAAGGGTGGAATTTTGCTTCCTATCTAGAACGGCAGAAACAGGAAGAAGGGGAGGAACGGAAAAACGCAGAAAAATACTGGAAGAATCGTTTAGAGCATTTGCCAAAAGGCCCTGACCTTCCATTGGCAAAACGTCCGCAAGAAGTGGAAAAAACGGTGTTCAACCGCAGGATTGTGAGAATCGAAAAGGAAGAATGGGATCATTTGCAAATGCGGGCAAAAAAATACCAGACAACTCCGGCAATGGTTCTTCTTACTGCATATGCGGTGGTTCTGGAACGATGGAGCAGGAATCATTGTTTCCTTATTAACATTCCGTTTTTTAACCGGAAAACAGAGCAGCAGGGGTTAGAGGAAGTAATAGCAGATTTTACTACTCTGTTATTGCTGGAGATTAACTGCGAAGAAAATCCGACTTTTGCGGAATTGTTGGACAGGATTCAGAAGCAGCTTCATGAGGATATGAAGTATACGGCATATTCCGGCGTGCAAGTCCAGAGAGATCTTGCACAGATGTATGGAGACGCATCGGCAGTGGCGCCGGTTGTTTTTGCCTGCAATCTGGGAACGCCGTTGGTAAATGATACGTTCCGGAAAGAACTGGGGCAGTTTTCCTATATGATTTCCCAAACGCCGCAGGTGTGGAATGACTTCCAGAGTTATGAAGATGAAAATGGCGTACAGCTTACATGGGACAGCGTGGATAAGTTATTCCCGGAGAATATGATCCCGGATATGCTGGAGTGTTTTGAGAATCTTCTGCATGAATTGGGAAAGAAGGACTGGAATCAGCGATTTGATGTGCTTCCTGAAAAAAGAAAAAGAGAAATTGAAGATACAGCGCGTACAGGAGTACCGGAGCGTGTGGAATGCCTGCATTGGGCTGTTATGAACCATGCGGAAGTTTGCCCGGAAGATATTGCGCTTATTGATGCGGGAAGCGGAAAATCGGTTTCCTATGGGGAATTAAAAGCACGGGCGACAGCAGTGGCGGCAGGGATTTCAGAAAAGGATATTAAGGGAGTCCCGGTTGCACTTACCCTGCCGCGCGGGATAGAACAGATCGAGGCGGCACTAGGAATTTTGCTTTCCGGAAATTCATACCTTCCGGTCAGCTTAAGCCAGCCTAAAGATCGGAGAGCGTTAATCCATGAGAAGACGGGAGTCCGCTATGTGGTCACGAATCGGGAATTATCCGAAAAACTGGACTGGCCGGAAGGTACGGAAATCCTTGTGATGGAAGGTATGGAAGAGGGACAGGAAAATGTGAGACTGCCAGAGGTGTCGCCGAAGGACAGCGCCTATATCATCATGACGTCAGGCTCTACAGGTGTTCCGAAGGGTGTAGAGATTGCGCATGAAAGCGCATGGAATACGGTTCAGGATATTAATGAAAAGTACCATGTGACAAGTGCAGATCGGGCGCTGGCTGTATCAGCTATGGATTTTGACCTGTCGGTATATGATGTTTTTGGAATTTTAGGCGCAGGAGGAACATTGGTATTGCTTCCAGAGCAGGAGAGAAGGAATGCGGATTACTGGCTGGAACAAGTGTTGAAATATCAGATTACCGTTTGGAATTCAGTGCCGGTGCTTCTGGATATGCTTTTGATACGGGCGGAATCCATGAAACAGAAACTGCCGATCAGGGCGGTTATGCTTTCCGGAGATTGGATTGGGATGGATCTCCCGCAGAGGGTTGCGGCATGGACAGAGGATTGCCAGTTTGTCGCTATGGGAGGAGCTACAGAGGCAAGTATCTGGTCCAATTATCAGAATGTTACCCTGCCGATGCCGAAAAACTGGAAATCTATTCCTTATGGAAAGCCACTCAGATATCAGGCATATCGTGTTGTGGATGAGTATGGAAGGGATTGCCCTTACTGGGCAGAAGGCGAACTCTGGATTGGCGGTTTTGGTGTAGCAAAAGGATATAGGGGAGATTCTGCGCTTACGGGGCAGAAATTTATCACAGATCAGTATGGAAGATGGTATCGGACCGGCGATCTCGGAAGAATCTGGGATGATGAGACAATTGAATTTTTGGGAAGAAAAGACCATCAGGTAAAGATTCGCGGACACAGGATTGAATTGGGAGAAATTGAACATGTGATTCAGGAGTTTCCGGGTGTGGCTCATGCAGTTGTTGATACAGTTAGTGATGGTCATGGCAATAAAACGCTGGCTGCTTATATCGGAGCGCCGATACAGGAAGATTCTAAAGTTACAACGTATTTGTACGGCACAGATATCTTTGGCGGGGGCTGGAAAGAACTGAAGGATGATGTCAGCAATTGGCAGATGCAGCAGGAACGGAAGACAGCATACAAAAATTTCCTTGCTATGCAGACCAGAGATGTGTACAGCTTATGCTGGAGACACTCATAGAGTTAGGCATTTTTGTATCAGAGAAGGAAGTTCTTTCGCAGAAGGAAATTTTTGAAAAAGGGAGCATTACGGAAACACAGAAGAATACTGTGGCAAGATGGTTGGAAATTTTAAAGAAGGAAGGAATCCTGAGAGAAGAGGACGGCAGACTATCGCGTACCGGGAAGGAAGTGGCTGTACCGGAAAAAGCTGGAGATACGGAAACGTATTTTAATAAACTGAAGCCGTATCTGAAGCATATGGTTACTGGGAATGAAGTTCCGCTGGACGTATTCTACCAGAAAGAGCCGGCTTTGGCTCCGAATATGCTGCTTCGGAGGATTCCGGGCTGCGAGGAAACAGTGGAAAGACTGGTGCAGGGATTAAGGCTTCTGGCAGAAGAACGCAGAAAAGAGCCACTCCAGATTATAGAAATTGGTACAAGGGACACTGCAATTACAAGACAGTTTTTGAATGCACTGGAAGATGTAAGCGTGGCTTATACTTATGCGGATTCTTCAAAATATTTTCTGCAGGAAGCAGAGAAAGAACTTGCGGGATATGAGAGAGTCGAGTTTGAGATGCTGAATCTGGAAGAAGGCATGGATAAGCAGCAGATGTCCTTGCATAGTTATGACGTTGTGATATCGGTAAATGCTTTACATAGAAATATTGATGCTGCGGATGCGGTAAAGAAAGTAGCGGAATTACTGAAGCCAAACGGAATATTGCTGATGACTGACCTTGTGGTAAGGACATACCTTCAGGAACTTACAGCGGCTTTTTTGGAAAATGGTTTTGCGGATATTCGGGACAAGAGAAAAGAAGCAGGGCTGGTTACCCCGGATTGCCTGCTGTGGAGAGAATGTTTATCAGAGGCAGGATTGGGCGAAGACTGTGCTGTGACAGAGAGATATGGAAGATGTATATGCTGCAGCAGACAGCAGGCGTCTGTCCTGTCCTATCATAATGGAGCACTAAGGGAATATCTGTCAGAAAAACTGCCGGAGTATATGCTTCCACAGAATTATCATTTCATGGAGCAGCTCCCAACATTGTCCAATGGGAAGATTAACAGGAAGCAATTGCGGGAAGATTTTAAAGAAGAAACTGCGGTTATCCGATTTTCAAAGGCAACGACAGAAACAGAAGAAAAGCTTTTAGATATCTGGAAACAATTATTTGGATATGAAAATATCGGAATTGAAGATAATTATTTTAGCCTTGGGGGAGACTCGCTGATTGCCACAAGGTTGATCTCGGAAGTACAGAAAACCTTCGGCTGCAAAATAACGATCAGCACGATTTTTGAAAATCTGACCGTAAAATCTCTGGCAAAAGCTATTGAACAGTCCGAACAGAAAGAAGAAGATACACTGCAGATCAAACCGAATCTGGAGGAAGCATATCATCCGTTCCCATTAACCGATGTGCAGTATGCTTACTGGCTTGGCAGAAGCGGATTGTATGAATTGGGGAATGTTGCAACGCACTGTTATTTTGAACTGGATGCAGACGGCCTTGATACTGAGTGCGCAGAGACGGCATGGAATCTGTTGATACAGAGGCATGGGATGATGCGTGTTATTATCCAGCCGGATGGTATGCAGCGCATACTGGAGAATACTCCCCAGTATCATATTGACGTGACGGATATCCGACAATTGGAAGTGACAGAAAAAGAAAAGGCATTGGATGAAAAACGGGCAGAGATGTCTCATCAGGTAATTCAGACAGATGAATGGCCTCTGTTTGATGTGCGAATCACTAAAATAGAGGACCAGAAGCATAGAATCCATATCAGTTTTGACAATATTATCTTTGATGGCTGGAGTATGTTCCATCTCTTAAATGAGTGGGCAGAAGTATATCGAAATGGAAAAGCGGAAATGCCGATTACTTTGTCTTTCCGGGATTACGTGCTGGGACTGGAGCAGATAAAGTCTACCTCTGCTTATGAGAAAGATAAAAAATATTGGGAAGACCGGGTGGAGACTTTTGCGGACGCACCGGATCTGCCGCTTGCAAAGAACGAAAGCCAGATTACAGAGCAGCGTTTCTGTCGCCGGAGCGCAAAACTGTCACAGAAAGAATGGCAGTCTGTAAAAGACGCGGCGGGAAGACTGGAGGTAACGCCTTCTGTTCTTTTGATGAGTGCTTATGCGGAGACTCTCCGCTTGTGGAGCAGTAATAAGGATTTTACACTTAATCTGACGCAGTTTGACCGGAAACAATTGCATCCGGAAGTGAACAATCTGGTTGGAGATTTTACAACACTGACATTGCTGGAGATAAAGAATGCAGGGAATAATTTTGCGGAAAGGACAAAGGCAATTCAGAAGCAGCTTACAGAAGATCTGGAGCATACAGCTTATGGCGCGGTTGAACTGGAGCGCGAATTAAAGAAAAAGACTGGAAATATGCGGGGCGCTATTATGCCGGTAGTGTTTACCAGTGGCCTTGGCGTGGAGCAGTGGAATGAAGGAAAGTGGCTTGGAAAACTGAACTATAACATTTCACAGACGCCGCAGGTGTGGCTGGATCATCAGGTGGTTGAAATGGATGGCTGTTTATGCCTGTTTTGGGATTCCGTGGACGAATTATTTTATCCGGGAATGCTGGATGAGATGTTCCGGGCATATACCGGCCTGCTTCATACGCTAGCAGTTCATCCGGAGATCATGCAGGAAAAAACGGCAAGTCTGGTAACAGCGGAAATTTCAGAAAAACGGCGTCAGGCGAATGAAACGGCGGCTGAATTTGAAGAGAAAACGTTGGATGGATTATTCTTGGAGGCGGCAGACAAATTTCCGGATAAGGAGGCGCTGGTAACGTGCAGCAGACGGATGACTTATCGGGAGATAAAAGAAGAGGCGTTTTACATTTCCGGGCAGTTGAAGAGCATGGGAATAAAAAAAGAAGAGACGGTAGCTGTATTTATGGAAAAAGGGTGGGAGCAGGTAGTTGCTGTTTATGGAATCCTGTTTGCCGGAGCCGCATATCTTCCGATAGATATCCATAATCCGAGAGAACGAGTTGAAAAGATTCTCCGTGACAGTGGAACAAGAATCATTCTTGTGCAGAATCAGGCGTATGATCAGGATACCGAATGGCTGCACGAGTGGGATTGTATTTCTGTGTCTGGATTAAAAACCGATTCTGAATACAAAGCACAGGAGAATAAGGCGGGAGACCTTGCGTATGTAATCTATACGTCGGGAACAACCGGGATGCCGAAAGGAGTAATGATTACTCACCATAATGCAGTGAATACAATACTGGATATCAATGCACGCTATCAGATTACAGAACAGGATACGGCGTTTGGAATCTCCAATCTTCATTTTGACCTGTCTGTTTATGATGTTTTTGGCGTTTTAGGCGCAGGTGGGAAATTGGTTCTTCCGGATCCGGAATATGGAAAAGATCCAGCGCATTGGATTCACTGGTTGAATCATGAGAATATTACCGTATGGAACAGCGTGCCAGCTTTTGTAGAAATGCTGGCAGAATATGAGGAATATCAAAGGCAGGTAACTTCACAATCGCTGCGGTTGATAATGATGAGTGGCGACTGGGTTCCTGTTTCACTTCCAGGGAGAATTCGTAATCTGTTCCAGAATGTTGAGATTGTTGCTCTTGGAGGAGCAACAGAAGGCAGTATCTGGTCTAATCATTTCGAGATTCCAGAGGTTGTGCCGGAAGATTGGAAGAGTATTCCGTATGGAAAACCACTTGCAAACCAGAAGTATTATATTCTGGATCAGAATATGGAAGATTGTCCGGACTGGGTACCAGGGACGCTTTATATTGCCGGAGACGGTGTTGCACAGGGATATTTAAACGATAAAGAAAAAACAGAGGAAAAATTTGTTGTTTTAGATAGAAATGGAGGACGACTGTATTGTACCGGGGATATGGGACGGTACTGGAATGACGGTAATATTGAATTCCTTGGAAGACTGGATAATCAGGTGAAAATCAATGGGTACAGGGTAGAGTTGGGCGAAATTGAAGCTGCTGTATCCGATATTTTCCCAGAAAATAGGTCTGTGGTAATTCCTATTAAAAGGAACAATGGAATTGTAATAATTGGAATAGTAGAAGGAAAACTTTATTACGATGAAAAAATAATTAAGAAAAAATTAGAATCGACAATTCCTAAATATGAGATACCAAAGCGGATTTTTAATATAAATGAGTTTCCACTTACAGATAATGGCAAGATAAATAGAAAAAAATTGGCAGAAGAGTATCAATACGAGGAAGAAAATAATAAGGAAAAAACAGAAATAACAACTCCTTTGGAAAGGGGACTTTTAGACGAGTATGAAAATATCCTGAGGATTCGCGTAAGTGTTGATAAAGAATTTTTCTCTATTGGAGGAGATTCATTAAATGCATTGAAACTAATAAGGAAGATAAATGAAAAATATAATATCGTAATAACGATAAAAGATTTGTATGAAAATGCGAGTGTAAGAAAATTGGCAAAGAGAATTATAGAAAAGACGGAGGACTATAATGAAGGAATATTATAAAAGATAATTGCAAAATAATTTGGAAATCGGAAGGGTAGATAAAATTTATTGTGTTTGAAAATTATTAAGGCAGGGTGAAAAGATGGAACTAAAAAGTATTATTGAAGAATGCGCTAAAAGAAAAATACAATTATGGATTGAAAATGGGAAATTGCATTTTAGAAGTCCAGTCGGCGTTTTCGATGAAAAACTAAAACAAAATATAAAAGTAAATAAAGACGCAATTATAGAATACTTAAACAGAAAAGAGAGAAAAAAAATTCAATCTAGCGAAGATCAAAAATACAAGCCATTTCCGCTTACAGATATTCAGACAGCATATCTGCTTGGAAGAAATCAGGGGTATCTTTATGGTGGAATAGGTTGTAAAGTTTATGCTGAGTTTTTAACTGAATTTACAGATGAGATTATTTTTCGAGATGCTGTAAAAAAACTTATTGAAAGACATGAAATGCTAAGAGTTCAATTTTCGAAAGAAGGCGAGCAAAGATTTTTACCATACATATTTAATGCACCTGTCCAAATTTACGATATAAGAGGCTGGGAGAAAGAAAAAATAAAACATAAAATACTTGCCAAGAGGGAAGAAATGCAATTTAAACAATATGATCCAGAGAAGGATATTTTGTTTGATTTATGTCTGTTCATCCATGACAATGCGAGCATTTTATGCTTGTCATTGGATATGTTAATTGGAGATTTTGTTAGTATAGATTTGATTATTAGTGATTTGGAGAAATTGTACAATAATCAAAAAATGGAAAAGCTAACACTGAATTTCAGAGATTATATAATATATAATCAGAATCAGAAAGAGGATATAAATTTTTTAATCAAATATTATGAGGATGAAAAATATTGGCTGAATAAGGTTGATGTTTTTCCTGGAAAACCGGAGCTGTATACAAGAGAGGAACCGGAGATTATAAGGAAAGGAACTTTCATATGTAAAGAATATACAGTTGATCCTAAAAAGTGGCAATATTTGGTGAGTAAATGTGAGAAATTAAATTTTACTCCGACAGCATTGCTTTTGTATTTGTATTGTGCAACATTAAACAATTGGTCAAGAAATGGTCAATTTACAGTTAATATTACAACCCTACAACGACCAAGTATTCATGAGGATATTCAGAGAATAGTAGGGGATTTTACAACAACATCGTTATTTGAATTCGATGGAACGTTTGAGGGAAAAGTAAACGCACAAGTAGAGAAGGTACAAAGCAATTTATTTGAAAATTTAGCACATGATAGCTTTACTGGAATAGCAGTTTTGCGGGAACTAAAAAGAAAAGGAAAAGAAAATCTTTTCCCGTATGTTTTTACAAGTACAATAGGGGGCGAAAGTGAAGACAGCACATTAAGTAAGAGACAATTATTATATAAAATAAGTGAAACGCCTCAGGTTATTATAGATTGCCAAATCAGTAAACAAATAAATGGAATATTGATTAATTGGGATATAAGAGATGGGGTATTTCCAAAAGGATTAATTGATGAAATGTTTGCATCATTCATCCAGCTAATTAATAAAAGCATAAGCGACGAGGATTTTTTTGAAAAAAATTTAGAAGTAGGGATAAGCGATAGAACAAAAGAAATACGGGCAAGAGTTAATGATACCAATACCCCTTTTGATGAGAAATCTTTAGTTGATGGTTTTTTTACGAGATGTAGGAATACACCTTATAATACTGCGCTTATTTATCAGAAAGAGAAATATTCATATAGCGATCTTCTAAAATATGTAAGTGCAATTCAACAGCGATTAATAGAAAAAAATGTAGAGGAAGAGGATAAAATAGGCATTTTGCTTGAAAAAGGTGTATGGCAAGTTGCGTCAGTGGTTGCGGTAATGTCAGTTGGAGCAGTATATGTGCCAATTGATATTACGCAACCAGCTGAACGGATACAACAAATAATGATTCAAGCTAATATAAAATTGAATATATGTGATGAACAAACATGCTGGAAAGATGAAAAAAGTATATTGCTAAATGCGGAAATGCTTAACAACGTATGGGATATAAAATATAAGTATATTGATCCACAGTCAACGGCATACTGTATTTTTACATCTGGAAGTACAGGAATTCCAAAAGGAGTAGAGATGAGTCATGCCGCAGCGATGAATACAATTATGGATATGTGCAAGAAATTTAATATTTCAGAGAAAGATAGAATATTCGGAATTTCAAATTTATACTTTGATTTATCTGTATTTGATATTTTTGCGACATTTTTTGTTGGGGCAACATTGATTTTACCATCAGAAACAGAAAAGGAAAAAGTTTCCTTTTGGTTTAAACTATGTCAGGAACATGGTGTAACAGTGCTTAATTTGGTTCCGGCGCAAATGGAAATGTATATGGCTTATTTACAGACTACCGAGTACAAGCTGGATACATTGCGCTTAATTTTGCTATCAGGGGATTGGATTCCAGTTAAATTAGTTGAAAAAATTCATCAAAAAATGCCAAATGTTCAATGTATTAGTTTGGGCGGAGCTACGGAAGGGGGCATTTGGTCCATATATTATCCAACGGATAGAGTAAAAAGTACGGATAAAAATATACCTTATGGAATTCCTTTATCTAATCAAAGATTTTATATTTTGAATGAAAAGAATTTGCCTTGCCTTGATTATGTTATAGGAGAGATTTGTATAGCTGGAAAGAGTCTTGCGAAAGGATATATGAATGATGTAACTCTCTCAGATCAAAAATTTCAATTTATTACTGAAATTGAGGAAAGAGTATATAAAACGGGTGATTTGGGTTTATATAGGGAAGATGGGGTAATTGAATTTGTAGGAAGAAAAGATACACAAGTAAAAATTAATGGATACAGAGTGGAGTTAGGCGAAATAGAAAATGCATTAAAGAGATACCCGGGAATAGAAAATGCAGTAGTTGTAAAAAGTAATGAGGGTAGTTTAACTGCTTACATTCTAGGAAATAAAGGCAAGCAAGAAAAAAAGGTAATAGAGAAAAAAATAATTGATGAGGAGAAAGAATTTAAATTTCAATTTACAAGAAAGGAATTTCAAGAATGGATTGAAAAAGCAGATAAAACAGCCTTGATGTATATCTTACGCTTTTTGGTAAATGAAAAAGTATTTGAGGATGTTGAAAAGCGATACTCCTTCGAACAAATTAAAGGTATTTTAAATGTAATACCGAAATATGAGCAGCTACTTATGCGATGGTTGATGGCTTTAAAAGAAAACAAATATCTTCATTTGGATAAAGAAGGATTTTATATTGAAGAGATATATAGTACTAATATTGCAGAAAAAGCAGAGGAAGAGTGGAAATTAGTAGATAAGAAGATTCAATATAGTGACGTATTGATGGAGTATATACATGAGTCCTCCATGCATCTCAAAGAGTTAATTACAGGAGTAATGCATCCGAATGAGTTGTTGTTCCCTCAAGGAAATTTTGATATAGCATATGCTGCATATAAAGATAATATTGTTAATAGATCTATTAACAGAATACTTCACAACGAAGTATTAGAGATTATAAAACAGCAAAAGAAAAAGAAAATAAGAATTTTGGAGGTTGGAGCTGGAGTTGGAGGTAGTAGCATAGAATTATTAAGTAAAATACAGTCATGTAATGTAGAATATTATTTTACAGATATATCTAATTTCTTTTTCAATAAGGCAAAAGTGATTTTTTCACAATATAATGATTGGATTCGATACAAAATCTATGATATTAATAAATCGAATTGGGAACAAGGATTTGAAAATGAGAAATTTGATATTATATTATGTGGAAATGTTTTGCATAATGCTGTTGATATTAAAAAAAGTCTCAATAATCTAAAAGAAATGCTTCATAATGAAGGTAGTTTATTTATTATAGAAGAAGTAAGAAAAAGATATGCACTGATGACATCTGTGGAGTTTGAGTTCGCAGAAGCGGCTGTTAAATATGAGGATGGGCGTAAAATAAGTGAAAGTATATTTATAAATTTTGATGAGTGGCAACGCATTATCAAAACTATGGAGGGTAATATTTTTATGTCATATCCTGAAAAAAACGACATTTTATATCCTGCTGGACAAGTATTGATGGGAATTCAATTTTCGTCGGAAAGTGAATTAAATATAAGAGAAATAAAAGAATATTTAAAAGGGAAAATTCCTACATATATGATTCCGAATAGAATAGTTCAGTTAAGAGAGTTACCAATGACTAATAATGGCAAAATTGATAGGAAAAAATTGTATTTACAAAAAAACAATTCTAATCAAACAGAGAAAAAAGAAGAATGCATTGATGACTTGGAAAAGCGAATTGAGAGAATATGGTGTGAAGTTATCGGTTGTCAGAACATAGGACGAAATGATGATTTCTATTCGATAGGTGGTGATTCATTACTCATTGCACAAGCGATTAGTAAAATGATTCAAAACTTACCGGAAGCAAAAAACTGGAAATGGGATGCTTTAATGATGGAGATGATGAAAAATGCAACTATAAGAGGAATTGCCGAAAAATTACAAAATAATTTTGTGACAAAAAGTGAAAAAAAGGAGAATGTCCCAGAAATTTCTCCATTTATTACGTTCAAAGATGCGGAAGGAGATTGTAAAAAGGCAAGAGTACTTTTTCATGCTGGAACAGGAACATTAAGTTCCTATAAAGAACTTCTTCCATATTTAGCAAATATCAGTGCTCCTTGTGATCTGCTATGTGGCTTCAATTTTGGGAGTTTTGATAAATATTTGGAGAGAGATACGGATAGTTTGATCATCGAAACTGCGAAAGTATATGCAGACATTTTAGAAGAGCATCCAGCAGAAGAGTATATTTTAATTGGTTATTGTGTTGGCGGATGGTTGGCTTTGGAAACGGCAAGAATTCTGGTTGAGAAAGGGAAAAATGTAAGCAGAGTAATTACAATCAGCTCAAGTCTGTGCGGTCATAATTATGATAATGAACTGCTTCTTGAAAGGGCATTTGGACTGTCTATAGGAGCGGATATAGAAAAAGCCGGATATTTGGGGAGTAATGATTTGCTACAAAAAGCACTAGAGACATACAAAGAGGAAAATGGGGATAAAGGTATATCGATAGGAGATCTATGTGCATTACATGGAGAATATGAAATTTTGGGCATGAGTTTTAGAAAATTAAATAAATTATCACAAGAAGAAAGGCTAAAAAAAATATATGAGAATGTTTCTGGTGATGAGAAAATTGATGCGGATAATGTAAGTATGTTTAAAATGTTGTTTCTTCTGTTTCGACACAGTTTCAAAGGAATCATGCACTATGAACCTTCGGTATATGTAGGAGATGTACAAGCAATGTTTGTGGAAGATGATACGAAGCATTTTTTCCCTGTTAGAAATATTACCAATAAAAGTTTGTGGGAAAACATTGTGTTAGGACAATTAACTGTAGATTATATTCCAGGGGAACATATTAGCTGTCTTAAAGAACCATATGTGCGTGAAGCGGCCAAGTTAATAAAATAAACAAAAAAGAGAATAAAGTAAATACAACTATAGATGTTTACTTTATTCTCTTTGATTAAGATTATGAATTATATTAAACAAAGTAGATAGGATGAAATTAAATATGGAAAATAAATTTTATCGGGTTATAGTTTGTGGGACAAACTTTGGAAGAATATATATAGAAGGTATCACAAGAAAAACTACAAAATGTAAGTTGGTTGGGATATTATCAAAAGGGAGTCAACAATCTAGAAAGTGTGCAGAAAGTAATGGCGTTCCATTATATACAAATGTTTCACAAATAAGTAGCAGTGAAGTAGATATTGTATGTGTGGCTGTAAAATCATCTATTACTGGTGGAAAAGGAACGGAAATTGCTAAAGAGTGTTTAAAAAAAGGAATAAACGTGATTCAAGAGCAACCAGTTCATTTTACAGATGCGAAGGAATTGTATGCAATAGCAATAGCGAATAAATGCCATTATTATATTAATAATTTTTATTCAAAGCTACCGTCTGGTATGGCAGCTATTAGATATGCAAATAAAATTCTTCATTTAGCGGATCCGATTTTAGTAGAAGCAGAATGTAGTATACAAGTATTGTATCCTCTTTTGGACATTATAGGGAAAATGTTGGGAGGGATTACACCATGTAAAGTATATAAGACAGGAGAAAAAAATGGAATATTAACAATACTGGAAGGGAGCATAAACGAAATTCCGTTGATATTGAAAGTTGAAAATAGAATGGTTTCGCAAGACTCAGACAATTATGCATTATTATTTCATAGAATCGTAGTTTTTACAAAAAGCGGTCAATTAGTTATGGATAATTCCATAGGAGCTGTACTGTGGGAACCGCGATATTTTATCCCTAAGAAAGATAATATACTAGAGCTGTTTGGAGACAATGAGTATTCAAAACAAAAAGTAAGTGAAGTGTTAAACGAAGAATGCCTTCAATACACATATCAAGACATATATGAGAATATATGGCCGGAGGGAATAGCCAATGCCTTTGATGAATTTATTACTATAATTAAAGAAAAATGTGATCGACAGTTTATACAATACCAATTGAATTTATGTAAGTTATGGAATGATATTGGCACATGTATAGGACCTACACATGATATTTATCCCGATAAATTTCCGCCAATTTGTATTAAGGGGCTTTAAATTAAGGATTATTTATGTAGAACATATAATGATAATAGTAGGAGAAACAATAAAAGCCATATGAGAAAAAACAAGTATACTGTATATGAATTACAAGATGAAATAAAAAAAATATGGAGCGAAGAACTGGGAAAGGATTTGAAAATAAATGAAAATTATTTTCTGATAGGAGGAAATAGTTTAAATGCAATTCGGATAGTTGGGGAAATAAAAAAATTATTTGATAATTCCATAGATATACCATTTTCATATATTTTTTCTTATCCTACAGTAGAAAAACTAAGTAATGCCATATATGAAATTTTAAATGGTTGCTTAAAAGCAGGGTTGACATCAAAAGAATTAGAGATGGAAGTAAAATTGGATATAGATTTAAAAGGAAAGAGTGTGCCAATAAAAAAAGAAGTATGTCTATTGACGGGAGCAACAGGAAATTTAGGAAACTATCTGTTGAAAGAAATATTAAGGCAAACTAATATGGAAATATATTGCTTGATAAGGGCGAAATCAATGGAAGCTGCACAGGACAGATTAGAAGGAGTATTAAATAAAATTAATATGTCACTTTATGAAGAAGCAAGAGTTCATATCGTTTTAGGCGATTTGGGAGAACCTAATCTGGGAATGGACATGGATGTTTATGAGAAATTAGCTGAAAAAGTTGATTGTATTTATCATAATGGAGCAAAGGTACATTTTTTGAGCGATTACTATGAATTAAAGAATATAAATGTAAATGGAACAAAAGAAATAATACGGTTTGCAGGATATAAGAAAATAAAAGCAATATTTTATATTTCCACAATATCAATTTTTTCAAAATTTAGAACAAACGATAATATAATTATGGAAAATGATGATATTTCTGATCCGGGTATTTTACCTATTGGTTATACACAAAGTAAATGGGTTGCAGAGGGACTGATATGGAAAGCAAAAGAATGTGGAATCCCTGTAATGGTTTACAGATTGGGGCATGTTGTTGGGGATTCGGAAACAGGAGTATGTAATGATGGAGACTTTATTTTTAGAATAATAAAAAGTTGTTTAATTCTAGGAGTATATCCTGATATTAAAGGAAGCATAGCGCCGATTGCGATAGATGATGTCGCGAAAATTGTGGTAGGAATATCCCAAATAGAAGATCAATATGGCAAGACATATCATGTTATAAATACGAAAGAGATTAGCTTTCAAGATGCTGTAGATATTGTAGATAGGATAGGGATTTGCTTGCAACCTTTAGAAAAAAACGAATGGATAGAAATTGCGAATAATAGAGATGATTTGCCTATAACGTTATTTCTTGATTTTTTTGATGATAAATATTGGAAACAAGAAAGACAGATAGAATTTTCAACAGAAAACTTACGCTCTGAATTAAAAAAAATGAATCTAGAAATTAAACCCATGACATATGAACTTATATATAAATATTATGCGTATATTAAGAATAAAGAGCAATGGAAAGAAGAAACTATTGAAGAAGGAATAATTGATTAAAGCTTATGCAAAATTTATAGGTACTTTTATAAATTATAATAATCAGAGTCACTTCCTATAATATAAGAAATGACTCTGACTTCATTTGTCATGAGTTTCTAATAAAAATATTTATTGTGAAAAATGTTAGAACCCGTCAGTTGGAAGTATTTCTCTCTAAATTTTTGCGGCGCTTAAATTCTAATGGCGAAGCGTTGAACTGCTTCTTAAATGCCGAAGAAAACTTGCTTTGATTCAAATAACCAACTTGTTCTGCAATTTCCGATACAGATAAGTTTGTAGTAGTGAGTAATTCAGCAGCTCGTTGCATACGAATTTCACGTAAATAAATTGATATATTTTGACCATAAACTCCGCGAAAGTAGTTCTTCAGGCTGGTTTCACTGACGGAAAACTGTGCAGCCAGTTCCCACGCAGGATGGTGTTGGCGCAGATCAGAAGTGATGATTTTTTCCACACGTTTTGCAATGTCTACCTGTGTTTCTGTGAAGAATGTGCAGGATTGGGAAGGTGGTATTTCTTTCAGATTTTGAAGCAGTGAAAACAGGGCAAGGGTATAGATTTTCATTTGTGGGATTGCCAGCGGAACAGAAATATCCAGTAATGACCACAGCTTTTTTAAGACTTCTTCTATCTCAGTCGTAACCGACGCAATATAAGTACCCCCATCCGGGCAGTAAAGATCTCTGAGTCTGTGGAAATCAATATCAAATTCAGCCTCTACCCAGGAGCTTTGAGCATTTACGGTATCCATATCCACAAAAAACTCAATTCCTTCATAGATTCGGCGGGGATAAACGTATTGCTGTCTGGCGAATCGTTCGGTTAAGGATATCTCCCCATCTTTCACATACACAAAGTTCCCGTTATTCAGGATGAGTTCGCATCGCCCTGTTACACAGTAATTTAAGAGTAATGGTCCTGTTTCCATGGAGCCATTATCGTGAAAGTCTGGGGCTGTCCAGGCAGGAGAGTTCACAAAAATATAAGCCAATGTAACTCCTGGGAACAGAGGGAAAAAAGTCATGGAACCTTTCCCGTCTCTCTCCTTTAGAATGAGTTCTGCGCTAAATTCGCCTCGTTTTATAGATATACCTGGAATTTCAATGCTTTTCTTGATAATTTCATCTATCTTCATTTTCTAACTCCTGTCATTTGGTCTGTTAACCGCTCTGTTTGAGCCTTGCACTTCTATTATAAGATCACAGTCAAAGTCAGTCAACAGAAAAACTCGGTGCTGTTTGGAGCTAAAAAGATGATTGGTTGTAGAGAATCAGCCGGTACTATGCTATTCTATAAAAAAGGTTAGAAGATGCTAACTGAAAAATGAATGTGGAGGTATTCATCATGAATAACAAGTTACAAGCAAAAGACCTCATTAACCTTGGTCTGTTCACGGTTCTTTACTTTGTCATTGGCTGCTGTGTCGCCATTCCGATTGGGTTTGTCCCGATCTTTCTTCCTGTTCTCGGAAGCCTGTGGTCGCTGATTACCGGTATCCCTTTCATGCTGTTCCTCACAAGGGTTAAGAAATTTGGCATGGTTACAATCATGGGTGTTTTGAGCGGTCTGCTGATGGGACTTACCGGCATGGGGTTTTGGGGTGTTCCTATGGGACTGATTTTCGGCCTGCTTGGGGATCTCATTTTGAAATCCGGCGACTATAAAAGCGCAAAGAAAAGCATCCTTGGTTATGCTGTATTTAGCCTGTGGATGGTAGGTACATATATTCCGATGTATTTTATGGTCGAGGACTCCTGGGCAAGCTTTGCCGCCAGCTTCGGGGAAAAATATGCCGATCGGGTAATGGCGGTTATGCCGATGTGGAGCATTATCCTTGTGGTTGCCGGGATTTTTGTCTTTGCCATTTTGGGCGGACTGCTTGGAAAAACGCTTCTGAAAAAACATTTTGCGAAAGCGGGCATCGCATAATGGAGGGGGTATCCTTTTCCGCCACAACGGACAAAAGGAAAGGAATCCGGCTCGACCCGCGTACGAAGTTGATTTTGCTGTTGACGGTTACTACATTGATGTTCAGCACCAGCAACGAAGGGATTATGAATTTTGTAAAACCTGTGTTAAGCCTAATCCCCTTTGTGCTGATCCTGTCGGAACGCCGTTTCAAAACGGCAGGCAAGTACCTGCTTTTATATCTCGCCTGCTTTGCACTGGAACGCATAGCGCTGACGACATTAAGCGATCTGCTGTCCTTTGTGGTTTTGGCGATGACATCCATTATGACGCGGTTTGCCCCTGGTATTATGACGGGGGCCTGGCTGCTTTCCTCCACCTCAGTCAGTGAGTTTATCGGTTCGATGGAACGTATGCACCTGACAGAGAAAATCGTCATCCCTTTGTCTGTTATTTTTCGCTTTTTCCCTACAATCAGCGAAGAATACCAGGCAATCAGTGATGCAATGAAAATGAGGGGTATCCGGTTTGGAGGGAAAAATCCATTTTTGATGGTGGAATACCGTCTTGTACCGCTGATGGTGTCTGTTGTGAAAATTGGAGATGAACTTTCCGCCGCTGCACTGACGCGGGGGCTTGGCGCTCCGGTCAAACGGACTAACGTATGTCAGATTGGTTTTCATGTTCAGGACATGATTGCGATCCTGCTCTGTGCTATATGTTTCGCTCTGTTTTTGCTGGGACAGTATTTTTCTTTTTAAGGGGGTGAGCTTATGATAAAGATTGACCATATTTCATTTTCTTATGGAGAAGAGAATGAAAATACCGGCGGTGTTCGGGATATTGATCTAAATATAGAGGATGGTCAGTTTGTTGTCCTTTGCGGTGAAAGTGGGTGTGGAAAAACTACGGTCACCCGCCTGATTAATGGACTGATCCCACATTATTATGAGGGAAAGATGACGGGAGAAGTATGGGTAAATGGAGCCAAGGTTTCCGAACAGCCCCTTTACGATACAGCTGCAGTTGTGGGCAGCGTGTTTCAAAATCCCCGGTCCCAGTTTTTCAATGTGGATACCACCAGTGAAATTACATTTGGCTGCGAAAATCTTGGACAGCCAGAAAAAGACATCCGGGAACGGTTGGCAAAAACGGTTCGGGACTTCCGGCTGGAGAAGCTGATGGATCGTAATATCTTCCACTTATCTGGCGGGGAGAAACAAAAGATTGCCTGTGCCGGGGTATCCATTATGGAACCGGATGTTCTCGTTATGGACGAACCCTCATCTAACCTGGATGCGGCTTCCATCCTTGATTTGAGAAAGATTCTTGCGTTTTGGAAATCGCAGGGGAAAACAATCATTGTATCGGAACATCGACTTTATTATCTTCGCGGTCTAGCGGATCGGTTTATCTATCTGGCAGACGGGCAGGTGAGTCATGATTATTCTGCGGCAGAATTTGAGCAGCTCACGGAGCAGCAGCGTTCCGATATGGGACTGCGCACGTTTGCTTTGGAGCGTCTCCTGCCTCCGGTTTTACCGCAGCAGGAAAAGACCGCCCTTGCGCTTCGTAATTTCCACTTTGCCTATAAAAACGAACCGGAAACCTTACATATCATGGATTGTGAAATCCCTACGAACCGGATCGTTGGAATTATCGGGAATAACGGCGCCGGGAAATCCACTTTTTCACGCTGTTTCTGTGGCTTGGAGAAGCGCTGTGGGGAGATTGTCTGGAACGGAAAGAAATACCGTCCGAAAGACCGGCTGAATACCTGCTATATGGTCATGCAGGAGGTAAATCATCAGCTTTTCACCGAGTCGGTCCTTGATGAAGTGCTGATCAGTATGGAGGAAGCAAACCAGAAGCGGGCAGAAGAAATCCTAAGTCGGTTAGATTTACTGGATTTTAAGGACAGGCATCCCATGTCCCTGTCCGGTGGCCAGAAACAAAGGGTTGCGATTGCTTCGGTAATCGCTTCAAAACGCTCGATCCTGTTTTTTGATGAACCGACCAGCGGCCTTGATTACAGGCATATGAAAGAGGTTGCAAATGTATTACGGCAGGTCAGGGATGCCGGAATCACTGTGTATGTCATTACCCATGACCTGGAACTGATTTTAGATTGCTGTACGGACATCATTCATTTTGAGGATGGTTCGATTATTGACCAGTACGGAATGGATGAAGATGGCCTCAGAAAAATAAGAGAATACTTCATAAAGGGGGTATCTGAAAAATGAAGGAAGAAAAGAAAGCGTCGCCAATAAGTGTTTTATTGGGATGGGGCAAACCGTATCACGGAAAATTCATCGGCAGTGTCGTCCTTGCGGTTTTGGGTGTTGCTTGTCAGATGGTGCCTTATTTCTGTGTGGCGCATATCGTCACAATGATGTTGGACGGGGAGCAGGATTTTTCCCGTTATGTGACAGCTTGCATGGTCGCACTTTGCGGCTACCTGGGGAAAGTGCTGTTTTCCAGTCTGTCAACGACTATTTCCCATACAGCGGCCTATTACACGCTGCGGGATATCCGGGAGAGGCTGACAGGGAAACTGGCCCGCGTTCCGATGGGAACGATCCTGGATACTCCGTCCGGTCAGTATAAAACAACGATTGTTGACCGGGTAGAAGGGATGGAATCCACGTTTGCACATCTCATCCCGGAGATGACCGCAAACATCCTGGTTCCGGTGGTAATTGTCGTGTATCTTTTCATTATGGACTGGCGCATGGCGCTGTTGTCCCTTGTTACGCTGGTAGTCGGTCTTGCCGTAATGTCTGTCGGTATGATGAGTTACCCAAAGAAATGGGAGGGTGCGGTCAAAGCCGGAAAAGATATGGCGAATGCCATTGTGGAATATATCGGCGGGATTGAAGTCGTCAAGGCGTTCAGCCAGTCAGCCGGTTCCTACAAGAAATATTCGGACGCCGTGAATTACAATGCGAATTACTATGTGGAATGGATGCGGGAAAACCAGAAAACCATGAGTGCCTACAATGCGATCCTTCCCTCAGTGCTGATCTGTGTGCTGCCCTGTGGGTTTGCCTTCTGGCTGTCCGACAGCCTGGAATTATCTGCGTTCCTCTCCATTGTGATTTTCTCCCTGGGGCTTGTGGGACCGATCATGTCCGTCTTTACCTTTACGGATGACCTGGCTGTACTGGGAACCAATGTGGAGGAAATCAGCCAGCTATTGAACGCGGAAGAACTGAACCATAAAGATACGCCAGTAAATCTGGCAGATACCAGTATCGGACTCGACCATGTTTCCTTTTCCTATGATGGGGAAACTGAGGTGCTGCATGATGTGAGCCTTTCCATTCAGCCGGGAACCATGACCGCCCTTGTAGGACCGTCCGGTTCCGGAAAATCTACCGTGGCGAAGCTGATCGCTGGGTATTGGGATGTTACGTCCGGTAGTATTACCCTGGGCGGCCATGAACTGAAGGAGATACCGCTGTCTGAAATTGTCGCCCAGATTTCCTATGTATCGCAGGATAATTACCTGTTTAACCGCAGCATCCGGGAAAATATCCGCATGGGCAGGCCGGACGCCACAGATGCGGAGGTGGAGCAGGCAGCAAAACAAAGTGGCTGTAACACCTTTATCCGCAAGTTGGATCAAGGGTATGATACCGTTGTCGGCAGCGCCGGTTCCCATCTTTCCGGCGGTGAGCGACAGAGAATCGCCATTGCCCGCGCCATGCTGAAGGACGCCCCTGTGGTCATTTTGGACGAGGCGACAGCATATATCGATCCAGAGAATGAGGCAGTTGTGCAGAAAGCAATCTCTGCCCTGACAGTGGGTAAAACGCTGATCGTGATTGCCCATCGCCTGTCTACCATTATCGGTGCGGACAATATTGTGGTGGTCAAGGATGGAACTATCCATGCCCGGGGAACGCATGATAAGTTACTGGAAACCTGTCCCCTTTACCGGGATATGTGGCAGGCGCATATCGGCGCAAAGGATCATATGTAAGGGGGTGTTGTCAAATGTATGGAACATTGAAAAAAATTTTTGCGTTTGCTGGCAGCAAAGAGGGACTGCTGAAAAAATCCCTGCTGTTTGCGTTCCTCTCCGGCCTGTTTGCGGCTTTACAGTTTGCCGCCCTCTTTATCGTGGTGGAGGCGTTGGTATCCGATAACCGGGACAGCCGGTTTATCTGGATTTCTTTGGGCATCATGGCTGTTTCCCTGGTTGGAAGGATCATCACGACCTATTTCTCCACGATGGAGCAGACGGAAACCGGCTACTGTATGGTGGCGGAAAAGCGTATCCACATCGGAGACCGGCTGCGTTACATCCCGATGGGATATTTTAACAAGAACAGTATCGGGAACATTACCGCTATCGTTACCACCACGTTAGGGGATGTGGAAAATTCGGCGGCGCGTGTGCTGGTATCTGTGTTGGGCGGATTTTTCAATTCGGTGGCGCTTGTCATCGTTTTGGTGGTTTTTGACTGGCGGATCGGTCTGATTGCCGCAGTCGGCGTCCTGCTTTATCTTGCAGCGGCGGAACTGGCGCTCCGCAAATCTGAGCGCTTAAGCGGAGTGCGGCAGCATACACAGGAAAGCCTTGTGGAATCCGTCCTGGAGTATATCCAGGGGATGGGGATCGTGAAAGCCTTCGGTATGGAGAAGGACAGCACACAGTCCATTGACAGCGCAATCAAGGCAAGCTGCCGGGACAATTTGAAACTGACAAAAGCCAGTGTCCCCTATGATGCCCTGAAACAGGTTGTTGTCCGGGTGTTCAGTGTTTTGCTGCTCCTGGCCTCCATTTACTTCTGGCTGAACGGTTCCCTGTCATTGGCCTATGGCGTGATTTTGGTGATCGCTTCCTTTATGGTGTTCAATGATCTGGAAAACGCCGGAAACATGGCCTCCCTGCTGCAAATGCTGGCGGCTTCTATGGATACGGCAAACTCTATTGACGATACGCCGGTCATGGATGAAAAGGGCGCAGATGTGGTTCCGGCATCCTCGGAAATTATATTTGATAATGTGGACTTTTCCTATGCAGACCGAAAAATTCTGGATCATGTCAGCTTTACGATCCCTGCCGGAACGACCACTGCCATTGTCGGCCCGTCCGGTTCTGGCAAGACGACTATGTGCAACCTGATTGCCCGATTTTGGGATGTAGACGCCGGGAGAATTACGGTTGGCGGCAAAGATGTCCGGGATTTTAAACTGGACAGCCTGATGAAGAATATCGGCATGGTATTTCAGAACGTGTATCTGTTTGCCGATTCGATTGAGAACAACATCAAATTCGGCTGCCCGGATGCCACGCACGAACAGGTGGTAGAGGCGGCGAAAAAGGCTTGCTGCCATGAATTTATTTCCGCCCTGACCGACGGGTATGATACGGTGATCGGGGAAGGCGGAGGAACCCTGTCCGGTGGTGAGAAGCAGCGTATTTCCATTGCCCGCGCCATATTGAAAGACGCCCCGATTATCATTCTGGATGAAGCCACAAGCAGCGTTGACCCGGAAAATGAAGAAGAATTGCAGCGGGCGATTGCGGAATTGACGCACGACAAGACTATTATTATGATCGCCCACCGCCTGAAAACCGTCCGGGGTGCGGATCAGATATTGGTATTGGATGATTCCCATATCGTTCAGCGCGGCACTCATGCAGAACTGATCCAGCAGAAGGGTCTGTATGCGGACTTCGTATCCGAAAGGCAGGAAGCTATCGGCTGGAAACTGGCACAGTAAAGGAGGCGGCAATGAAGATTTATGCGTCGGGCGAGGATTATTTGGAAGCAGTCCTTGTATTGCAAAAGGAAAAAGGCATGGTTCGCTCCGTTGACCTTGCCCGACACATGGGATTCAGTAAACCGAGTATCAGCCATGCAGTAGGTGTGTTAAAGAATGGCGGTTTTCTGACCGTGGATGAAGATGGATATCTCCATCTGACCGAAGACGGGCGGGAGGTTGCTGAGAAAATTTATGAACGGCATCAGTTCTTTACGGAGCAGCTTGTAGCTGTCGGGGTTGATCGGGAAACCGCAGAAAGGGATGCCTGTCGGATAGAACATGCAATCAGCGAAGAGACTTTTCAGAAATTGAAAGCTTCGGTTGAAAAACAGAGCAATGATACAGCATAACTTGAATGAATTATTTAGCACAGAAATTTGCATCTAATCAACAGATATTATCTATATATTGTGATTGAAATGTTGACGCAAACAAAATACAGTGCTATGATAATTGCGTAAATAGTTTTATTTGGGAAATATCCTGAATAAGAAATTTCATTCTGGAGAGGTCCGGGATTTGAAAGTAGATTGTGCGAAAAGTACAGGAGAAGTCTGTTCGGACTTCTGTAATATTGATTCGGGCATCAGCCTGAAAAGACAGAAAAGACATCAAAAAGCAAAGAATTGTTTTTTGGTGTCTTTTTTTATGTTCAGGCTGGCAAAAGGAGGGAAGACAAGAACAACCTTTGATCGAATATATTTATATAATGGATTGGAATGTGGAAAAGTGGAGAACCCAAATACCTTTTACCCGAATTGTATTGTACGGTAAGGAACCTGGAAGAGAGATTTTTCAAAGAAGCGGCCGAAAGAATTACAAGGGATTGTAGGAAATAAAAGATTGGAGGAAACAGAAACGTATGGCAAATACCAGATTATTTGACAGCTGGCAGATTGGGATGGATCTGCCGGCACCTTTTGACAGGGCGATAGATGGAGGCGTGCGGTATTCAACGAAGGAAGAGGACTGTTCCTGCTACAACAAGGCGATAAGGGGGAAAAAGCAACACTCTTTCCCGTCGTGCTCCGTGCGGTGCTGAACCTGATGCGGGGAGGACTGGTCGATGGAAACATCGCTGCGGGAGCGCAGCTTGCCGCAGACCGGCAGGCTGCGTTCTACTGTATGGAGTACACGAAAGCATATCAGAGAAAAGCAGCTTTTGCGAAACAAAAGAAGCAGCAGAGGCGAGCAAGACAGAAAAAAGAAACAAGAGATAATCTGGCTAAAGAAGAAATCTTGCAAGATGACAGATTTTTCTTTATTGCCGGTTATACCTCCGGAGGTGCACCGTATGGTGTCACCTGGGAGGAAATGGGTCTGAAACCTTGGGAAGAAAATGAGTGAGTTGCAGTGCAATCTTATTGACCTCTTGTGACAGAAACGGATTCCCGTTTTGCCGGAAGTAAGTCTGAATTGATTTCCGGAGCATCGAGCAGCACAGAGAAATTTTGCTGAATGATTTCCAAGGTTTTCTGCTTTTTCTGCAATTCCTGTTTTTCCCGGACAGTAGCAGCCTGTTCAGATTCAAGATTTTCAATCAGCTTTTGGACTTTATTAGGGCTTGGGATTTTGGTAACGCCGAGATCCTGAAGCTCTTTTTTTAGTGAATCGTGGAGCTGGTATTCTGCCTGATGTTTGGTGCGGTATGCTTTTGGATTTTTAGCAGATTTACAATCTTCAATTACTTTACGGCAAAGCCGATAAGAATCACAGTGTTTCTGAATGACTTTCTGCGTGCTCAGTTCACTGTTGATTTGTGCTATTCTTTGGTCGGCAACTTTCACAGAAGCTTCAATGTCAGATACATGCTGCCTGAAATCGTCATAATTCAGCAAGTTATTTTCGGAAAGATAGTTGAAGGTGCGGGCCGCCTCTTTCAAATTATTGAGCTTTGCCCATCGTTCAAATCCTTCTCGATTGCCGGTTGTAACATACGTGGAGATATTGATATACAGGCGGGCTTCTCTGGACAGATGCTTTGGAGCTTTTACTTTGCTACGATTTTTTGCCAGGCGGATGCGAACATTTTCTTCGGAATAATAGCTTCCGAGAGATTTCATATAAGTGAAGTTTTTCTGCTCTGGTGCACGGAAGGACAGGTGCTTTCCTTGGCGGATTTCATATCCGGCTAACTGCATCTTTTGCAGAAATTCCTCATAGTTGATGGAAACCCAGATTGCCTTATCAACCGCAACACGTAGCTTGGCTTTCCAACTGGTGCCACGATGATATTCCATGTTCTCTTTATAGTTTTTACCTTTTTCTCCGGTTGGCATACTGGTGGCAAGTCCATTTTCATGACAGATACGATTGCTGATTCTACAAAGTTTGTGGTAGCTCCGTTTATTGGAAACATACTTGTGATGATCAACAAAGCTTGCAGCGTTGAAGAGGATGTGATTGTGAATATGATTTTTGTCAACATGAGTACTGATCACGTATTCATATTTTCCTTTCAGTACTTCGTCTGCAAATTGTTGCCCTAAGCGATGAGCGGTTTCGGCATCAACTTCTCCAGGCTTGAAGGACTGGATCAGATGAAATGCCAGGTTATCACCTTTGTCCATTCCATTCTTTTTTGCCATTTCTCTTGTCATAGAAAATTCAAGATCTGCAGTTTCCGGGGAACAGCCAAAACTGGAAACTAACAGTTTTTCATCTGTTTTATCTGGATTCGTGATGTAGTCCAGAGCTTTCTTGTCTGTTACTTTAACGGGGAAGATCTTAAGATACGCCATAATTCTTTCACCATCTCTTTCAATTCTTGCATTTCTTCCGGATATAGATCTCCGGTGATATTTACCTTTTTTGCAATCTGGTTTATATTTACACCAATCTTGTGCATTTCCTCATACTGTTTCTTCAGTGGAGTGGTATCGGTGTTGACGATATAACCGTCGATTGCCATTTTTCGCAGATAAGCTCCCATGTTTTTGGTTTTTGATTCTATCATCTTCCTGCGGATTAGCTTCCTTTCTTCTTCGGTGACATAAAAATGAATTTCTTTGTTTCTCTTTCTTTCAGCCATTGGTGGGTTCTCCTTTCTGAGAGGGCAGTAGTATCGTTGCTTTCAGCGTTTTTTCAATTTAGGGCAGGGTACCCTAAATTGGGATTTTCCGGAAGTGTATCCTCACTTCCTGTCCTTGCTGTTTTACCCCTCTATTAGTTAAAGTCAGGAGAACCGGAAAAATGCAAAAGAATTTGGCAGGTAGTATGGGATACGAAAATGTGGTATGATTATGGGCAGGATATCAGAAAAATCAGGAGTTGAATAGATTGTGAAGAAAGAAGAAATTTTTGAATATGTGCAGAAACAGTATGGCACAATGCCGGAATATTTATGGAGTAAACTATCGGACAGTGCAGTACTTCGACATAAAAATGGAAAATGGTATGCAGTGATCATGACGGTTGAAAAATCGAAACTGGGATTAGAGGGAAATGATCTGGTTGACATTATGGATGTAAAGTGCAATCCAGAAATGACCAGCATGATTATTCAGACTTATGGATTTTTACCAGGATACCATATGGATAAACAGCACTGGATCACGATTTTACTGGATGGTTCAGTCAGTGAAGCGAAGATATTGGACTTTTTGGATATGAGCTATGACCTGATTGACGGAGCAGACGGAAAGGAAGAAAAATGAGAACAGCGATAGTATACGCATCTGTGCATCATGGAAATACAGAAAAATTAGTAAAGAGGATCGCAGAAGAATGTCAGGTGGATTTGATTGATGCTGTGAAACAGCCAGATGCAGACCTGAGCAGTTATGATATGATTGGGTTTGCATCAGGAATCTATTTTTCAAAGTTTCATCAGTCGATATTGGAATTTGCAGAGAAGAATCTACCGGACGACAAAAAGATATTTCTGATCTGTACTTATGGCGGGAGTGCGAATTATAAAACCATAGAGCAGATTTTGGATAAAAGACATGCCAGTGTGGTTGGAAAATTTGGTTGTAAAGGGTATGACACATTCGGACCATTTAAACTGGTTGGAGGTATTGCTAAAGACCATCCGAATGAAGAAGATATGAAAAACGCAGCGGATTTCGTAAAAGGATTACACTGATTTTTGAGCAAAAGGAAAACCGGGGATTTTACTCCTCGGTTTTCTGGCAGCTGTGTTTCAGTCTTCAACCTGAAAAATATCTTCTACAGGCACTTTCAGGTAATGTGCCAGCCGGATTGCAATCTCAAGAGAGGGATTACGTTCTCCACGTTCGATGCGGCCTATCGTCTGGCTGCAGGAACCTATGGCTTCAGCCAAATCTGCTTGAATGAGATTCCGTTCTTCACGAATATCTTTTAGTGTATTATTGATTGCCATTCAATCACTTCCTTTGCTTATTGTTATCAGCAGGATCATGAACCTGCTGTTGAAGTCTAATGAAATCCCGGAATTTCTGCACCTTTGCATTTCCCGATTACTTTTCCAAAAATCTTAAAAGAGTCAGATTCCAAAACCTGGATAGGACGATATTTTTGATTTAAAGAAATCAGATAAACACCATCTGGCTCATCGTGTAATTCCTTGATGTAAGTATTGCCGTTGAGATAGAAGATTCCAATTTCACCATTAGCAAGAGAATCTTTTTTCTGAATCCATGCAACATCGTCTGTATGATAAAGTGGCTCCATACTGTCACCGGAAATCCGTACACCAAAGTCAGTCTGCTCAGGAGCAAGGTGTCCTACATCATAGGTTTCTTTTACAGAATCCTCCAGGTAATTTCCAGTACCAGCAGAAACTGGTTCCCAGGTAATTTCTACAGGATGATGGAATGGGATAATTTTTGCAGACAGTGGAGAAAACTTTTTAGAAGCTTTCAAAATATCAGCAAATTCAATCAATTTATTTCTGCCTTCTTCATTCAATCCACTCATAATGTTATATGGGTTTTCTCCAAAGAAGGATTCATATATATCTTCGATATCAAGTAACTGGCAAAGTGTCAGGAAAACATGTAAAGCTGGTTCTCGTGCATTGGTCTCCCATTTGGAGATTGCTTTTGTAGTGACCTGAATACCTTCCTGAGAAAGCAGGTCTACCAGATCTGATTGAGAGTATCCTTTCTTTTTTCTATTTTCTGCTAATATTTCCCCGAAATCACGCATTTGTTCGCCTCATTTCTATTTGAATTTTCTATATGCATTATACCGTATGTTAGAAATAAAATCAACAATAATCTCCAAAATGGAGAAAACACAACCAAGATGTTACTTGACTATCTCCGGAATGTCGATATATACTAAACATACAAAAATTGATAAGACATCATGTTGAAGGAAACAGCTGGGAGGTGAAAAGTTTGAGTGAGCGTGTGATCCTGCATAGTGATATGAACTGTTTTTATGCCAGTGTAGAAATGCTGCATCATCCGGAATTTGCCGGAATGCCGCTGGCAGTCGGTGGCGATCCGGAAGCCAGACATGGGATTGTGCTGACAGCAAATTATATTGCAAAGCAAAAAGGTGTAAAGACCGGAATGGCATTATGGCAGGCAAAACAGATTTGTCCGGAAATCATATTTGTACCACCACGGATGGATTTGTATTTGAGATTTTCAAAGATGGCAAGAGAAATCTATTCGGAGTATACGGACAAGATTGAGCCATATGGAATTGATGAAGCCTGGCTGGATGTATCGGACAGCAGAAATCTGAAAGGAAGCGGAATGACGATTGCAAGAGAAATCAGCCATCGGATTAAATACGAACTGGGTGTAACGGTAAGTATTGGAATTTCCTGGAATAAGATTTATGCGAAACTTGGTTCAGATTATAAAAAGCCGGATGCAATCACAGAGTTTAATCGAGAAAATTATAAAGACAGGATATGGCAGCTTCCAGCGTCAGATTTGCTTTATGTCGGAAGACAGACAAATAAGAAATTGCAAAAACTTGGAATCCGGACAATCGGGCAACTTGCGGAATCAGACGAAAAGTTGTTAGAGAGTCATTTTGGAAAAATAGGAAATGTATTATGGGCTTTCGCAAATGGCTGGGATGAAGATCCGGTTTGCAAGGAAGGATATGAAGCACCAGTAAAGTCGATAGGTAATAGCACTACAACACCGAGAGATCTGGAAAATGATCTGGATGTCTGGATCATTCAAATAGCATTGGCAGAAAGTGTAGCTGCACGATTGCGGAAACATGGATTTAAATGCAAAACAGTAGAAATTACAGTTCGAGATAATCGATTGTATAGTTTTTCCAGACAGATACATTTACGACAGCCAACGAATATTACAAACGAGATTGTAACTGCAGCATTTCAGCTATTTAAAGATAATTACAAATGGGAACATCCCATTAGAAGCCTGGGAATCCGAGCTGCGGATCTTGTGTTAGATGATATTCCCGTGCAGTTGGATTTATTTGGAAATCAGGAGAAAAAGGAAAAGTTAGAGAAGCTGGATCGTACTGTAGATGAGATCAGACGACGGTTTGGTTATTTCAGTATACAGCGAGCGGCAATGTATCAGGATAAAGTCTTATCCCACTTAGACGCTGGTACGCACACGATCCATCCACATAGTTATTTCCATGGGTAATTGGAGGGATAGATTTGAAAAAAGCATTAACCAGAAAACAGGAAGAAAGTTATCAGTGTATTTTACGATATACCAATGAACATGGATATCCACCGACAATACGGGAATTTGGAAAATTGATCGGGGTGAAATCAACATCATCAGCATTTTCCAGAATCAAGCAGTTGGAGTTAAATGGATATATCCGCAGAATCCCGGCATCGCCAAGAGCAATAGAGATCTTATAGTGAGGTGTCGGTATGAATAAAGTGTATGTAGATGTAGTGGCAGAGTTTCGGAAAGACGGAAAACTGGTTCCTATATTTTTCACCTGGGAAGATGGAAGAAAATATAACATTGACAGAATTTTGAAAATTGAGCGATGTGCCAGCAGAAAGGCAGGCGGTGTAGGAATGATGTATACCTGTATGATACAGGGACAGGAAAGCCATTTGTTTTATGAAGTGGATAAATGGTTTATGGAGAGAAAAACAGCATAAGGAGAGATTGGTATAGACGATATTATTTGGATTATTAACCGGCAGGGATAGTCACTTTCCCTTTATATTCCTGTAGGTTTTACATAAGAAGATGGATTCCGGTCAGCAAAGGCAGCTCCCACAATGCCTTTTGGATATCCGCTTCTGCAAGTTGTAGTAAGTAATTGCTTCCCATCAAAATCATGGGGAAAGCGAACTGGTCTGAAAGACCGCCAGTTAGTGTGATGATGATAAGGAGATTTTGAAACTGATGACAGACAGAGATTATGCAATTAAATCAATGAAAGAAATTACCTTCCAGATGGCAAGCTATGCACAGGATTATCTGGAAGTTACAATCGAAAGACATTATACTGATATTAAAGAACTGATGACAAGCTATCAGAAATTGATTTTAGAAAATCAGATTGTGTTAGAAGAACTAGATATGGAGTGCCAGGAGAAGATCAATGAAGATATGGCATATGCGTTAAGTTATCTGAGCATTTATAGTAATCAGCTGAATGTGCCGAAGATGCACCGGGAAATGAATAACCTGATGATCATTTACGGTTTGTCAGATATGATCTATCGCGGAATGACACTGGTGAAGTTTTATGCACCGAATGGTGTGATGCTCAGTGAGATCCTTCATTCCTGTTTTTGCAGTCATTATAATAAGACAGATGTGGAAGTACAGCAGGAGTTAGGTATAGGTAGGACTTCATTTTATAAAATGAAGAAGCAGGCACTTGGATATTTAGGGTTTTACTTTTATGAGATCGTGGTACCGCAGGCAAAGGATAAAAGATTTAAACCGTCATTGGGCGTTGAGGAAGAGTAGGTGAGTAATATGAGATACGAAGATTCGATGAAAGGTATAGCTGATCAGATAATCGAAGAACAGCAGCGAGCCAGTAAAATTAAAAACAATCCAGAAGAGTTCCATTGGCATGACGAATATGCAACGTTGAATTTCTTTCGATTCATCTGTAAAAATATTGGTAACTTGGAAAATGCAGAAATTGAAAAAATGATTAGTCGTTTGAAAAGCATAGATCAGAATGCAGTGGAAAACCATGTGAAAGGTGCTGTCTGGGCATTTGATTATGATAAGATGTTCTGTGTATTGATGGAAAATGAAATTTGCCGAAAGGTGTGTGAAAAGAATAAATATAATAGTTGGACGAAGCTGATTGGACAGTATTGTGTTTCAATGGCTTAAAGATAAAGAAAGTTGCTGGAGAGAAAGAATATTCTCCAGCAACTTTGTCTTTGATGAATAAAGATCAATTTTTTATTTAACTATTCTCACTATTATTTGATTCAGTGATTTTTTTCTTCTTTGGAGAAACCAGTTTGTGACCGGAATAAATGGACATGCCCATACAAAGCAATGAAGAATAGGCAAAGTATTTATGTGCAGTCATAGATTTTTTGATTCCAGAATAAATGCATCCCAACATACAGAAAAGTGCGCCTAAGGACCAGTATTTATGTGATTTCATGATTTGATACCTCCTTTGATTTAACTGATTCAATCATAACGCTTTTTTACGAAAATGCAAAGAAAAACTTTGGATATAGTTCTGTAGAATTAGAACTTGGTTTTGCGATTCTGTATATTTAAGATATCCACAAGTATACTAAATTCAGAACGATTATTCGTTCTGGAGGAGGTGTTACGATGGATTTGAAAGCAGTTGGACAGCGAATCAAATCAGCACGAGAAGCAAAAAATCTCACGCAAGAGGAACTGGCTGCATTAGTAAATTTAAGTCCAACGCATGTGAGTGTAATAGAGAGAGGCTTGAAAGTTACAAAATTGGATACCTTTGTTGCAATTGCAAATGCATTAGATGTTTCAGCAGATACTCTTTTAATTGATGTTGTGGCACATTCAGTTACAGGTGTTACCAATGAGCTGACAGAAAAAATTGAAAAACTTCCGATTAAAGAGCAGAAAAAAATCATCAAAGTAATTCACACATTATTGGAAGAGTGATATGACAAACTGGGAAGAGCAAGTAGCTCTTCTTTTTTTGACCATTTATTCAGATTTAAGTTGTAAAGTGTCTTTTCATGATAATAGAAATATGCTAAATTGGTTCTATAGAACAAGGAGTAATTCCGGTTATATATAGGAGGAAAATGAATGAGAGAGAAAACTATTTATGAGAAGATTGCAGAAAAGTACAACACAACACCAGAAGAAGTACGCAGAGAAATGCAGATAGCCATAGATGCAGGATTTGATAATCCCGATCCGGCTGTGCAGGAAGAATGGAAGAAAATGACACTTAAAGGAGACAGACCAACACCGGAAGAAGTGATCAATTATGCAGTAAAAAAATTAAAAGGAAATTAATGAAAATATGAAGAAAAAGATAATTACAGGGATCTCAGGAGCAGTCATCTTGATAATTGCTACAGGAAGTATATATGGGAAACCTGAATCCAGTCATAAAGAAGGTGAACCGGATGTGGTAGGAACATTTTCCGTAAATCGGGATGAAAATTTAACTGTGGTCGCTAACCGGGAAAATATTGAGGATAGAGAAGCGTTTGCAAGAGAACTTTTGCAGATGTACAAGGATGATTCTTTTTATTCAACAAAATTCTCCACAGACAGAGGATATGCGACGAGCCTTGATATGAACATCTATTTATGGAAAGAGGATGTTGAAGACGGGGAATCGGTAATGACAGCCGAATACAGACCTTTAGAATATGGAAAGGACTATGATGTTGTCAATAATCCTGATAAATTTCAACTACATATAGATGGAAAAGAAGTAGAAGAATAACACGGTGAACTTTTTACATTGAAATATGTACGATTCTAATAATGAGATGAACTTATGGGAACGTATTGCGGATACTTTGTGAACTTTATCCTGATACAATGATTATGCTGATGAAAGAAGGCATAGATAACTGAATACAAGAAAGAGACGAAAGCCTCAGTAGTTAAGAAAAAACTACTGGGGCTTTTTTTCGTGCCTGAATTTCTCAGCCAATAACTGCGGGCGTATCCCGGCAGGATAAAGGCGGAGCAGGCATGATCCTAAACAGAGGTCCGCCTTCTGGATTTGAAACGAGCAACAAGATTTCAAATTTAGGAGGAACGGATATGTACATTGAACACCCATATTTTTATGAAGGAAAGTACTACGCAAATATTGATGGAGAAATGATCGAGATTACAAAAGAAGTTGCGTATGCGATGAACAATTTTTACAGAAGTAGCAAGGCAAAAAAAGTTGAGATTAAGAACGAATTAGGAGAGGTCGTGGATAAGATGCTGCGGGAGGTACCTTACAGTGGACAGTCTATTGATGGAGAAGGATTCATGATTGAGGATTTCCCGGATTTGAACTGTGATGTGGAGCACAGTGTACTGACAAAAATGGAACAGCAGGATATTCACAAAGTGATCGATAAGCTGAATGCGGAGGAACGCATGATTATTTATGGCATTTTCTTTGAAAATAAGACTCAGACGCAGATGGCAGAGATTATGGGGATTTCCAGACAAGTATTAGCGTACAAGCTGAAAACGATCCTTAATAAAATGCGTGAAATGTATATGAAAGAATTTTTTTAAAAAATTTTGAAAATTTTTTGCATCTGCCGAAGTCATTTGACTTTAGTAATTAGAGGAGCTTTAAGGACTCCCTAAATTGCACCATGATAACTGAATATCCAATAATAACTGACGTGACATTTCATACAGTGAGCACGAGGAAGATGCCGCTATAGGATTATAAGACGTAAAAACATTTTTAGAGCTAATAATGCTGCGAAAAAGCACTGACCAAAGCCAGTTGGCAGGCTGGTGATGCGAGGACATGTGTGAGATGCGATACACTTGCAGACCCTGAGAAGTCTGTAACTGGTAAACCTATGAACTGCCAGAGCCTGGAAATGAGAGTTTTTGGGTTGTGGTCCGGAGTGTAGCATCCGGACAGGTTATTATTCCCTTCCTGCAGATGCAGGAGTAACGATTCGGGGTATCGAGGATAAATAGAATCGAGCGAGCACTGTTTAATAATCAAATTGGCTATAGAGGTTATGCGGCAGAGCTTTCCAGCTTGGAAAGGAACTCTGCCGTATCCCTGTGGAGCCAATATAGCGCTATGAATGCTTTACAAATAAAAAAAGATTGGAGAGATGACAAGTGACGATTCGAAGAGGAGATATCTTATGGGCAGATCTCGGTATGTTTCCTACAACATCTGTTCAGGGTGGTGTAAGACCGGTGATCGTAGTGAGCAATAATAAAGCCAATACATACAGTTCAGTCATAACGGTAGTTCCGCTGACATCAAGAATATATAAGAAACGGTATTTGCCAACACATGTTTTTATCAGTAAATATGATATGACGGGAATCCGAAAAGGAAGTTTGGCACTGGCTGAACAGGTTATGAGCATTTCCACAAAATGTATTATTGAGAAATGCGGAAGAGTAAATAAGTGGAGCCTGGATCGGGTACTGAAAGCAGTACGGATTCAGATGGGAATGGAAGGAGAAGTGCATGACGGCAGAAGAATATAGAAACTATCTGGAAACGGATTTTGATGATGTGGATCTGAAGGAATTGAAGGATATCCGAAAAATAAGGATTGACCGGAATCAGACGAAGGAAAAAAGAATAGCTCAATATCTCAGACAGGTGGGAAATCCCTATCTTGTCTGTATAGGAAATGTAAAAGTGAAAATAAGGTTTGCAAACAATGGAGTATCTTTTGAAGATGCATTTGAGGAACTTTTGCTTTCTGTATAAAAAGTGATGGTAAAATCTGAAGAGTTATGTTAATATGGAGACGAGGAATTCAGGACTCCTCATTCATATCAGGACAAAATCGACTCACCCTCTGGGTTTTACCAATGTTGATGGAAAGGTAAAACTAAGGAGGATGAAGATGAATCAAATTAACAATTCAAAGAAAATCTATCATGCAGCCATTTATGTTCGTTTATCGAAAGAAGATGGCGATGTTGCTACTGCTGGAAAGCGTGAAAGCAACAGTATCTCAAATCAGAAAGATCTGATAAAAAATTTCCTAAAAGATAAAAAGGATATAGTTGTTGTATCAGAACGGGTGGATGACGGTTACAGCGGTTCTAATTTTGAACGTCCTGCATTTCAGATGATGCTGGAAGATATCAAAAAAGGAATTGTGGATTGTGTCGTTGTAAAAGACCTTTCCCGTTTTGGACGTGAGTATATTGATGCCGGAAAATATATCGAAAGATTATTTCCGGCACTTGGCGTGCGGTTTATTGCGGTCAATGATCATTATGACAGCCTGGAAGGAAAAAGTCAGGCAGACGAAATCGTGATTCCTTTCAAGAATCTCATTAACGATGCATATTGCCGTGACATTTCTATCAAAATAAGAAGCCACCTGGAAGTAAAGAGAAAAAATGGGGAATATATTGGAGCGTTTACACCGTATGGCTACCAGAAAGATTCAGATAATAAAAACAAACTGGTGCTAGATGCATATGCGGCAGGTATCGTCAAAGAAATTTACCGCATGAAATTATCAGGTATGAGCCAGACAGCAATTGCCAATGCATTGAACAAACAGGGTGTTCTTTCACCAATGGAATATAAGCACAGTCTTGGAATAAGGATTCAGGATAATTTTAAAACACACGAACAGGCAGAATGGAGCGCCATGTCGGTAAAAAGAATCCTTGAAAATGAAGTATACACTGGAACTCTGGTGCAGGGAAAAAGAACAACACCAAACCATAAAGTAAAAAAATTGATGAAAAAGCCGGAGACAGATTGGGTTAGAATTGAAAAAAATCATGAGGCTATCGTATCAGAACGAGAATTTGCACTGGTGCAGAGATTATTAGGGATAGATACAAGGACTTCTCCGAACGAGGAAAAGGTATATCCATTATCTGGACTTGCGGTTTGTGGAGACTGTGGGGCAATGATGATCAAACGGGATGTTCCGGCAGGAGGAAAGGTATACGCTTACTATATCTGTTCCAGACATGCGGCTACGAAAGCGTGTGCAGCACACAGAATACCAATGGGTAAACTAGAAGAAACAGTATTGGAACTGGTAAAAATCCATATTGAGAATATCCTTGATATGAAAAAAATCATGGATTTTATCCATGAAGTACCATTCAAGAATTGGATATAAAAGAACTGGAAATTAGAAAAGAAGCAAAAGAAAAAGAAGCCGTGCGATGCCGGGAGTTAAGAGATTATCTATATGAGGATTTCCGTGAAGGAATCATTCAAAAGAAGATTATAAAGAGCTTCATGACGGGTACACAGAAAAACGGAAAAAAGCCGAGGAAGCAGTCCGAAGCATTGATCAACAGATCAGTGAAGTCCTGGAATCAAAAAGTGATAAATATCATTGGCTTGATTATTTTGCCGAGCATCAGAATATACAGGAACTTACAAGAACTGTTGCTGTTGAACTGATTGACCAGATATTAGTATATGACAAAAAACATATTGAAGTCAGATTTAATTTTGATGATTGTTATCAATCTCTGTTACGGCAGATACAGTCGGTGGGATGCGATGTCAGCACAGGTATGGACGGAAGAATAGAAATTCAAAAGAGGGAGGTCGTATAAATGGCTCGAAAATCAAGAAAAGTAGATTATGTAAATGTTGGAAATAAAGAAAATTTGGTTACAGAAGCTGAAAACCAGTGTGAAAAAGTTTCACATGCAGCCCTTTATGCAAGGCTTTCCTATGAGAGTGAAAAGAACAGAGAAAGAAATACGATAGAAACGCAGATGGTTCTGCTTCATAATTTCGTAAAAGAACAGAAAGATATCGTGGTTGCAAAGGAATATTATGATATATCTAAAACCGGAACTAATTTTGAGAGAGATGGTTTTAATGAGATGATGCAGGACATCAAAGAGGGAAATATTGACTGTGTTATTGTTAAAGATCTTTCTAGACTTGGAAGAAATTATGTAGAGGCAGGAAGCTATATTGAAAGAGTGTTCCCATTCTTTAATGTGCGTTTTATTTCGGTGAATGATCATTATGATTCGTTCAGAGATGACATAAGCCTGCTGATCAGCATGTCAAACGTGTATAATGAGTTTTATTCCAGAGATTTGGCAAAGAAAATAAGAAGTTCATACCGGACGAGCTGGGCAAATGGCGAATTTCCTTCCGGTCAGATGGCTTATGGTTATGAAAAAGACAAGGATAATCCTCATCAGCTGATTCCAGATCCGGTAGCAGCACCAGTGGTGAAAAAGATATTTCAGTATTTTATTGATGGAATGACTTATGCAGAGATTGCCCGGAAATTAAATGCGGATGGGTATCTCTGCCCGAAAGCCTACAAGCTGGATAAAGCAGGAAAAGCAAATGAAAAGTCAGCGACATGGACATGGAGTGGAGGAACAGTCCACAAAATCCTTGAGAACCAATATTATGCCGGTGATAGTGTGCATAATCAGTTTACCAATGATTCCTGGGCAGCACAGAGACAGAAAATGAATCAGAAAGAAGAATGGATCATTATCAAAAATACCCATGAGGCACTTGTGAGCAGAAAGGATTTTGATGAGGTACAGGAAAAGATTGGTCATATCGTAAAACGGGTTAATGAAGCTCGTAAATCAAATGGCAATAATGTAAGAGACTTCAACTTTTTCAAGCAGAAAATTGTATGTGCAGACTGTGGAAAAACCATGTATTTATATGGGAAAACAAAAGGCAATCATCGTAGGTTTTACTGTGGAAATAATAAGCTCCACGGGAAGTGTACGCCACATTCTATCACTGATTTGGAAGTGAATGATTATGTACTGCGTGTGATACGTGTACATATCAATGTATATGTTGAAAATGTAGATTTGATTCGGCGGTTGAATCAAAGACAGGAAAGCATTAAAAAATATGATGTGTTTAACAGGGAAATCAAGAAATGCCGGAAAGAACTGGAAAAAGTGGCAGTACACCGGGAAAGATTGTTTGAGGATTATGTGTGCCGTATTATTGATGCAGAGCAGTATGAAACATTTTCAAAGCAGGATGCGGAAACAGAAAAAGAGATCCAGAATAACATGGAGATTTTATTAAAGCATCAGGTTGGATATGAAAAAAATTTTCACACAGAGGAAGAATGGGAAACATTGATCAATAAATACCGCAATACGAGAACGCTGACAAAGGAAATGGTCAATGCTTTTGTAGAAAAAATCGAAATACATGAAAGCGGTTCTATTACGGTACGTTTGGTGTATGATGATATGTTGGAAGAATTAAGAAAATATGCAAAAGAACGGGAGGCTGAGTCATGCCAGTAACAGAATGTATCGCTGTTTATATCAGACTTTCGTCGGAGGATAATGATGTAGATGGCAGTATAAAAGCCGAAAGCAACAGTGTCAGTGCACAGAGAATGCTGATAAACGAATTCATCAAAAAACAGGACGAATTTATTAACTGTTCAGTAGTTGAATATGTAGATGATGGGTACAGTGGTACAAACTTTAACCGTCCAGGATTTCAGAGGATGATGGAAGATGCAAAAGCAGGACGTATAAAAAGTATTGTTATAAAGGACTTTTCAAGATTTGGAAGAGATTATCTGGAAGTGGGGAATTATCTGGAAAAAATCCTGCCAGTCCTTGGTATTCGAATTATCTCAATTAACGATGGTTTTGACAGTATCAATTCCTCTGGTTTTACTGGAGGAATGAGTGTAGCGTTAAAAAATATGCTGAACGCAATGTACAGCAGAGATTTGTCCAGAAAAGTTCGTTCTGCGATGAAAACACATGCTAAAAACGGTGAATATATGCCGGCTTTTCCAAAATATGGATATATTAAAGATCCAGAAGATAAGCATCATCTGGTTATAGATCCAGAAGCGGCTGAAACAGTGAAACTGATATTCACAATGGCGGCAGATGGGAAAACCAAAGGACAGATAGCAAAATATCTGAACGAAACCCATGTGCTTACATGCAGGGAGTATATGTGCAGAAAAGGTATAAAAATGCACAGAGAAAACGAAAAAGAAAAGAAACTCTGGTCAGTCACAACAATCTCAGATATGCTCAAAAATGAAGTGTATCTTGGAAAAATTATTTGGAATAAAAAGAGAGTGGCAAGAACAGGAAGCAATAAATTGGTTTCCAATGATAAAGAGGAGTGGATTGTTGTAGAAAATGCACATGAACCAATTATATCCGATGAATTATTCCGGAAAGCAAATGAGAAAGCGTTTACTAACCAGAAAAAAGTTCTTGCAAAAAGAGGAGTAGCCTGCCCTATTTTCTTTTGCCCGACCTGTGGAAGAAGACTTGGTTTTACCAGCAGAGAGACTGGGTATCGCTGTATGCAGGCACATATCAGTGGTCTTAGTGGGTGTGCGGAAAGTAAAATGGACAGGAAAGAAGCAGAAGAAACAGTACTGGATGCAGCCAGAAATATGGCACAATTCATTTCGGAAAATCTTGAGAAAAAGAAAAGAGAATGGCATAAAACAATTTTGAAAGAAGAAAATATCGCAACACTGAAAAGTGAAAAAAAGCGACTCTCGTCAAGAAAGATGAAACTATATTCTGATTATCGTTCAGAAGTGTTGGACAAGGAAGGGTATATGGAAGAACTGGAAAAAACGACTTCCCGTATTTTAGAAATCACTTTGCAGATAGCAGAATTGGAGAATGAGATTGCAGTAGCGAAGAAAAAATGTGATGAAGCAACAGAAAAAGAAATGGAAGTAAATGAGATTGCAGCATTGCAGGATTTTGACAAAATACAGCTGTCAAAGATTATTGAGAAAGTCTTTATTTATGAACCAGGTCGTATGGAGATAAGCTGGAAGATGGATGACATTTTCTACAAAGAAGAAAAAGCATAAACGGAATAAGATTGTTCGCAGGAGCATCACTGGATGAAAACAGTGGTGCTTTTTGCGAATTAAAAGCAAATTTTTTTTAGACTTATATTGACAAAAGCAGAAGTGCTGGGACTAAAATGGGAAGATTGTGACTTTGAAAAAAGAGAAATTACAATCAATAAGACAATTCATTATTCAAAGGCTTCTAGTCCCGTAGAGGGTTCAAAGTTTTTCTATACGACTGCAAAAACCATATCCAGTAATCGTGTAATTCCTATGACAGATGAAGTGTATGAGATTTTGCAAAATCAGAAGATAAAGCAGACAGAACAGAAGATGTGGAAACGCTCAATATGGAAACAGCACAAAGAATTTCAAAACTTGGTATTTACCTGTTCGGACGGTTCGCCAGTTTATTATTATAACGTCAATAGTGCAATCAAAGACTATGTGGCAAAAATCAATGTAATAGAGATTGAACTAGCAAAGGAAGAAAAGAGAGAGCCGAAGATATTTGAACTGTTTACCTGCCATACTTTGCGACATACATACGCTACAAGGTGTTATGAAAATGGAGTAGACCAACAGGTAGTGCAGAAACTTTTAGGTCATTCCACATTGGCAATGACAACCGATTTATACACGCACGTTTCAGAAGAAAAGAAAAAAGAAGAAGTAGCCGAACTGAAAATATTGGCTTAAAATTGGAGTAAAAATGGAGTAAATCATAAGATAGATAGCGAAAAACAGCGTAAAATCAACATTTTCGAGTAGATATAAATATTGTTAAGAAATAGGCAGTGCGCATGGAAGAAAGAGAGGAAAGATCCTACTTGTAGGGATCTGGCCTCTCTTTCTTTTATGCATAGGGCGTATGCCCGTCAACTGAGTGAACGAAGTTCACGAGGTTGTAGCACTGCCGTAAGCATACATGGGGCGCCGCCCCACAACTGAGTGAGCTATGCTCACGAGGTTGTCCGGCGGCTTACGAATAGGCGAGGCATATGCCGCGGGCTGAGCAAGCTGTGCTTGCGAGGTTGTTCAGCGGCTTACGGAATAGGCGAGGGCGTATGCCCGCGGGCTGAGTGAACGAAGTTTCACGAGGTTGTCCGGCGGCTTTTGTCTAATCGGTAATAACGATTTTAGTGACAAGCCCGTCATCATCGTATGTGAACAAGAAGGTATTGGTGTCTTCAACAGACCCTTTTTTTAAGGTTACTTTTACGGTTTCGGAATTATCCTTCTTTTCTACCAATTCTATATCCTGAACGGAGATTTCATAATTATTGATAAAAGCGTCGGAGAAATATTTATCGGCAATTCCCTGGCTATAAAATGCATCAAAAGCCGTATCAGTAAAATATTCTCCGAGTGTATCTTTTAAATTCTGGTAGGTATCTACAGGCTCGGGCTCGGTTTCTGAACTTTCTGAACTACTATCAGTACCTTCTCCGATAGCAGTTATATCGCTCGTAGAATAGTATTCTTCGTTCGGACAGTTAGCAATTGTCTGGATAATTTTTTTAGCGGCAGTACTGACAGAGTTATTATTTTCTGATGACTTGCATGCTGATAGAAAAATGGTTGCTGTTAGTGCGATAATTAGAAAACGGAACCTTTTTTGGGGCTTCATACGGATACCTCCTTTGAAATGGTTTTTAATTATTGGTACTATTTAGAAAATATCATAAAAAACAAGAAAAATCCATATGAATAACTCCAAAATACAGTCTTTATGCAACGGATATTGATCGCAATGGAGTAGTAGAATTGCCTGTTAAAAACGATGGCAATAAAGAGAATGAATACCAAGAATCTGATAAGTTTACTCTTGCCTGAATAGCTACAGACGAGTAAAATGTATGAGTATACAAAGGCAATTAAACATTCAGACAGGAGGAATACAGATATGGCGAAGAATTTGATCATCTACTATTCTCGAAAGGGTGAGAATTACGTGAATGGTAATATAGAGAAGCTTGCAAAGGGCAACACAGAAATTTGTGCAGAATATATCCAGAAAGCGGTGGGAGGAGATCTCTTTGAAATCGAAACTGTAACGGAGTATGGAGAGAGCTATCGTGCATGTGTAGAAGAAGCAAAGAAAGAATGGCAGGAGAATGCCAGACCGGAATTGAAAACATATTTAAAAGATATTGCTGCATATGACAAAATTTTTGTATGTGGACCGTGTTGGTGTGGAACTTATCCGATGGCAGTATTTACACAGCTCGAGAAGCTGGACTTTACAGGCAAGAAGGTAATGGGACTGATGACACATGAAGGAAGCGGACTGGGAAGCAGCGAACAGGGACTTAAAAAGGCGTGCAAGGGTGCAATCTTTGGGATAAGTCTTGCGATTCATGGAGCTGAGGCAAAAGCTTCTGAACAGAAAATTGCTGAATGGGCAGTTAGGAGCATTGGCTAAACTGACATGAAAAATAGTCATATAAAGCATAAAAAAGAAAAGTCATCATGGAGCGGTTTATACAAGCCGCTCCTTAATTTCTGCAAAATTGATGACTAGATTGCTGTCATAGATCCGCACAGGAATCTTATCGTCGAAAGTATGAGAATGAGGTTTGTCACTTTCTTCAAAGAAATAGCACAGGACAGATTCTGTTTTAGGATCTACAATCCAATATTCACGTACGCTGGCATTCTGGTATTTCATACGTTTCTTTTCATAATCTCTTTTTCGGCTGGACGGGGAGACAATCTCAATGCAGAGATCGGGTGCACCGTATACGCCTTTTTTCACGATGCGGTCGCGATGACAGATGACGGAAATGTCAGGCTGGAGCATCGTGCGGTTATCACAGTCCAATTGCACGTCTAACGGTGATGGAAGAATCTTACAAGGGCCGTTATTGGTACGTATATACAGCTTGATTTCAAAAAATAATTCGCCAATTAATTCCTGATGAATAGATGAGGGAGCCTCCAGAAAAATCAGTTCGCCGTCGATCAGTTCAGCACGGATATCGTCTGGTAGAGCATAGTAGTCTTCCAAGGTATATTCCCCCTGTCTTTTTCGTGGAACTGCATACGCAGGCATAGCTTCATGAACTCCGTTAACACGCTCCGTATTCTGTTCAGATTCGTAATTGATAGATTTGTGATTCATAGTCGCCCTCCTTTGCTTGTAGAGCAAAAGTTATTTAAAAGGTACGGTGAGTATACCATTTGGAATCAACTATGTCAAGATAATAAGCGAAAATATAAAAATATTATTTACTTAATTCGTTATTGATTCTGGATTGATTTTGTGATAGGATGTGAGAAAATAACTAAAAGACAACATAAAATTAATTCTATAAAATCTGTTTGACTAAAAACTATAGACTATATAAAATAGTTATATAGCGAAGGCTTTGACGGTCATTTCTGCTTTTATAGATATTCGTGAAAGGAGAGAGGATTGTATGAAGCCAAATGATAAATTAGTTTCAGATTTACAGAAAATGCATGAAGCAGATTTGGAACGTATCAAAAAATTCCGCCTGTTAGATGATGACTTTATGAGTAAAGTATTTGAAGATTCGGAATGTGCAGAAATTCTTTTGAAGATTATTCTGAATCGGGACGATTTGAAAGTTCAGGATGTTCATGTGCAGCATGTCATTCATAATCTTCAGGGAAGATCAATTCGGCTGGATATATATGCAGTTGATTTAGAAGGGAAATTATATGATATAGAGATACAGCGGGATGATAAAGGAGCTGGCGTCAAACGGGCTAGATACAACAGCAGCTTGTTGAGTGCAAATGCTACAGATACGGGCGAAGAATATAATGAATTAAGAGAAATTATATATATCTTTTTAACTATCTTTTTATATCTTCTTAAATGTCCGCAAAGCCTTATTTTATCGGCTCTACGGGCATTTTGCTTTTGTGGTAAACCTCACATATCTAGGTCTATCTTTTTATATTTTCGCTATCAAGCGTGGTTAAAATCGTGGTAAATACTTCTATGCGATTAAACGCTGAACCTCTGATTTTACAGTATCTATGGACGCATGAGCATACCAGTTCATTGTGATACTGATATTTGAATGTCCCATGATATACTGTAAATCTTTCGGGTTCATGTTCTTGCTTGCCAATCTTGTGCAGAATGTATGGCGTAGCGTATGCGGTGTGATATGTGGCAAAGGGCTATCCTTATGGTGCTTGTTGTATTTCTTTACCATACGGACAAAAAGCATATTGTAATCAATCGCAACTTTGGGCTTGCCTTTCTGATTGACAAATAGGAAGTTGCCCCGTCCGTCTATCACAAATGGTTCTGCCTTTGGGCGTTTCTTCATAACCCGTTGAAATGCTTGTATCGTTTCCTTGCTTAATGGCACTTGCCTTGTTCCGCTTTTTGTCTTAGGCGTTTCAATATAATAACCTTGTTCCTTGCTCTTTAGTAACTGGTGGTCGATAACTACAACCTCATGGATAAAATCAACGTCCATGATTGTCAGTCCGCACAGTTCCGAGATACGAAGTCCTGTCTTTAACAGTATCAGCACATCATCATAATACTTGTGATACACATTGTCTGTCTTAATAAATGACAATAAGGCTTGTTCCTGTTCCTCTGTCAATGCGACTTTCTCTTTGGTATCATTTTCTAGGACTTCACTCAACTTGAAATCAAAAGGGTTTTTCCTTACACAATCGTCTTGTATGGCGATATAGAATGACGCTTTTAACGAGCGTTTATGGTTGTTAATGGTATTGTAGGAAAAGCCTTTGTCTTTCATGCGTAACGCCCATTCTTTAGCGTCAGAGGGCTTGATTGTATCAATGCTCCTAGCACCTAACTTATCCTCTTTCAATAACCGCATGAGTTGTTCCCGTTGTTTCATTGTGCTTTTCTTCACATTTGCCCTCTGTGTGTTCTGTTTGGCATAGAGTTGGCAAAGCGTCATTTTCTTGCCTGTGCTATCGATACCGTCCTCAATATCCCGTCTTATCTGCTGTTCCAGTTCTCGAAGTGAGGGTTTTTCCCGTTTTCCCTTTGGTGTCGGGTCTGTGGGTGTCAATCTCCAAGCATACACATATTTTGTGTTTCCAAATGCGTCCACATATTTATATAAGTATTTTCCGTCTGTTCGTTGGCTCTCTCCAGTATGCAGGATACGACCTTTGTTATCCCGTCTTTTTTCTTTCATGGTGTCTGCTCCTTTCCTTG
>NZ_QSDM01000011.1:0-114288 GCF_003464045.1 Dorea sp. AM58-8 | reverse complement strand
ATGAGGTGCGGTTGGGGACCTTATTTTCGTAGGACCTTTGAGGTCCAAGCCGGTAATAGTCCCTTACAGGGACAGAGCAAACCACCAGCTAAGCTGGTGGTGCTGATTGTTAAAAAATACCCAAACTGATATAAAAATGAAAATTTTTCTGTTTCCTTTGCTAATTGTTGTTGAATGTAGGATGTTATATAATGCAAACATCGATAGGAAAAGAGTTCTAATGGAGGAATGGAAATATGAAAAAGAAATTATTAGTAACATTAGCAGTGGTTTTGGTACTTGGTGGATTTGCAGTTGGACAGGGAAGAGCAGAGGAGACAAATAATCTCACGGCAGATCCCTCCGGATATACGGAAATGAGCTGGCCGGATACAGACATGGCACATTCAGTTCCAACACCGGTATCATCTACAGGAAGCATGTATGCAACTGAAAAAACAGTTGTTGCAGATGTTGCTAACACATCAGAAGATTCTTACAACGCATATGTAGAGAAATGCAAAAATGCTGGATATGATAACAATGCTGTAACAGAGGATGGAATGTATGCAGCAGATAACGGAGTATATACATTAGTGTTATCTATGGCTGATGATAATGTAATGAACATTTCAATGAATGTAGTTGAATAAACAGAGTATAGATAAATATTAGGAAAGCCTGGGTCATAACAATGATCTGGGCTTTTTTGATATCAGACTATAAGCTACAATGCAGAGATTGATAAAAAATAATATAAAAATAGAGACGAATTAGAAGTGAAATATATAGCCTGTTACGAAGGAATGATGTATAATAACTGAGAATGTTTTTTGAAATGTATGATTGAACAATGCTTTAAATAAATATATTGCATAAGGAGTAGAAGAATGCCAGTATTTGATTTTAATAATACACCGGATACAAAAGAACCGGTGAAGTGTACCTATACAACATTTGCATCAGATGCGGATCATGCATCAGCGGAGCAGCCGATTCTGATTCTGGATAACAGCAAGAAGGAATGGAAGCATCATTCCTGCGGTGTGTTTGCTAATCAGAATAAGCAGACTGCATTTGAATTTGATGAGGAAGGCGGAAAAGTAAGTGCAGATATTCTCCGCGTGGATTCACGGTTTGTGAGTTTGTTGAAATGGCTGGGTGAGAATCGGATCAATGTACGTCTGTCCGGAGTAAATAATTCAGAAGGTTACTGTGTATACCGCATTCGCGAGATTGCGTTTGGCGGCGGTACAAAGCTTTCAGCAGAAGACGGATTCCTGCAGTTTATGATTGAAAGATTATTTGCAAGTGATGCGCCGGAAGAAGAGATAGATGATGAAGATCAGGAAGAGTCTGGTGACGATATGAAACTTACCAGTATTCAGAGTATCACAGATTTCCTGAACTGTGCGGGACGGACATTACCGGATAATATCCGACTCTGGGCGAGAAGAAACCTTGCGGTAGCACGTTCGCATGAAGTGTCTCCGGAGGAACGCCGCCATGCGCAGAGAGCACTGTCTATGATGTTAAACATCCAGTGGAAAAAAGATTATTTTGAAGCAATCGATCCAGCAGAAGCAAGACGTATTCTGGATGAAGAATTATATGGCATGGAGCGTGTAAAGCAGAGAATCATTGAGACGATCATTCAGATTAACCGTACTCATACATTGCCTGCATATGGACTGTTGTTGATCGGTCCGGCAGGTACAGGTAAGTCACAGATTGCATATGCGGTGGCTCGTATTTTGAAGCTTCCTTGGAGTACGTTGGATATGAGTTCGATCAATGACCCGGAACAGCTTACCGGAAGTTCCAGAATCTATTCTAATGCAAAGCCAGGTATTATCATGGAAGCCTTTGGCATGGCAGAGTCTTCTAATCTGGTATTTATTATTAATGAGTTGGATAAAGCAGCATCAGGAAAAGGGAATGGTAACCCGGCAGATGTACTGCTGACACTCCTTGATAATCTTGGATTTACAGATAACTATATGGAATGTATGATTCCTACATCTGGTGTATATCCGATTGCAACAGCCAATGACAGAGATCAGATCAGTGCACCGTTGATGTCACGTTTTGCAGTCATTGATATTCCGGATTATACGGCTGAAGAAAAGAAAGTAATCTTTTCCAAATTTGCATTGCCTAAGATTCTGAAGAGAATCGGTCTGTCTGCGGATGAATGCATTATGACGGATGAAGCCTTGGATACAGTTATTGAACTGTATTCTAATACCAGCGGTATCCGTGATCTGGAACAGGCTGCAGAGCATCTTGCAGCACATGCGTTGTATAAGATAGAAGTAGAGCATGTAAAAGAAGTGGTATACGATGCGGAAAGCGTAAGAGAATTACTGAGTTAGAGTGTCATACAAAATGAGGATTGTTATGCCATGCATTTCTTGACACGTAAGAGATGCATGGTATAATTTTGAATATAAGTTAGCGTAAACTAACGAACGTAAGCTATGACGAATATAACGTTGGCAGCGAGGCAGTGAAAGAAGGTTTGATTATGCTTTTTAAGACGATAGGAAATAAGTCCAATCCGGCAATATTATTTTTCCATGCAATGGGTGTGACGGGTGCAAGCAGTATACCTGTGGCGGAATATCTACAGGAAACATATTATTGTATTATGCCGACATCGACGGTGTATTGTGAAGGACAGAGATACGAAAGTAAGACAGAAGAGATAAAGCAGATCAGGAAGTTTCTTGAAGGACAGCAGATTGACCGATTGGCACTCGTGGTGGCGTCTTCTATCGGGGCAGATCTTGCAATGACATTCCTGACAAAATCAGGAGTTGAAGTAGAGCATGCGTTTTTTGACGGCGGACAATTTGCACAGATTGCTAAAATGACGCGCCGGATCATGGCTCCGTTTTTATATCTGGCGATTAAGAGTCTGTACTGGTCAAACGGAAAAACGCTGAAAAAGATTCTGTGGTGCGATGATGAAGCGATTAAACCTTATTTTATCGCGGCGGGAAAAGCACTGACCTATGGTAATATACGGAGACAGCTTGCAGACAGTCTGGAAGATAAACCATTTCCGGCACTGTCAGAGGAGTTACAGAGGCAGACTGTGTTTGAATTTGGAAGTATAGAAGATCATTTGAAATACCGTGAAGCGGTCATGCGGGTGTATCCGTATGGTCAGTATCCGGTATTTGAAGGATGTAATCATATGCAATATCAGATCCGTGATCCGAAAGGATTTGCTAAGATGTTGGATACGTTGATAGAAAAAGGTGTGCCTGTACAGATAAAAGAGAGATAAAACAGACACCGGGAGGACGGTATATGAGCAGTAAAGAGGGACAGACAGTCATTGAATTTCGGGATGTAGTACGTACTTATGGTGAGGAGGAAGCCTTACAGTATGCGGTCAACCATATTAATTTTACGATTGATAAGGGTGAATTTGTGGTAATCCTTGGACAGTCGGGCGCGGGCAAGTCTACTGTGCTGAATATGCTTGGCGGCATGGATCAGCCTACGGAAGGCGAAGTGATCATTGATGGGGCGACGATATCCAATATGAAGGATAAACAGTTATCCGATTACCGGGCAGAGAAGATTGGATTTATTTTTCAGTTTTATAACCTGATCCCGACACTGACGGCATATGAAAATGTGGCATTGACGAAGAGTATTGTCAAGAATGCGGCGAGTGCGGATGAGATGCTGGCAGCAGTAGGTCTTGCGGATCACAAGGATAAATTTCCATCGCAGTTATCGGGAGGTGAACAGCAGAGAGTGTCTATCGCCAGAGCATTAGCCAAGAAACCGCAGATCATCCTTGGTGATGAGCCAACCGGCGCACTGGATTCCGAGACGGGTGTGATTGTGCTCGAGCTTCTTCAGAAGCTTGGAAAAGAGCATGGTAATACGGTAGTCATTGTTACCCATAATGCGGATATTGCCAAGTGTGCGGATAAGGTGATTCGTATGAAAAATGGTAAGATATCCGAGATCGTTATCAATGAGAATCCGCTTCCGGTAAGGGAGGTGGAGTGGTAATGCTGTTTCGCAAAATGCTGCGTGATTTTAGGAAGAATTTTGGAGCATTTATCTCAGTATTTCTGTTATCGGCACTGGCAATGACATTATTTTGCACATTTGAAGGACATGTATTATCGCAGAATGTTGCCAGAGAGGCATATCATAAGGAGTGCAATCTGTCCGATGTATGGGTATATGGAGAAGGATTTTCAGAAGAACAGTTAGAGAAAGTACGGGATCTTGATTTCGTCCAGTCGGTTCAGCTTCGGACTGCTATTACAGGCACGGCTCCAGACTGCGGTGGGGCACAGGTGGATATCTTCCTGGAAAATGAAAATACGGTCAATACACCATATTATATTTCAGGTGAGAAGTTTGATCCTTCGGATAAAGATGGTGTCTGGATTGCCAATGCATTTGCCGAGAGGCGGAATCTTCATGTGGGTGATCGATTTACCATGGAGTATGACGGAGTAACATTTACTAAGACGATAAAAGGACTGACTGAGAGCGCGGAATACGAATATCGTCAGGCAGACGGAGATGCAGATACTTATCTGGAAAATATCGCAATCGTGTATATGTCTATGGATGGATTTCCGGCAGAGGAGTATGTACAGCATCTCTTTACACAGGGAAAGATTAGTATTGTGGATGTGATCGCAGGACTGGCATCTTCGGATCAGTCTGATTCCATGCCGTATACGCAGATGATCATCCGTACCAAAGATAATGGAGCACTGGAGCATGAGGATGAAATCGCTGAGGCATTGGATCATGATTATTCGGCAATGATCGATCGTAAATCGGTGCCTGGACTTGCAAGACTTGACAGTGAGCTTGACCAGCATCAGTCATTTTCTTATGTGTTTGTTGTGATATTTGTGGGTATTGCGGTGTTGGTAATTGCAACTACAATGAACCGTATGGTGGCAAAACAGCGGACACAGATCGGTACATTGAATGCGCTGGGTATGAAGAAATGGAAGGTACTGCTTCATTATGTAAGCTTCAGCCTTGTAGTATCGGTGCTTGGTGTGAGCGCTGGCCTGTTGCTTGGGATTTTATGGGGATGCCCGACAATCATGAGTATGTTTGGAACGTGGTACATTGTACCGGATCTGCATTCCGTTTTCCATCCGATGTATCTGGTGATTTCTCTGGTAGTCGTGTTGGTATGTGTATTATCAGCATATCTGAGCTGCAGAAAGATTCTGCGGATACGCCCGGCGGAAGCACTTCGCCCGGCGCCGCCGAGACAGGGCAAAAGGTGTTTGTTTGAAAAGTTGCCATTCTGGAAGAAACTGTCATTTAACAGCCAGTATAATCTGCGCGACATATCGCGGGCGAAGTTAAGAGCATTTATGTGTATTGTCGGAACGGCAGTCGGAATGCTTATGATGATGTACGGAACCGGATGCGGCTCATTAGTTAGCACGATGGTGGATCTGAATTTTGAGCGGACAGCAGTAGCAAAATATCAGACAAAACTATCGTCAGATGCTAAACTATCAGATGTGGATGCACTGGCAGACAGTGTGGACGGAGAACTGGTGATGCAGGATGCAGTGGAAATCTCAAAGGTGAAAAATGCATCCTCAAAAGAGAAGAAGAAAGAGACCATTACGGTTCTGGAAGGAGAACATCTCTATAATATTCTGGATCTGAATAATAAAGTAACAGATCTTGTGCCGGGTACGGTTGGCTTAAGCCGGAAACTGGCAGAAGATATGGATATTAAGGTTGGAGATACTATATACTGGCATTTGTATTCAAAGAATACCTGGTATAAAGCAAAAGTCGGCATGATCTATCGGTGTTCGGATACACAGGGAATTGCGATGCTCAGAGAAGATTATGAAGAGACAGGCGCAGAATATACACCGACCCTGCTGATGAGTAATCAGAAACCAGAGAATACGAAAGATAAAGACTATATTATCAGCGTATCCAGTAAACCGGATATGGAAAAGGCATATGAGAACAGTATGTCAATGGTTAATCTTATGGTATATATGATGATCGGATTTTCTTCCATTATGATCATCGTTGTATTATACAATTCTGGTTCGTTGTCGTTTAATGAACGAATCAAGGAACTGGCAACACTGAAGGTTATGGGCTTCCGTTCCGGTAGGATCCGCCAGCTTCTCAGCGTGCAGAATCTGTGGTTGTCACTGGTCGGAATTGTGATCGGTATCCCGCTTGGCAATGTGTCATTGAATGCGATGATGAACAGTAATGGCGAGAATTTTGACTATATGCTGAAATTACCGATGATCGACTACGTGCTGTCCGGAATACTCGTTATGGCGGTATCTATGCTGGTAAGTTTCATGTTCTCCAAACGTATCCGTAAACTGGATATGGTGGAGGTACTGAAAGGGTGCGAATAAGTGAAAATTCAGATAATTGAAAAAATCGAAAAATGTCTTGCATTTTTCATGACTTCTGTGTATTATATTATAAACTCTTTGCACTGCATATATTAACTACAGTACAAACTGAACAGGCCGGGGAAACCTGGGGCCGGGTCACAGAAGTGACAGTGGAGAATAAGACGATATGTACATCCACGGGACAGTAGATTTACTGAAACGTGGGTGTATTTTTATGCCCATGTACATAACAGCAGACAGAATGTCTGATTATGAAAGAGCAGGAGTGCTTGTCAATGAATGGAGGTTATGGACATGGAAAATGAATTTGAAAAGACAGCAATTAGAGTCTCGTTAGTGAGTGTAGTATGGAATCTGATCTTATCAGTATTTAAGCTGATTGCAGGTTTTGTAGCACATTCAGGAGCAATGATCAGTGATGCGGTACATTCTGCATCAGATGTATTCAGCAGTATCATCGTGATGATCGGCGTGCGGATTTCCGGAAAGGCATCAGATAAGGATCATCCGTATGGACACGAGAGAATGGAATGTGTGGCAGCCATTGTACTGGCTACGGTACTTGCAGGGACAGGTGTTGGTATTGGCTATGCCGCAGTCAAGACATTACTTGACGGTGAATATGCATCTGAGATACCGGGAATGCTGGCACTGATCGCAGCAGTCGTATCAATCTTGGTAAAAGAAGCAATGTTCTGGTATACCAGATATTATGCAAAGAAGATTGATTCCAGTGCAGTGATGGCAGATGCATGGCACCATCGTTCTGATGCATTATCATCGGTAGGCGCACTGATCGGTATCGGTGGCGCGAGACTTGGCTTCCCAATCATGGAGCCAATCGCAAGTATAGTGATCTGTGTATTTATTGAGAAAGCAGCATTTGATATTTTCAAAGATGCTATTGATAAGATGGTAGATAAGGCATGTGATGAGCAGACCGAGAAAGCTTTGAGAAACTGCGCATTGAATACCAAAGGCGTAGAGCAGGTGGATCTTTTGAAGACCCGTATTTTTGGCAACAAGGTTTATGTGGAGATGGAAATCGGGGCAGACGAGAATCTGTCGTTAAAAGACAGCCATGCGATCGCAGAGAACGTACATGATGCGATCGAACAGGGCTGGCCGAAGATCAAACATATCCTGATTCATGTGAATCCGGTAAGAATGTAATGATGCCAGGGTCCCAACATCATGTAATTAGATAGAGAAATGTTATAGAAAAGTATTCAGGCGTTCCGTATGACGGAGCGCCTTTTAGGTTATTCTTCCTTCAAGATAATTAATACACTCCATTGATTATTTAAATGCTATTATAGCATTGAATCACAGAGCTGGTTATACTAAAATAGTAATGAAATTTTAAATGAATGAATTACAGGAGGACAGAATAGATGGAAAATGTACATAGCATTGACGTAGAGGATGATCAGTTTGCATATCGTTATGACACGCAGTTATTAATCGACCGCAGGGACGATGATCTGGATGAGGATGAGATTTCCGATTACATCTCAGAGCATCTTGAAGGAAACTGTCTGATCGCAGTAGGTGACGAAGACCTGATCAAGATTCATTTTCATACCAATGAGCCGTGGAAAGTGCTCGAATACTGCAACAGTATCGGCGAGATATATGATATCGTAGTGGAAGATATGATCCGTCAGTCAGCAGGTTTGAAAGGCTAACCTATGTATTTGATATCTTTATACTTTGATGATGTGATAAATGAAAGAATCCAGTCGTATATGAATCAGATCGCAAAACGCACGGGGAATGAAGTGATGCTTGCAGATAAGGTTCCGCCACATATTACGTTGTCAGCATTTGAGACAACGCAGGAGTCAGAAGCAGTGGCAGTGTTTGAAGATCTGGCAAAGGAATTTATCTGCGGTGAGATCATGTGGTGTTCGGTAGGGATATTTTTTCCACACACGATCTATCTGCTGCCGGTTATGAATCACTATCTGTTTCAAATGTCAGAACAGGCATATCAGTATATAAGCCAGATTCGTCAGGTGAAGATTCATCAGCGGTATCAGCCATTTTCCTGGATACCGCACAGTACGATTGGAAAGCAGCTGTCGCAGACAGAATTAAAAGAGGCATTTGTAGTGATGCAGGAGCAGTTTGGCATGTTCCGTGGAACTGCGGTCGGCATCGGTCTTGCAAAGACGAATCCGTATATGGATATCTGTCGGGTGTGGTATGACCCTATGACAGGAAAATGCATACAAAACGATAAGAAGGCAATGCAGGAGAGTAAGCAATGGAAATAGGATTAGTATTGACATTATGCGGCCTTGGAATTGCATTTTGGATTCCAGCCTTTATACTGGGCATGATTTCAGGTAATAAAATGCGCAAATGCACAGCTGATGCAACAGCCACAGTAGTACGCATCAATGTGAGGAATTCCGGTGATAATGGTTTGTCGTATCATCCGATATATGAATATTATGCTGGAGGGAGTTATTATACATCAGAAGGCGTTTATATAAGAAGACGTGTGCCGCCAGTTGGTGCAAAAATCCAGATTAAGTATAATCCGGACAAACCAAAGCAGTCTTATATACCGGGATATGAGAATAATTATATAAGATATTGACGATTGCATTTGGAATTGTCGGAGCGATACCGATACTTGTATGCATCGGAATCTTATTATTTGTGTAGACAAGAATTTTAATAGTTATTGATAGTGACAGGAGAAAATAGCATAATCAGACATATATTATTTTGGAATTATACGGAAAAGGTAAAGGCAGAGCATAAAGAAGACGAGATGCTTCCGTTTCTTCAACAGTCTGTAGATACGATGAATGGTAAGATCAATGGACTTCACCAGAGCTGCGATATTTAAGGATGGAAAAATTCTGCTCGTACATGAGAATAACGGTACCTGGGCATTACCGGGAGGCTGGTTGAATATCGATTACTGGGAACAGGTACTTGGAACATACAAAGTGATTTTTGAGAGACACGTATAAAGGCAGAACGAATTCATAACATGGTATAGGAAGCTGGATTGACAAGTGAGTTAGTCTATGCTAACATAACAAGTATGATGGAAGATGAGCGCAGAAAACAAACGGAACAAAAATTAATAGAGTCTGGCAAAGCAGAATTTCTAAAAAAAGGCTATGCGAAAGCTAATCTACGGGATCTTTGTAAAACAGCCGGGGTCACGACCGGAGCATTTTATTTCTCATTTGCGAATAAAGAAGCATTGCTGGCTGCAATCCTTGATCCCGTGATCGCGGATTATGAGCGGATGTGCAGTATGTTTGCACAGAGAGAAGAGGAAGATCCGGGGACGGCGGATGATAATGAACGGCAGATGATGGAATATCTGTCGGCACATCGAACCGAGGCAGTCATCCTCATGGATCAGTGTGCCGGAAGCCGGTATGAGATGTTCAGAGCACAGATTAAATTACAGATGCAGGCAGCATTTACCAGTTATTTTACGAAATTTATGGGTAGAAAGCCTGACGCAGAGCTTATCAGAATCTTAGTGTCTATGAGACTTCAGGGATATATGGAGTTGATAAAAGGAGATTACACGGTGGATGAAAGAGTACGGATGTCGCGGGAAATCGGCATTCATGCCGATGCCGGGACAGCGGCATTAATTAAATATCTGAATCAGGAACATGAAGCCTGTCGCAAATAATGCGGCGGGCTTTTCTATTGCCAAACATAACATTTTGCGGATTTGTTATGTGCTCGAAATGAGTAAAAATATATTTCTAAGGAGGAACTAACATGAGAGAAAAGACAAATTACGGGAACTGGGTGCCGGAGAAAGCATTGTATATGCTGTTTGGTGGCGCAGCGATCTTACTTGTAGCGGCAATTGTATCAGGAGTAATGGGAGTGGTGCCGGTTATTACATGGATAGCAGGCGTGGTCGGTGTGCTGATGCTTGTGATGGCTGTGTATATGCTGATCTGCCATGAGGAATTTGCATTTGGAAAAGGAAATATGATGGCTGGCGTACATCAGCATCTGGTTGACCATCTTGACTGGGACGGCAAAGGCGAGCTGCTTGATATCGGATGCGGAGCGGCAGCACTGACAGTCCGCTGTGCGAAGGCTTTTCTGGAGGCAGAGATTACCGCGATGGACTACTGGGGAGCCGAGTGGAATTATGCCAAAGAGCAGTGTGAGAACAATGCGCGTCTGGAAGGTGTTGCGAACAGGATAACATTTCAGAAGGGTGATGCTGCAAAGATGGAATTTGAGACGGAAACATTTGATGCAGCGGTCAGCAATTTTGTATTTCATGAAGTGCGCACTGCAAAGGATAAGAGGGATGTGGTAAAAGAAGCACTTCGGGTGGTAAAGAAAGGTGGCGTATTTTCTTTTCAGGATATGTTCTCTCAGAAGGCATTATATGGAGATATGGATGAATTTGTCAGAGAACTGAAAGCAGATGGTATTTCAGAGGTTCACTATATCGGTAATCTGGAAAAGAAGCTGGATTTTATTCCTGGATATGTGAAGACTCCGTGGATGATAAGCGGTATGGGCATTCTGTATGGCAGGAAATAGGAGGTAAATGATTCGTAGATTGACAAAACAGCCTGTCTGCTTTTATGCTAAAGCTGTAAAAACGTTTCGCAGATAGAAAAGCGGAGCGGGAACAGCAGGAGGAAATGACAAGACGTGGAGGCGAAACAGTTCGGGCAGTTTATTGCCGGGATACGAAAAGAGAAAAAGATGACGCAGGCAGAACTTGCAGAAAAAATCAACGTGACAGATAAGGCGGTCAGCCGGTGGGAGCGGGGGCTTGGGTTTCCGGATATTCAGACACTGGAGCCACTGGCGCAGGCACTTGGAATCTCTGTGCTGGAATTGATGCGTTCTAAAAAGAAGGAATCCACAGGAGATGTGGATATAACGGAAACCCAATATACCCGGCAGGAGGTGGCTGAGATGCTTCAAAATGCAGATGATATTTCGAAACAACAGAAAAAACAGGATAAGAATGCCAATATCATTGCCGGAATCCTGGTGATCGGTGTGGCGGCAGCGGCGTGGGCTGCGAAGATTGCCAATGTCGGAGGCGGACTTGTGCTTGGCGGACTGGCAGCAACTGTGTTTGTATCTTTGTGGTATTTTTTCCAGAATATAGATGATGAAGAAAGCCGCAGGATATATGGCGTGGCATCAGCATTATCTATTGGAATTGTAGCAGCGCTGGTCAATTATGTCTGGGGAGACCGGATTGCAGAATGGATTCCGGGCGGTGTGGAACGAAAGGAACAGATTTTCTGGACACTCTGGTATCTGTTTGTGATTGCAATGCTTATGCTTGGGACGATCAGAGGTGTCCGTCAGCAGAGACAGAAAAAAGTAAAGAAGTATAAAACGCTTCTCTTTACAGGAATTATGGCAGTATTTATGTTTGTCACGCTCTGGCAGTATCAGAATACGATGCAGAGACAGAGACGGAATATAGGAATCTGGAGTGGAGCACAACAGTATGCCGAGACATTGCTCAAAAAAGACAAACATCTTGAAAATGACTGGTTAATTGGTGATGAGTCATGGCAGGACGGAAAAAATACTTATCAGATCCGTCTTACCTACTATGCTGATGCCGATGCCGAAAAAGAAGGAAAAGAGAGTGAATATCAGTACACGATTCATTTTGATGAAACAGAGGGATATCTGATTAAATCGGAGGGTGTACCGGAGAAAGAAAAGGATCTCACAGGGGAATAATCTATTTGACACAGAGCCCTCTTTCGTGTATAAAAGTGTGTGGATTATTATGACAACATGCGTTACACGAAGGAGGTTTTTTATGGCTGGAAGAAAAGAGATGGATCTGACAACAGGCAGACCGTTTGGTTCATTGCTCAGATTTGCGGTCCCTGTAATACTTGGCAATTTGTTTCAGCTTTTTTATACAATGGCGGATTCTGTAATCGTAGGGAAGACACTAGGAGCAGATTCTCTTGCGGCGGTAGGGTCAACCAGCATTATTATTTATTTTGTGCTCTGTTTTATCAATGGATTTACCGGTGGATTTGGTATCTGTCTGGGACAGCGCTGCGGTGCAAGAGACGAGCGCGGAATGCGAAAGAGTATCGCAGTTTCAATGATTCTCGGTGTTATATTTGCGGTAGTGTTGACCACATTGTGCTGTGTGCTTTCCCATCAGATCATTCGCTGGATGAAGATTCCGGCGGATATTGCAGTGGAGGCATATGCATATATGTATGTCGTGCTTCTCGGTACAGGTGCGACCGGTATTTTACAATATGATCTTCTAATTATGTGGCACAGAACTTTGGTGCAGGCAAGAGGGAACGGATTTGTCAGGGTGTTCGTGCCAGCCTGATCCAGACAGAGACGTTCAATGTGTTGATGTGTGCGGGCATTATATTACTGAGGCATCCGATTGTAGAACTTTTCATGTCCAATCCGACAAAGGAGATCTATCATTATTCGGATGCATATCTGACGATCGTGGCACCGTTTTATGTGATACTGGGACTGCTTGCTGTGTATCGTACTACTATTCAGAGTATGCAGAATGGCTGGGCACCATTTGCAGCGTGTATGATTGAGCTGGTAATGAGGATATCAGCAACAGTTGGACTTGTTGGAATGCTTGGCTATACATCAGTATGCATTGCAAGTCCTATGGCGTGGTTTGGAGCATGTGCATTACTGATTCCATGCTATTACCGGATGATGAAAGCATGGAAAAAAGATAAATAGAATATGCTAAATTGAGAAAAACAGTCCATTATACTGCGAAAATGATAGTCGTTTTCACTTGAAAAAATCAAAATGATGCGATACACTATATGAGAAGTTAGAGAAAACTAACTCGCGTGAATAAATCATTTTGAAACTCCCTTTTCAATGTATGACTGGAGTGCTTACAGCCAGAAACTGCGGTCTGATGTGCTGACAGACCGCGGTAAATGGGAGCGGGAAGGAGCTAATAATATGGACTATTTACAGATTGAAAAAGTAATTGGAAGAGAAATTCTGGATTCAAGAGGTAATCCGACCGTAGAGGCAGAAGTGTATCTGATAGATGGAACAGTCGGCAGAGGTACTGCACCAAGCGGCGCATCTACCGGAGAGTTTGAAGCGCTGGAGCTTCGTGACGGAGATAAGGACAGATATCTTGGAAAAGGTGTGCAGAAAGCTGTGGAGAATATTAACACTGTAATCAATGACACGCTGATTGATATGGATGCATCCGACATTTATGCAATTGATAAAGCAATGATTGATGCAGATGGAACAAAGGATAAATCCAAACTTGGAGCAAATGCAATTCTTGCAGTATCTATCGCGTGTTGCAGAGCGGCAGCGACTGCATTAGATATTCCGCTTTACCGTTTCCTTGGAGGCGTATCCGGTAACCGTCTTCCGGTACCGATGATGAACATCCTGAACGGCGGCGCACACGCTGCAAATACCGTAGATGTACAGGAATTTATGATCATGCCGGTAGGAGCAGTGTCATTTAAAGAAGCGCTCCGCTGGTGTGCAGAAGTATTCCATGCACTTGCAAAACTGCTGAAGAGCAAAGGGCTTGCTACATCCGTAGGTGATGAAGGTGGATTTGCACCGGATCTCGCAAGTGACGAAGAAGCAATCCAGTACATTCTGGATGCAGTAAAACAGGCTGGATACGAGCCGGGCAAAGACTTTATGATTGCTATGGACGCAGCTTCCAGTGAGTGGAAAGGCGAGAAGAAGGGCGAATATGTACTTCCGAAGGCAGGAACTAAGTATACATCTGCAGAACTGATCGAGCACTGGAAAGGTCTCGTAGAGAAATATCCGATCATTTCTATCGAGGATGCATTGGATGAAGAAGACTGGGAAGGGTGGCAGTTGCTTACCAAAGAACTTGGCGATAAGGTACAGTTAGTAGGTGACGATCTCTTTGTAACGAATACAGAACGTCTTGCTAAGGGTATCAGCCTTGGATGCGGTAACTCTGTACTGATCAAGCTGAATCAGATCGGATCTGTATCTGAGACTCTGGAAGCAATTAAGATGGCACATAAAGCAGGTTATACAGCAGTTACCTCCCATCGTTCCGGTGAGACGGAGGATACAACCATCGCTGACCTCGCAGTAGCATTGAACACCTGCCAGATCAAGACAGGAGCACCTTCAAGATCTGAGCGTGTGGCTAAATACAATCAGCTTCTCCGTATCGAAGAAGAACTGGGAAGTGCCGCAGTATATCCGGGAAGAAAAGCATTTAACGTATAAATGCAACATACATTACATGAATCAGTCCTTAAGTATCTTTTAACTTCATAAACAAGATGAGAATCCGCCGGGGGCAGACGCACTTAGGCGGATTCCGTCTTTTGCGCGGTAATCCGTTATGTAGAAATTGTACTTGCACGAATTTCTGATGGTTCATACAGTTGTATCAGAATCCAACATCTGGTAAGATAAATAGCAGTAAGGTTGAGAGGAGGAAGTACAATGTTTGAAGGAAAGAAGCTTGGATTCGGACTGATGCGTCTGCCGCTTACAGATGCAAATGACAAGGGAAGCATTGATATAGAAGCGTTAAAAGAGATGGTGGATGCATTTATTGAACAGGGATTCACTTATTTTGACACGGCGTGGATGTATTGTGCATTTAAGAGTGAAAATGCGGTAAAAGAAGCACTGACGGACCGCTATCCGAGAGACCGGTATACGCTGACCACAAAGCTGCATGCATCTTATCTGAAGAAAAAAGAGGATAGGGACCGCATTTTTGAAGAACAGAGACAGAAGACGGGTGTGGATTATTTTGATTATTATCTGATTCATGCAATTGATCAGGAATTATATTCGATCTACAACGAGATGGACTGCTTTAACTGGCTGATTGAAAAGAAGAAGCAGGGATTTGTAAAACATATTGGATTTTCATACCACGACAGTGCAGAATTTCTGGATCAGGTGCTGACAGAACATCCGGAGATGGAATTTGTTCAGCTTCAGATGAATTATCTGGATTGGGAAAGTGCAGAAGTGCAGTCGCGTAAATGTTATGAAGTGGCGTCAAAACATGGCAAACCGGTCATTGTTATGGAACCTGTAAAAGGAGGAACCCTTGCTGATGTACCTGCGGAGGTACGTGAGAGTTTTACTGCATATCATCCTGATCTTTCTGTGCCATCATGGGCAATCCGGTTTGTGGCAAGTCTGGATAATGTAGCGATGGTACTGAGCGGCATGAGCAATATGGAGCAGCTTATGGATAACATATCCTATATGAAAGAATTTGTGCCAATGAATGCCGAAGAAACCGAACTGGTACATAAGGCTGCTGAAATGATCAAAGACAGTATAGCGATTCCGTGTACAGGATGTTCTTATTGTACAGAAGGCTGTCCGATGCAGATTGCAATTCCAGATCTGTTTCGTGTCTATAACAAGAGTAAACGTGGCGAAATTACTGACGTTGAAGCTAACGAGGAGTATCGGCAACTGACAGAGTCTGGAGGAAAAGCCAGGGAATGTCTGGCGTGTGGACAATGCCAGGTGGCCTGTCCGCAACATCTTGAGATCATTAATTATCTCAAGGATGTGGCAAAATGTATGGAAAAGCAGGATTAGAACATGAACATAGTTAATATCGAGAACATTAGTAAAATATACGGAGAGAAGGTTATCTTTGACGAGACTTCTTTTGGTATCCAGCAGGGAGATAAGATCGGTATCGTTGGAATCAACGGAACCGGTAAGACTACACTCCTTCGGATGGTCAGCGGAGAGGAAGTTCCTGACAGCGGACAGATCGTCAGACAGAACGGATTAAAGATTGCGTTTGTAGTGCAGAATCCGCCGTATGATCCAGAGGAGACGGTTGATGCCTATGCATTATCGGGAAATTCGGATACGGACTGGAAGGTACAGAGTTATCTGAACCAGCTTGGGATTGCGGATGGCACACAGAAGATGAAAGAGCTGTCCGGAGGACAGAGAAGACGCGCAGCTATGGCGAAAGTACTTGCAGGAGACTTTGATCTGCTGCTTCTGGATGAGCCGACGAACCATCTGGACGAGGAAATGATCAGCTGGCTGGAAGATTATCTGCGAAGCTTTCGTGGAACGATCCTGATGGTTACTCATGACCGGTATTTTCTGGATCGCGTGACGAATCGTATTCTGGAGATCAGTCATGGGAAACTCTATGGTTATCAGACTGCATATTCGGGATTCCTGGAACTGAAAGCGGAACGGGAAGAGATGGAGCTTGCATCCGAGCGCAAGAGGCAGAGCATCCTGCGCATTGAACTGGAGTGGGCGAAGCGCGGATGCCGTGCGAGAACCACCAAGCAGAAAGCGCGTCTGGAACGTCTGGAAGGTCTGAAAAATGGATCTGCTCCGGTATCAGACCAGACGGTGGAACTGGATAGCATTGAGACTCGCATGGGCAAGAAGACGATCGAACTGCATCATATTGCCAAGGCATTTGGCGATCGGGTGATTCTGAGAGATTTTGACTATATCTTTTTGAAGAACCAGAATGTTGGTATTGTGGGTCCGAATGGCTGCGGTAAGTCTACCCTGCTTCGGATGATCGCAGGAGAAACAGAACCGGATCAGGGAAGCGTCGAAGTGGGCGAGACCATCCGCATTGGTTATTTTGCGCAGGAAGAACAGGAGATGGACGACCGTCAGAGAGTCATCGATTACGTAAAGGACATTGCGGAATATATCAACACCAGAGAGGGACGCATCAGTGCATCTGCCATGCTGGAGCGGTTCCTATTTACCCCGGATATGCAGTATGCGCCGATCGGCAAGCTGTCCGGCGGTGAGAAGCGGAGACTGTATCTGCTTGGCGTGCTCTGCCAGGAGGCAAATGTGCTGATCCTTGATGAGCCGGGCAATAATCTTGATATACCGACATTGACAATTCTCGAAGATTTTCTTAATTCTTTTGTAGGAATTGTGATCACCGTATCCCATGACCGATATTTTCTGGATAATGTGGCAGACCGCATTTTCGCATTTGACGGACATGGCGGACTTACCCAGTATGAGGGCGGTTATACCGATTATCTCGAAGCATCCGGCGGCGGACATATGGCGAATGCCGTGACCGCACCGCAGATCAGTAAAGCAGATCCGGCACAGAAAGAAGATGCGAAGAAGAGCTGGAAGCAGAACCGTCCGCAGAAGCTCAAATTCAGTTACAAAGAGCAGAAAGAATTCGAGACGATCGATGAAGATATTGCGAAGCTGGAAGCGAAGACCGAGCAGTTGGATGAAGAGATGGCGCGCAATGCAACTAATTCTGTAAAACTGTCGGAGCTGATTGCGGAGAAGGAAAAAACGGAAGCAGAGCTGGAGGAAAAGATGGATCGCTGGGTATATCTGAATGACCTGAAAGAGCGCATTCAGAACGGAGAATAAAATAGATCAATAATTAATTCAAAAAGATGATTAGGATACTTGACAAACAGTAGGTATATTGCTATTATAAAAAAACAGAACGCACTCTGTTTTTAAAAAGTAAGATCAGGAGGTGCACAATGAAAAGAGTATTATCATTATTAGTAGATGATAATCCTGGAGTTCTGAGCAGAATATCAGGATTATTCAGCAGAAGATGTTATAACGTAGACAGTATCACAGCAGGTGTGACTGCCGATCCAAGATTTACAAGAATTACAATTGTAACGAGCGGAGATGAGCTGATTCTGTCACAGATTGAGAAGCAGGTCAGAAAGTTGGAAGACGTTGTTGAGATTAAGGTGCTTGCTCCGGAAGAGTCCGTATTTCGTGAACTGATCATGGTGAAGATTCGTGCCAATGCAGCACAGAGATCAGAAGTCAGCGCGATCGCAGATATTTTCCGTGCCAAGGTTGTAGACGCAGGCAAGGAGTCGCTGATCATCGAACTTACAGGCAATCAGTCCAAGCTTGGCGCATTCTTAAATCTTCTGGACGGCTATGAGATACTGGAACTTGCAAGAACCGGTATTACAGGGCTTTCAAGAGGAAGCGATAATGTAACGATTATCGAATAGTTATACCAGCAGAGATAACGATGGTCTCTAAATGCGGTGTGAAGAGCATCAGCATTTGACAATATATTTTATTATTCATTAGGAGGATGATACATATGTCAGCAAGAATTTTTTACCAGGAAGATTGTAATTTAGCTGAATTGGAGGGAAAGAAGATCGCTATTATCGGTTATGGCAGCCAGGGACATGCACATGCCCTGAACCTGAAGGAATCAGGATGCGATGTAATCGTAGGTCTTTACGAAGGAAGTAAGTCATGGGCAAAAGCAGAAGCTCAGGGACTGAAGGTTTATACAGCAGCAGAGGCTGCTAAGCAGGCAGACATCATCATGATTTTGATCAACGATGAGAAACAGGCTGCACTTTACAAGAATGATATCGAGCCAAACCTTGAAGAAGGTAACATGCTGATGTTCGCTCATGGTTTCAACATTCACTTCAATCAGATTGTACCGCCGAAGTATGTTGATGTTACTATGATCGCACCTAAGGCACCAGGACACACAGTAAGAAGCGAGTATCAGGCTGGTAAGGGAACACCTTGTCTGGTAGCTGTAGAGCAGGATTACACAGGAAAGGCTCTTGACAGAGCACTTGCTTATGGTCTTGGAATCGGTGGAGCTAGAGCTGGTATCCTTGAGACAACATTCAGAACAGAGACAGAGACTGACCTCTTCGGCGAGCAGGCTGTACTTTGCGGTGGTGTTTGTGCTCTTATGCAGTGTGGATTTGAGACACTGGTTGAAGCTGGATATGATCCGAGAAATGCTTACTTCGAGTGTATCCACGAGATGAAGCTGATTGTTGACCTGATCTACGAATCAGGATTCGCAGGAATGAGATACTCTATCTCTAACACAGCTGAGTACGGTGATTACATCACAGGACCTAAGGTAGTAACAGCTGAGACAAAGAAAGCAATGAAGCAGATCCTGAAAGACATCCAGGATGGTTCATTCGCAAAAGAATTCCTGTTAGATATGTCAGCAGCAGGTGGACAGGCTCACTTCAAAGCAATGAGAAAGCTTGCTTCTGAGCATCCGTCAGAGAAGGTTGGCGAGGAGATCAGAAAACTGTACAGCTGGAGTGATTCTAACAAGCTGATCAACAACTAATCTAAATATTGAATAACAGAGATTACCGAGACCGTTGCGTATGCAGCGGTCTCTTTGCTATACTGAAAATAAGAATCGGAGACACAAGGAGAAAGACCTATGATCATACCACATTACTACGAAGACCCTCATATGCTGCACGAGAATACCATGCCGAATCGGGCATACTATGTTCCGGCATCAAAGCGGATGGACAATCTGATCGAACACAGAGAACAGTCAGATCGTCTGCAATCGTTAAATGGTAACTGGAAGTTCCGTTATTATAAGAGCATCTATGATCTGCAGGATGAATTTTACAAGACAGATTATCCAGTAGAAGAATATGATACGGTTCCGGTACCGGGCGTATGGCAGAATTACGGTTATGAGTCTCATCAGTATATCGAATCCGATTATCCATTTCCGGTGGACCCTCCTTATGTGCCGTTAGATAACCCGTGCGGGGCATACATTCATAAGTTTCAGTACAAAACGAATGCAGATGCGCCAAAAGTGTATCTGGAATTTGAAGGCGTGGATTCCTGCTTTTATGTGTGGCTGAACGGAACATACGTGGGTTATGGTCAGGTGTCGCATTCTTTGAATGAATTTGATATCACAGATCAGATCGCAGAAGGAGAAAATACGCTGGCTGTTCTGGTGTTGAAATGGTGTGACGGAAGTTATCTAGAAGATCAGGACAAGTTCCGTATGTCGGGAATCTTTCGGGATGTGTATTTATTAGAACGCCCGAAGCAGTGCATTTACGATTACACGATCCGTGCAGTGCCGGAAGCAGATAATCGAAAAGGGAAGATACAGATTCAGACCAGCTATCTGGATCAGGTGCTTCCTGTAATGGCAAGAGTATACACGGCAGATAACTGTCTGATTCACGAAATAACATTTGAAAATGAGACGGAGCTGGTAATCGATGATCCTGTGTTGTGGAACAGTGAACAGCCGTATCTCTACACGCTGGTTCTGGAGACGGAACACGAGGTGATCACAGAATATATCGGAATCCGGGAGATCCATGTCGAGAACAGCATCGTCTATATCAATGGGGCACCTGTGAAGTTCCGCGGTGTGAACCGCCATGATTCCAATCCGGTAACAGGATTTGCCATCAGCGTGGATCAGATGAAGAAGGATCTGGAGCTGATGAAGCAGCATAATATCAATGCAATCCGCACCAGCCACTATCCGAATGCACCGATGTTTTATCAGATGTGTGATAAATACGGATTTTTCGTGATCGATGAAGCAGATTATGAGAGTCATGGAACGATGAATCTGTATTATAAAAATGACACCCGTGAGGAGCGGACGAGCAGATGGAATGAGCTGATTACGGATAATCCGGAATATGAAGAAGCAGTGTTGGACAGAGTGAAGAAAATGATAGAGCGTGATAAAAACAGATCATGCGTAGTTATCTGGTCAATGGGTAATGAGAGTGGTTATGGCTGTACGACCGAGAAAGCGCTTGCATGGACGAAAGCGTATGATCCAGGCCGACTTACACATTATGAAGGTGCTTTGCACAAAGGGAAAAAGCGCAGATATGATTATTCCAATCTGGATCTCTACAGCAGAATGTATCCGCTCTATGAGCAGGTGGAAGAATACTGTGAATTTGAACCTGATAAGCCGATGATCCTGTGCGAATACTGCCACTCTATGGGAAACGGAGCCGGAGATTACGAAGATTATTTTGAAATGATTGAGACATACGACTGTCTCTGTGGCGGATTTATCTGGGAATGGTGCGATCATGCTATTTACAAAGGAACGGCAGAGAATGGAAAGGAGATTTACTACTACGGCGGTGATCATGGTGAATATCCGAATGACGGTAATTTCTGTATGGACGGAATGGTATATCCTGACCGTACACCACACACGGGACTGCTGGAATATAAGAACGTGCACAGACCTGTTCGGGTAGTGAGTTATAACCAGACGGAAGGGATAGTGCTCCTGAAAAATGAGATGAATTATCTGAGCCTTCAGGAGTATGTGGATGTTACTTATGAGGTGACTTGTGACGGAGCACTCGTGGAATCCGGACAACTGGATCTGACAGATGTTCCGGCAATCCGTCCGCATCAGACAGGAAACGTACAGTTACCTGTCAATGTGCCGGAGAAGGGCAGGGTTTATTTAAAATTGACCTATCAATTGAAACATGCAGATGCATTCCGCAGTCAGGGGTATGAACTCGGATTTGACGAGATATTACTGGAAAATGTAGATGGAAACAATCGAAGAGTTACAGACTGGCTTAACAGTAATATAGAAAATGCCGAAGCGATAGAAGTGGAAGAAACAGAGTGGTAGCTGATCGTGAAAGGTGCGCGTTTCTGTTATACCTACGATAAGCTTCACGGAATCTTTGAGCAACTGGAGGCGGATGGCAAAGTATTACTGGATCGACCAATGGAAGTGAATGTATGGCGGGCACCGACGGACAACGATCGGATTATCCGCGTAGAATGGCAGAAAGCAAGGTATCATCAGACAACAACGAGAGCCTACACCACGGAGTATGCAGTGACCGATGCCGGAGTAGAAATCCACAGTAAGATGGCACTGCTTGCAATCACAGTACAGAGACTCATGGATATCGATACAGTCTGGAAAATCGATGTGGATGGAAGAATATCGGTAAAAATGGATGTCGTGAAGAATCCGGAGCTGCCGGAACTTCCGAGATTTGGTCTGCGTCTGTTCCTGAAAAAGGATATGGATCAGTTGGAATATTACGGCGTAGGACCAGAGGAAAGTTATATCGATAAATGCAAAGCAGGCAGTCATGGAATTTATACGGGCAGCATAACGGATCAGCATGAGGATTATATCCGTCCACAGGAAAACGGAAGCCATGCAGACTGCGATTACGTGATCGTGAAAGGAAGCGTACTTGGAATTGTTGCATATGGTGCACAGTCATTCGCATTTAACGTATCTGAGTATACGCAGGAAGAACTGACGGAAAAAGCGCATAATTATGAGCTTGTACCATGCGGAAGTACCGTGTTGTGTCTGGACTATAAACAGAATGGAATCGGATCGCAGAGCTGTGGACCGAGACTGAAAGAGAAGTATCGGTTCGATGAAGAGAGATTTACATTTGAAATGAATCTGAATCCATTGTATGGTACAATGATAGAAAAGTAGTGGAGGACGACTGATGCGGGATACTATTCTGATCGTAGAAGATGATGAAATGATCTGTCAGGGAATTGTGGATGCACTGCAGCTACGTAACTGGAAAACGGATGTGGCAGCGACCTGTGAAGAGGCAGAGAAGAAGATAAAAGAGTATACGTATATGTTGTATATTCTGGATATGAAGCTGCCGGATGGCAACGGGATTTCTCTTTGCCGGAAAATCAGAACCGCTACGGAGAATCCGGTTTTGTTTCTATCAGCGTATGACAATGAAAGCTATATTGTCGAAGGACTTGAAGCAGGCGGTGATGACTATGTGGTGAAGCCGTTTCGGACATTGGAGCTGCTTGCACGCATCAAATCCCTGCTGAAGCATTCGAATCAAACTCAGCAGATGAGACCAGAAGGTATCCGGAGTGGACATATTTTTCTGGATTTGAACAGCCACACCGTGTATGTGAATGACCGCGCGGCAGACCTGACGCTGACGGAATACCGCATTTTATATAGTTTGATAAATAATGCTCCTGGTCTGGTCACACGGGGGAAACTTTTGGATCTGATTTGGGAGAACAATGATCATGACGTGGATGATAATGCATTGTCAGTGTATATGAACCGGATTCGCAGCAAGTTGACAGTCGATTCAGAGCCTGTGCCGATAGAGACCAGACGAGGACTTGGATATCGGTGGACAGACAGAACCGAGGTTGTGTATGGATCATTTTTCTAAAAAAGACATGTTAAAAATCACAGGAAAATGGCTCGTTATCTTTGGAACGATAATGATTATTTTCTGTGCATATCAGTATCGTCTGGGAAGTATGTATACTTCCCGGATGATATCGCTTGTTGGCAGCCTGGAACATCAGACAGATGTTGAGACTGCCATTTTTGGTGAATTTCAGGAGGAAGATTATCAGAGCGGATTGCAGAGCATACGGGATGCAGGACTTGAAAAGACAGGTGAGGATAACCTTTACCAGACGATTATATCTTATGGTAGAAATTGGTATGTTGTGATGACAGTAATGCTCTGTCTGACAGGAATGGCATATGATTGTTACCGGTGCAGGAAAAATGCTGTGAGAGCCGAAAAATATGCAGAACAGATACGGGAAGAAGAGCGGACCAGATTACAGGAAGAAAAAGGTTACGTGATAAAAGAACGTGAGAAGATGGGAGCCTATATGGAGAATATTGCTCATCAGTTGAAAACTCCGACGGCAGGAATGATGCTTGGACTAGAGTATCTGCAGGATACGGAAGCAGATGAGCAGAGACAGAGAAGACTGTGGCAATGCATTAACCAGCTGGAGCGTATGTCAGACATGACGGCATCACTGCTCCGGCTTGCGCAGATTGATTCCGGAAAGATATGGATGAAAAAGAAGAAAGAGAATCTGTCGGAACTTCTTAATGAGTCAGTAGATGCAGTAGAGCCACTGAGGGCGGCGAAAAGTATCGATTTTCAACAGGAAATCCCTGAAGAAACTATGTTATCATGTGATGCATTCTGGATCAGGGAGGCATTTAAAAACTTATTGAAAAATGCCACAGAGCATACACCGGAAAACGGGCAGATACGTATGACGCTGGACGTTTCAAACGGGCAATATGATATTCGTATCTATAACAGCGGAGCAGAGATAACGATGGATCAGCGTGAAGAGATATTTGACCGTTTTTATCAGACCGATGGAGATAAAAAAGACAGTTTTGGCATTGGACTGCATCTGGCAAGGGAAATCTTTCGTATGCATCAGGGAACCGTACGCGTATTAGAATCGGATGAGACAGGAACGACATTTCAGATTCTGCTGCCTATATTGACAGCGAAAGACGCCGGCAGCAATCTTACAGAATTGTAAGATAAGATTAAGAGAACAGTAAGATACGTGCTTTATAATCTGAGTCAGAAGGACAGATCAGGGAGGTGTGGATATATGGATACAATAATTCGAATGGAACATGTAAGCAAGAGTTATCAGCTTGGACTAAAGAGCATTCAGGCATTGAAAGATCTTGATTTTACTGCGGAGCGTGGAGAGTTTGTGGCAATCATGGGACGAAGCGGATCGGGTAAATCCACCTTTCTGAAAATTGCAGGAACACTGGAAGATGCAGATGAAGGAAAAGTGTGGATCGGAGAGAAGGAGATCCAGACACTTTCCATGCAGGAGCGGTGTAAGATGCGCCAGGGTTCTATCGGCTTTGTATTTCAGAAATATCAGCTTCTTCCGGAATATACGATCTGGGATAATGTCTGCATGCCACTGTATATCGCACATCAAAATCCGGACAGGGATTATATTCAGCAGATTCTGGAGCGGGCAGGACTGTGGGAGAGACGCATGGATTATCCGGAAGAACTGTCTGGCGGTGAACAGCAGCGAGTGGCAATTGCGAGAGCAATGGCGGCAAAACCAGAGATTATCCTTGCAGATGAGCCGACAGGGAACTTAGATTATCGCACCGGACAGGAAATTATGCGGATGCTCCGGGCATCCAGAGAAATGTATCTGCAGACGATTGTGATGGTGACGCACGATATGGAAAGCGCCAATTACGCAGACCGTATCGTGATACTGGAGGATGGGAAGCTGCGATGAAAGAAAATCACGGGATAAGGCATATTGAATGGAATATCAGTTTACAATGGATGAAACGCCAGAAAAAGTATTGCCTGATGGTGGTGTGGGTTGCCATTCTTGCGTGTATGCTGATGCAGACAGGCTTTCTCATTACAGATGGGATAAGCAGTGCAGTGATGAACCAGCGTAAGAACATCTATGGCGAATGGGAATATGGACTGGTAAACATGGATGCAGATTCACAGACTTTAATAGAAGATCATCCATTTATCGAATCCAAAGGGAAGATTCAGATATATGGCGTGCTGGCTGGCTCTTATATGGACAATAAGCAAGCGAATATTGGAACGATGGATCAGACTGCGTGGAATATCGGACATTTGCAGATGTTAAAAGGGCATCTTCCGGAAAATGAACAGGAGATTGCTATGGAATCCGGCATGCTTACCGCGCTTGGTTACCAGGGAGAGCCGGGGGAGAAGATTACGTTAAATATCGTTACTACGACTGCGTATCAGAATGATATGGTCGGAAAGGCTTATACCTATACATTGTGTGGTGTCATCAAGGACTATCAGGTCAACTGGGACATATGTAACCGGAATCGGTTTCCGACAGGAATTGTGACAAAAGCAGGAGCAGAGCGGATTGGTAGTCCATTGGAGTCTCATATGCTGATTCGGGCAGACAAGGGAGACTCGGTTTATGAAGATTTGAAGAAAAGCGATAAGCTGACCTGCGGTATGGAAGAAAATGCAAAATGGAATCAGGATGTGGTGAAGCAAATGCCATATATCGGATTTCTTCAGGCAATCCGTGTGGTAATCGCAGTAGCGGCAGCCTGTGTGTTGTATCTGATGGTGTCGCACTCTGTTCAGAAACGTCAGGAGATGTGGAAGATTCTGGATGCACTTGGAATGGAGAAGAAGCAGATGTACCAGATACTGATCTTTGAAGCCTGTGCGTGTTATCTGATTGCGTCTATAACCGGAATGGGTCTCGGTACATTGACGTACCTGGCAGCTATGAAAGGATGGGAGAAGATACTTGGCTATCCGTTAGTTGCAAAAGTGACCGGAAAAGCATATGCAGGAACACTATTATACAGCTTTTTCGTATTTTCATTTAGTTATTTCTTTTCATGCATGAAATTAAATAAATTCAGGAAAGGAGGTACAGACCGCCAGAAAATTAAATTATCAAAAAGAAAAAATCAGATTACTAGACTGACACCTCTTTCTATGGTGCTGTGTGACTGGAATTACAGAAAACTGCGTAAAGGCATACAGATTCTGCTGATAGCAAGCGTATTAGTGATGTGCGGTACGGGGTATATGGAGATACGGTCGGACTGGGAAGAACTTGCAAGAGACCGTCAGTATACAGGCAATGGATATATGTTAAATGTGCAGCCGGATTCAAACACACAAGGGATTAGTAAACTTACAGTTCAGACATTGTCTCAGATTGAGGTGTGGAATCGGCAGAAGCATATTATTCTACAGATAGTGACGAACGTAATGAAACAGAATATACCATTGATTTGTCGGAGTATAAACAAAGCCCATATATTGAAAAAATACTGGAGACAGAGCAGCTTTTTAAGGAAAATGTGAATGCTCATAACATTTCTTTTCATGCACTGGGAGTCACGCGCTGGGAAGATCTGCAGAGATTCCTGGCAGATGTTCAGGAAGGAACCGTTATACGAGAAGAATTTGAAAGCGGCAACTTCTGCATCCTTGTATTAAGTCCACTTCGAGAGCAGGACGGTATGTATCTGCCATGGAATACGAAAGAAATGGTGAAAGACAGCGATATTCAGGAATCACAGATCAAAGCAGGTGATCAGTTATCGGTTACCTGCCATGGAGAAAAAGAAGCACAGACGAAACAGATACAGGTTGATGCAATCCTGCGCACATCTTCCGAAAAAAATATACACCCACCTTATCCGGGCGGCACCGGCATCTGTGCGGTCACAGGAAAGAATTTCTGGAAACAATATGGCATAAATACCGTGGATGATTATTGTGAGAAGGTACGGATATTGTTAGATGATACAGCGGATGCTTACGATGCAGAGACGCATATACTAAGCTGTGTGAAAAAGGCTGGTAATATCGATCTGATTAATTACCATGAAGAGTATGCAGGCAGACAGCAGACCTGTTATTCCGTTACAGGCACATTCATTATCTTTGGAATATTCTATCTTATCATGGTGATTATTGTGGTAAGTCAGCTGCTGGAAGCAGAACGTCAGGACAAAGCGAGAAATCATCAGACATTATATGCACTCGGAATGGAAGATGTATTTTTTAAGAAAATGAGATACATTGAAGTGATTCTGGAAAGCGGGATTGCGCTGGTAATAGGTGTGGTTGGGGTGATGATATTTTACGTAATTAAATAAGGCGGGGTGATGATGGGGAATGATGTAAATAAAAGAATAATAATTCTGGCATTAAGCGTAATCACCGTTCTTGGTGTATGTGGGTATCATAATAAAACGGATTCTGAATTGGGGAGAGTGAATCCAACATTACAGTTGCAATTAAAAGAAGTTGTAACTATTTTGGAAACTTCATCTGGAGACATTATTGGTTGTGAAGTCCTGATTCTGTATGATTGGCTTGTTACACCGGGAGCATGTGGGGAAGACTTGATTAGCTTGAATTGGGATTATGGATATTTTACACTTACTGATTTTCATTCGTATGCTACAGTGAAAAATATATCTACAGGAAAAACGGAATACTTTGATTTTATCACAACACCTCATACTGCACTGAATGGTGAGATTGGCTGGTATACAAAGCTGCGTAGCCCAGATATAAGTCCTAAAATTCAAAGCAATCCTGCCGGATACGCAATTGCATATTTTGAACCATCTCGTCCGCTAAGACATAATGATAACCTTGTAAAGGATTTTAATGTGATATATGTTCATGATAAATGTCCAGGCAAAACATTGATTGATGTTTCAGATATTATATATCAGATGGAAGATGATCAGCTATGAAAAAGGAAAATTATAAATACATAATCAAAGTGTTTGTTATTTTAATATTGACGATTGTGGCATGTGTTTTTATAATAAATCAATATATTTTTATGGTAGCAGATATACGTGAATTAGTACCGTTCCAGCTTGGAGAAAATGATGTTGTTGAAAGCGAGACTAAAAATACAATTGTTATTATTAAAAAAATCCTGTAAAACCTGATACGGCAACAGTGAAAATAATACAGAAGACTGTTTTTCGTCCGTATAACGAGGAAAATATAATAACAATAAATGCTAAGGATTATTATATTGAGTATTTTAATACAAACGTATATGATATTAAATTTGGAAAAAAGGGTGAAGGAATTAATATGGGAGGTTCCAAGTGTGTGGGGGAAAATTATTTCACATGGCTCAATAATTATGGATTCTTCCCTAAAGTGACGGAAATAGAGATAGAGTATGTTTTTGATAATGTTAAAAGTGTAGAGAATCTGGAAGTTCAAGTTGGAGTGGTAAGAAGATGACGAATGATGCCTAAACTCGTTGCAATGATGGGTTTGGGCATGTTATACATTCTTAAGTGGAAGGGGGAAATGGTATATGAGGCATAATATGCAAAAAATTGTAATTGGAGTTTTAATGATTTATATGTTGATTGGCTGTTCTAAACAGAATGAAGTTCCTGATTCTACTACAAAATTATTACATGCTATCGTGGAATCTCCGAATGAAGAACTATATCATGTTCAGCCGACTGAAATGGGAATAGGAACAGATACACCAGATGAAAAGGAAATAGATGCAACACAGAAAGCAGTGGAAGAAGAGAAGAATGCCTGGGATGAGGCAGTTGGAGACTGCTTTGCAGAAGGAATGTTTGATACATTTTGGAACAGTCAGGAAAGGATTTGCTTTCTGGGAGCTTCTGATGTGAATGACTGTCAGACATCTGTAAAAGAGATCGGGCTTGTTGAGGAGAATGATAATATACAGCACATAAAAGTGACAGTGCAGGCAGAGACAAGTGATTATAAGGAGGCTGAGACGAAAGACTTCGAGACGGAGTGGAGAGTTATCTATGATAAGGATGATCCGGAACTGATACAGACGATAGAACTGACAGATGATGACGGGTTCTGGGAGTGGAATGTAAAAAATTAAACAAAAAAGACATCCATCATGACGGTAATGGATGTCTTTTGTTTCGTTTACTTTATTCAAATAAATTAAGCGATTTCGTTTACAGCTTTTGATAAACGTGCAATCTTTCTTGAGCAAGTGTTCTTGTGGTAAACTCCCTTAGAACCAGCTTTGTTGATCTCAGAAATAGCAACCTTCAGTGCGTCCTGAGCAGCAGCAGCGTCTTTCTTTGCTACAGCAGTCTCAACTTTCTTTACGCAAGTCTTAACCTTAGATTTGATCGCTTTATTTCTTGCAGCCTTTGTCTCGTTTACTAAAATTCTTTTCTTTGCAGATTTGATGTTAGCCAATTTGTCCACCTCCGATATCATGGATTAATTATAATTTCATTCATGTTTATCAGAACAGACACGGACGCTCTGATAAAACGTACTTAATTATATTAGAATAATTAGGTGTGCTTGTCAATACATATTTTGACAAAAGCTGTAAAAACTAATGGAAAATGAGTATGAAGGAGAGAGACTAGGTATGATCGACAAGTTCAATGTGCGTACGGATCTTGCATTGGAAGAAAAGGAACGGTTTGAATCGGATGATGTAGAGATATCAGGCGTGGTGTTGGAGGAACATTATGATGAGCAGAAGGAGATCCGCATCACGATGGTGAAGATTGAGACAGAGAAGGGGGCAAGAACCATGGGGAAGCCTGTAGGGAATTACCTGACGCTGGAGGCACCGGGGATGGCGGATGATAACGAAGAGATCCACCGGGATATTTCGGATGAACTGGAGAAGCTGCTCAGACGCATTTTGAAAGATCATAAGGGAAAGCAGGAGTCGGTGCTGGTAGTGGGACTTGGCAACCGGATGGTGACACCGGATGCACTGGGACCGTACGTGGCAGATCATCTGAATATCACCCGTCATGTGATCCGTGAGTATGGCAGGTATGCATTACATGACCAGCGGATGCGTCTGGTCAGCGCGATTGTGCCGGGAGTGATGGGACAGACCGGCATGGAGACGGTAGAAATCGTGAAGGGAATTGTGAAAGAGACGAAGCCGGATCTTGTAATCGCGATTGATGCGTTGGCTGCGCGGAATACGAAGCGACTGAACCGCACGATCCAGGTGGCAGATACGGGAATCCAGCCGGGATCCGGCGTTGGGAATCACCGCAGTGCGATCTGTCAGGAGACATTGGGGATTCCTGTAATCGCAATCGGTGTGCCAACAGTGGTAGATGCAGCGACAATCGTTAATGATTCCATGGAGAATCTGATTCAGGCACTGGAGACTTCGGAGGCGTTGCGTGGTGTCGGACTGGTATTACAGGGATATAATGCCGCGGAAAAATATGAATTGGTGAAAGAACTCATTTCCCCACATTTGAATGGAATGTTCGTGACGCCAAAGGATATCGATGATACAGTGAGGCGGATCAGTCGGATTGTCTGTGATGCGATCAATCAATTGTGTGTATGTGTGGAATAAATGCAGATGTATTGGCATATTTTGCACCGGGACGGCATAGGATAACAGCAGTACGGCAGACTGCCGGAGGTGAGTGAACGATGCGGAGTGGACATGTAAAGATCAATCGTTGCCTGATTCTGATGCTGTCAGTGATCTTGGGGGCATATATATTGTGGAATACAGGTGTATTTTCCTGGAATATGATCTGGGAGGAGATTACCGATATGCTGGTCAGGCAGTCGGCGGAATGTTATCTGCCCGGAATGGTATATGTGGCAGAGGATAAAAATGGTGACTGGAAGGAATGGCTGGAAGGAAAGGCAGCCGAGCTGATACCGTTAGGTACGTATTTGGATGAAAAATCAGAATGGGAGACCGAAGTGGAGGATGCAGAGACAATTGCAAAGATTCTGGCGGAACAGGCGTCAGATGAGAATGCGGTGGATGCGAATGGGGCGTTAATCGGTGAGGATGATTCAGCTAAGACGGAAGGGGTGGGCACAGGCATTGATGTATCTCCGGAGAAAATGGGAGATTTTAACTATCTACTGAGCCATTTCTATACGGTAGACAGTTCCACGATGATCCGCAGTGATGAACTGAATGGGACAGAGCTTATGAGCAAGGATCTTCATATTAATCAAGAGACAGGAGGACCGAAGATTCTGATCTATCATACCCATTCCCAGGAAATGTTTGCGGATTCGGTACCTGGAGATCCGTCTACATCGATTGTGGGAATCGGAGATTATCTGACGGACCTGTTGAATCAGACCTATCATATAGAAACAATGCATCATATAGGTGTCTATGATCTGATCAATGGAGAATTGGATCGAAGCAAAGCATATGATCTGGCGAAACCGGAGATCGCAGAGATTCTGAAAAATAACCCATCCATTGAGGTGGTGATTGACTTGCACAGGGATGGCGTGGGTGAGGGAACCCATTTGGTGACGGAGATCAATGGAAAGCCAACAGCCCAGATTATGTTCTTTAACGGACTAAGTAAGACCAGGTCAAACGGTGAGATTGATTATCTTGCCAATCCTTACATACAGGATAATCTTGCATTTTCTCTGCAGATGCAGGTGGCGGCAAGTGAGAAGTATCCGGATTTTGCCAGACGGATCTATCTGCGAGGATACCGTTATAATATGCATCTGATGCCGAAGAGTCTGCTGATTGAGGCGGGTGCGCAGACGAATACCGTACAGGAAATGAAAAATGCGATGGATATCTTAGCGGAGCTGCTGGATCAGGTGCTGGTAAAGTGATTGGTAACGATCACTAAAATAAATTCTTTGCGAAAAAGAAACATTTGTGATATTCTAATACAACATGGGTAAGTATGCGAAATAGTAGAAAGGACTAATTAACATGGCGAATAAAGCTACATATGATGCGGACAGTATCTCGGTGCTGGAGGGGCTGGAGGCAGTCCGTAAGAGACCGGGTATGTATATCGGAAGTACCTCAACGAAAGGTCTGAATCATCTGATCTATGAGATCGTGGATAATGCAGTGGATGAGCATCTGGCGGGATTCTGTTCCGAGATTCATGTGACATTGGAAAAAGACGGATCGGCAACCGTGGTGGATAACGGACGAGGCGTGCCTGTCGGCATGCATGCAAAGGGCATGTCTGCTGCCAGACTGGTGTACACGACACTGCATGCGGGCGGTAAATTCGATGACTCGGCCTATAAGACCAGCGGTGGTCTGCACGGTGTGGGTTCTTCTGTAGTCAATGCGCTGTCTGCATGGATGGACGTGGAGATCAGCAGAGACGGATATGTGCATCATGACCGCTATGAGCGTGGTGTTCCGGTAATTGAATTGGAAGATGGATTGCTGCCGAAGATCGGTAAGACGAGAAAGACAGGAACGAAGGTCAGCTTTCTGCCGGATGATACGATCTTTGAGAAGACAAAATTCCGCGGGGAAGAGATCAAGAGCCGCATGCATGAGACGGCTTATCTGAATCCGAACTTAACAATTATATATGAAGATAAACGTGGAGAAGAGACCGAACATATCGAATATCACGAGCCGGACGGTATCATTGGCTTTATCCGCGATCTGAATGCCAAGAAAGAAGTCATCCATGAACCGGTGTATTATAGGGGAACAGCAGAAGGCGTTGAGGTCGAGGTCGCGTTCCAGTATGTCAATGAGTTCCATGAAAATGTACTTGGCTTCTGTAATAATATCTATAACGCAGAGGGCGGAACCCATCTGACCGGATTTAAGACAACATTTACCACAGTGATGAATCAGTATGCCAGAGAACTGGGTATCCTGAAGGATAAGGATGCGAACTTTACCGGAGCGGATATCCGTAATGGTATGACAGCCATCGTATCGATTAAACATTCGGATCCTAGATTCGAGGGACAGACAAAGACAAAGCTGGATAACCCGGATGCTGCCAAAGCGACAGGAAAGGTAACCGGTGAGGAAGTTGTACGCTATTTTGACCGCAATCTGGATACCTTAAAGAAGGTGCTTTCCTGCGCAGAAAAGGCAGCCAAGATCCGTAAGACAGAGGAACGCGCAAAGACGAATCTGCTGACCAAGCAGAAGTATTCTTTTGACAGTAACGGCAAGCTTGCTAACTGTGAGAGCAGGGATGCGTCCAAATGCGAGATCTTTATCGTGGAGGGAGATTCTGCGGGAGGTTCTGCCAAGACAGCCAGAGATCGTATGTATCAGGCAATCCTGCCGATCCGCGGTAAAATCCTGAATGTAGAAAAAGCAAGTATCGACAAGATTCTTGCCAATGCGGAGATCAAGACAATGATTAATGCATTCGGATGCGGTTTCTCCGAAGGATACGGCAATGACTTTGACATTACCAAACTGCGGTATGACAAGATTATTATCATGGCAGATGCAGATGTGGATGGAGCACATATTTCCACCCTGCTGTTAACTTTATTTTATCGTTTCATGCCGGAACTGATTTATGAAGGACATGTATATATCGCGATGCCTCCACTCTATAAGGCAATGCCGAAGAAGGGTGAGGAAGAATATCTCTATGATGACAAGGCATTAGAACGTTATCGTAAGACCCACGAGGGACCATTTACCTTACAGAGATACAAAGGTCTGGGCGAGATGGACGCAGAGCAGCTCTGGGAGACGACGTTGAACCCGGAGACTCGTGTAATGAAATTAGTAGAGATCGAGGATGCCAGAATGGCATCCAGTGTGACGGAGATGCTGATGGGGACAGAAGTGCCGCCGCGCCGTGCATTTATCTACGACAATGCGACAGAGGCAGAGCTTGATATCTAGGGAGGAGCAGATAAAATATGAGTGAAGCACAGATTATTCGTACCGAATATTCGGACGTGATGAAGAAATCATATATTGATTATGCCATGAGTGTTATTGTGGCAAGAGCCCTTCCGGATGTGAGGGATGGGCTGAAACCGGTACAGCGGCGTACACTGTATGATATGCATGAGCTTGGCATCCGGTGGGACAAACCTTATCGTAAATGCGCCCGTATTGTGGGTGACACTATGGGTAAATACCATCCGCATGGTGACAGTTCTATCTATGAAGCACTGGTTGTGATGGCACAGGACTTTAAGAAAGGGAAGATTCTGGTGGACGGACATGGTAACTTCGGCTCTATTGAAGGAGACGGAGCAGCAGCCATGCGATACACGGAAGCGAGACTTGCAAAGTTTACCCAGGATATCTTTCTTGCGGATCTGGACAAAGATATTGTGAATTTTGTTCCAAACTTTGATGAGACAGAAAAAGAGCCGGAGGTGCTGCCGGTACGTGTGCCGAATCTGTTGGTCAATGGTGCAGAAGGCATTGCAGTTGGTATGGCGACCAGCATTCCTACCCATAATCTGGGTGAGGTGATCGATGCAGTCATCGCGTATATGAAAGATAATACACTGACCACAAAGCAGTTGATGAAATATATCAAAGGACCGGATTTCCCGACCGGCGGTATTGTGGTCAATCAGGACGACCTGCTGTCAATCTACGAGAGTGGAACCGGTAAGATCAAGATCCGCGGTAAAGTAGAGACAGAAGATATGAAGGGCGGTAAAAAACGTCTTGTTATTACCGAGATTCCTTATACGATGATCGGAGCAGGCATTGGCAAATTCTTAAATGATGTCTGCAATTTGGTGGAGACCAAGAAAACATTGGATATCGTAGACATTTCCAACCAGTCCTCTAAGGAAGGTATCCGCATTGTGATCGAATTGAAGAAGGGCGCGGATGTAGAGAATCTTACGAATATGCTCTATAAGAAGACACGTCTGGAAGACACCTTTGGCGTAAATATGCTGGCGGTAGCAGACGGCAGGCCGGAGACCATGGGCTTAAAAAAGATTATTGAACACCATGTGGATTTCCAGTTTGAGCTGGCGACCAGAAAGTATCGTACACTGCTTGCAAAAGAACAGGACAAGAAAGAGATTCAGGAAGGACTGATCAAAGCCTGTGATGTGATTGATTTGATCATTGAAATTCTCAGAGGCAGTAAGAACATCAAAGATGCGAAAGCATGTCTGACGAATGGTGTGACTGAGAATATTAAATTCAAGAGTAAGATTTCACAGAAGATGGCGGCGATGTTACGCTTTACGGAGCGCCAGGCTACAGCAATCCTGGAAATGCGTCTGTATAAGCTGATCGGCCTGGAAATTGAGGCATTACAGAAAGAGCACGAGGAGACGTTGAAGAAGATTGCACGCTACGAGGATATCCTGAATCATTATGAGTCAATGTCCAGTGTGATCATCGAAGAGCTGGAACAGTTCCGTAAGGAATTTGCAGGAGCCCGTCGTACCGTGATCATGAATGCAGAAGAGGCGGTATTTGAAGAAAAGAAGATTGAGGAGCAGGAAGTGGTGTTCCTGATGGACCGCTTTGGTTACGCACGGACCGTAGATCCGTCAGTATATGAGAGAAATAAAGAGGCGGCAGACAGTGAGAACAAATACATTGTCTCCTGCATGAATACCGGCAAATTGTGTCTGTTTACCAATACCGGCAAGATGCATCAGATCAAGCTACAGGATCTTCCGTATGGAAAGTTCCGTGATAAAGGCATTCCGATAGATAATGTGAGTAATTTTGACAGCACCGGTGAACAGATCGTTTACCTGTGTGATGGCGAGCAGATGCGTTATGCATGGCTGATGTTTGCGACGAAGCAGGGCATGATCAAGAAGGTAGAGGGTGCTGAATTCCAGGTGATCAAACGTACCATCGTGGCGGCGAAGCTGCAGGACGAGGATGAACTGATCAGCGTTCAATTGATCCATCCAAATCAGCAGGTGGTATTACAGACCAAAGAAGGATATTTTCTGAAGTTCGCTGCAGATGAAGTGGCAGAGAAAAAGAAGGCAGCAGTCGGTGTCCGGGGAATCAAGCTTAAGAAGAATGACGAACTGGAACAGGTATATCTGATCGGAGAAGGTCAGGAGAGTACGATACGTTACGGTGAAAGGGATCTGTATCTGAACCGATTAAAACTGGCTAAGCGTGGTGGAATGGGTACCAAAGCACGGAGTTAGCAATTTGTATCAAAAATAGAAAAAACCTTTGCAAAATATGGGAAATCCCTTGATTTTACAAAAAACAGGTGCTATACTGTATATAGTTACATAGTAGATTGAGGCAAGAGTGAACGAAAGTTCACTCTTCTTTGTTGTAAAAAAGCATATATGATGCCAGTGGGAGTGCAAAGCACGAAACAATCCGTAGGCATCATAATTGGGGCTTGAAAAATTTAAGAAAGAAGGGAATAACTGCATTGTCTAAGAGAGAAAGTTATGAACAGAGAACAGAAGCAATTCTGCTCCCAATCCTTGAGAAGCATGGATTCTCACTGTGGGATGTGGAATATGTGAAGGAAGGCGGTAACTGGTATCTGCGTGCTTACATTGATAAGCCGGATGGAATCGGAGTGAATGACTGTGAGGTTGTAAGCCGTGAATTGTCAGATATCCTGGATGAGGAAGATTATATTGAAGGATCTTATATTCTGGAGGTCAGTTCACCGGGACTTGGAAGACCGCTGAAGAAGGACAGAGATTTTGAGAGAAGTATGGGAGAAGAGGTGGAGATCCGTACTTATCGGATGATCGACCGTACCAAAGAATTCCGTGGAATTCTGAAAGCATACGACAAAGACAGTGTGACCATTGAGATGGAAGATTCCCGGGAAAAGACATTTGAAAAAAGTGAAATAGCATTGGTTCGGCTTGCTTTTGATTTTTAGATTTATCAGTAGGAGGAAAAGAAAATGAATACAGAATTATTAGAAGCGTTGACAATATTAGAGAAAGAAAAAGACATCAGCAAAGAGACACTCTTAGATGCCATTGAGAATTCTCTGATCAATGCATGTAAGAACCATTTTGGAAAAGCGGATAATATCAAAGTTATCATGGATCGTGAGACCTGCGATTATCAGTTGATCCAGGAGAAGACAGTAGTAGATGAAGTGATGGATGATGTAGAAGAGATCAGCCTGGAAGATGCTAAGAACATCGATAAGAAATATGAAATTGGTGACATCGTACAGATTCCGGTAGAGTCTAAATCATTCGGACGTATCGCAACACAGAATGCAAAGAATCTGATCCTTCAGAAGATTCGTGAAGAAGAGCGTAAAGTGATTTACGATCAGTATTTTGAAAAAGAAAAAGATATCGTAACTGGTATCGTACAGCGTTATGTTGGACGTAATATCAGCGTAAACCTTGGTAAGGTGGATGCTATGCTGACAGAAAATGAGCAGGTAAAGGGTGAGGTGTTCCAGCCGACAGAGCGTATTAAGCTGTACGTTGTAGAAGTTAAGAATACAACCAAGGGACCTAAGATTCTGGTATCCAGAACCCATCCGGAACTGGTAAAACGTCTGTTTGAAGCAGAGGTTACTGAAGTAAGAGACGGCGTCGTAGAGATCCGCAGTATTGCAAGAGAAGCAGGAAGCAGAACGAAGATCGCTGTATGGTCTAATGATCCTGATGTAGATCCGGTAGGAGCATGTGTAGGTATGAACGGTGCACGTGTCAACACGATTGTTAATGAGTTGCGCGGCGAGAAGATCGATATCATCAACTGGAGTGATAATCCGGGTATTCTGATTGAGAATGCACTGAGCCCGGCAAAGGTTATTTCTGTAATGGCTGATCCGGATGAGAAGACTGCAAGCGTTATTGTGCCGGATTACCAGCTTTCACTGGCTATCGGTAAAGAGGGACAGAATGCAAGACTGGCAGCGAGACTGACCGGATACAAGATAGATATTAAGAGCGAGAGCCAGGCAATTGAGTCAGGAGAGCTTCCGGAGAACTATATGGAACTGATGGAAGGTGTATACGAAGAAGAGATGTACGAGGACGGCTACGATGAAGAGGTGGCAGATGAAGCTTACGAGACATCTGAAGAAGCATCTGAGGAGACAGCACCGGAAGACGAGATTCAGTTCGAAGAAGTAGAAGAATAAGAGTAGAAATCAGGTGATTGTTTGAGTGGAAATAAAAAGATGCCTGTGCGTATGTGCGTAGGCTGTCAGGAAATGAAGAATAAAAAAGAGATGATCCGGGTGATCAAGACACCGGAAGGTACATTTATGTTGGATGCGACCGGCAAGAAGAATGGCAGAGGGGCATATGTATGTCCAAGTGAAGAATGTTTGCAGCTTGCCCGTAAGAACAAGGGAATGGAAAGGTCATTCAAACAGGCTATCCCGGCAGAAGTCTATGAATCGCTGGAAAAGGAGATGGAAGCACTTGAAACCAGATAAAGCATTGTCAATGCTCGGCCTTGCGGCAAGAGCGGGAAGAATCGTCAGCGGAGAATTTACCGTCGAGAAGGAAGTGAAGAGCGGCAGAGCATATCTGGTGTTGATCGCAGAAGATGCATCTGAGAATACCAGAAAAAAATTTCAGAATATGTGTGAATTCTATGAAGTACCAATGCGCCTGTGTTATGACAGAGAGAGGCTTGGACATTTTATCGGCAAAGACTTTCGCGCATCCGTTGCAATATTGGATGAGGGATTCGCAGATAACATTCTGAAACATTTAAACAGTCAGATATAGATACAATTGCATAGAGGAGGTTAGTTTGTATGTCAAAAGTAAAAGTATATGAACTTGCAAAGGAACTTGGCAAGGACAGCAAAGACGTTGTGAAGTTCCTGGAAGGAAAGAATATAGAAGTAAAGAATCATATGAGCACGATTTCAGAGGATGAAGCCGCTATGGTGAAGAAAGCACTTGGCGGAAGCAAAGCCCCTGCATCAGGGGATGAGGCTAAGGCAGCACCGAAGAAGAAAAATATCGTGCATGTATTCCGCCCGCAGAATACCAGAGACGGTTCCAGAAATGGCAGACGTCAGGCCGGGCGTCCTGCCGGTGGAGCAAAGGCACCGCAGAATGCAAAGCCGATGCAAGTACAGAACGGAAGACCGGCACCGGGAAGCAAGCCGGCAGTAAAACCTGTCACTAAGCCAGCAGTTAAGCCTGTAGCAGAGAAGCCGGCAGAAGCAGTAAAGCCTGCAGAGGTGAAACCAGAAGTAAATGCAGAGACAGTACAGTCTAAGAAGCCGGAAAGTACTCCGGTACAGCCGCAGAGTGTGGCGAAGCAGACAGAAAAAGTTCAGGAGAAGAATACGTCAGTGGAAAAACCAGTTAAGAACAGAGAAGAACAGAATAGAAATTCTCAACCCCAGGAAGGACGCAGAGAGCGTTCACAGGGGGGATATAACAGAGACCGACAGGGAAGAAATGACAGAAATAATGACCGCGGTGACAGAAACGGTCGCCCACAGGGAGACAGAAGAGATAATAACCGCGGAAGAAACGACAGAAATAACGATAGAAATGATCGCCCGCAGGGAGACAGAAGAGATAATAACCGCGGAAGAAATGATAGAAATGATCGTCAGGGCGGATTCAACAACAGAGACCGACAGGGAAGAAACGGAAATGACCGTTTCCAGAACAACGATCACCGCAAGAAGAATAATAATCCTGCAATTCCTGCACCGGCTTTGGAAGGACAGAAGCCACAGCAGAGAAAGAATAAGGGCAAGGAAGACTTCAAGAAGAAAGATTACCGCAAGGATGACGAAGACAGAATGCCTAAGGGAAGAAAGCAGAAGAATGATCAGAAGCAGCAGATGCAGAAGCCACAGCAGAAGGAACAGAAGGTAGAAGAGACAATCAAGTCAATCGTAATTCCAGAGGTCCTTACAATCAAAGAACTGGCAGATAAGATGAAGATCGTACCATCTGTTATTGTTAAGAAGCTCTTTATGCAGGGCAAGATCGTAACTGTTAATCAGGAGATTGATTATGATACAGCAGAAGAGATTGCGCTTGAGTTTGATGTACTCTGCGAGAAGGAAGAAGTTGTAGATGTAATTGAAGAACTCCTGAAAGAGGAAGAAGAAGACGAAAAGAAGATGAAGAAACGTCCGCCGGTTGTATGTGTTATGGGACACGTTGACCATGGTAAGACTTCTCTTCTGGACGCAATCCGCCATACAAATGTGATCGACCGTGAGGCCGGTGGTATTACACAGCACATTGGTGCTTCTGTTGTTACAGTAAATGGTGAGAAGATTACATTCCTGGATACACCGGGACATGAGGCTTTTACTGCAATGCGTATGCGTGGTGCGAACTCTACTGATATTGCGATTCTTGTAGTTGCCGCTGATGATGGTGTAATGCCGCAGACTGTTGAGGCGATCAACCATGCGAAAGCTGCAGGTATTGAAATTGTAGTTGCGATTAACAAGATTGATAAGCCAAGTGCAAATATCGATCGTGTAAAACAGGAACTGTCTGAGTACGAACTGATTCCGGAAGACTGGGGCGGAAGCACAATCTTCGTACCGGTATCTGCTAAGACCGGAGAAGGTATTCAGGATCTGATGGAAATGCTGCTTCTGACAGCAGAAGTATCTGAACTTAAGGCTAATCCGAACAGAAGAGCAAGAGGTCTTGTAATCGAGGCTCAGCTTGACAAAGGTAAGGGACCGGTTGCTACTGTTCTGGTACAGAAGGGTACACTGCGTATCGGAGATGCGATAGCTGCAGGTTCTGCTTACGGTAAAGTAAGAGCGATGATGGATGATAAGGGACGCCGTGTAAAAGAGGCCGGTCCGTCTACTCCGGTAGAGATTCTTGGTCTGAATGACGTGCCGAATGCCGGTGAAGTATTTGTCGGATGCAAGAATGACAAAGATGCAAGAAGTTTTGCTGAGACATTTATCTCGCAGAACAAAGCTAAACTTCTGGAAGATACTAAGGGTAAACTTTCTCTGGATGATCTGTTTACACAGATCAAGGAAGGTAATCTGAAGGAACTGAATATTGTAGTTAAAGCAGACGTACAGGGATCTGTAGAGGCAATCAAGCAGAGTCTCCTGAAGCTGTCTAACGAAGAAGTTGTAGTTAAGATCATTCATGGCGGTGTTGGTGCGATCAATGAATCTGACGTCAGCCTGGCATCTGCATCCAATGCGATCATCATCGGATTTAACGTTCGTCCGGATGCGACCGCAAAAGAGACAGCAGAGCGTGAAGGTGTAGATGTGCGTCTGTATCGTGTTATTTACAACGCTATCGAAGATGTACAGGCAGCGATGAAGGGTATGCTGGATCCGGTATTTGAGGAGAAAGTGCTTGGTCATGCCGAAGTACGTCAGACATTCAAGGCTTCCGGAGTGGGTACAATTGCCGGATCTTATGTGCTGGATGGTACATTCGAAAGAGATTGTCAGGCAAGGATCGTACGTGACGGTATCGTTATTTATGATGGCAAGCTTGCTTCTCTGAGAAGATTTAAGGATGATGTAAAAGAAGTACGTGCCGGATATGAATGTGGTTTCGTATTTGAAAATTATAATGATGTAAAAGAAGGCGACCAGGTAGAGGCGTTCAAGATGGTTGAGATCCTAGATAATAGCGGGGATCTGACGCCCCACCCGGGGAGTCTTGGTAAGGAGAATAGAATTGAGAAAAAACAGTATTAAGAATACCAGGGTGAATACAGAAGTTCAGAGAGAACTGAGTAATATTATCCGTGCAGGGATCAAAGATCCGAGGGTAGCACCATGGACATCTGTTGTTGCAGTACAGGTAGCTCCTGATCTGAAGACCTGCAAGGCTTATATCAGTGTGCTTGGCGATGAGAAAGCACAGGCAGACACAGTAGTCGGACTTAAGAGTGCGGAAGGATATATCAGAAGACAGCTTGCACATAATCTGAATATGCGCAACACTCCAGAGATTACATTTGTGCTGGATCAGTCAATTGAGTATGGTGTAACTATGTCTAAGAAGATTGATGATGTAACCAAGGATTTGGATACGGACGGTGAAGAAGATGCTGAATAAAATGCTTCAGAAAGCACAGACGGTTGCCATTGGCGGACATGAGCGTCCGGATGGCGACTGCATTGGTTCCTGCATGGGAATGTATCGATATATTAAGAATAATTACCCGGAGATCCAGGTGGATCTCTATCTGGAACCGATTGCGGATAAATTTCGCTTTATCCGTGGAACAGAGGATATTTTAAGTGAGATTGACGAAGAGAAATGCTATGATCTTTTTATCAGTCTGGACTGCGGAGACCGGGCGCGTCTCGGATTCTCTGAGCCGCTGTTCTGCAGTGCGGCACACACATTGTGTATTGATCATCATGTGAGTAATGGTTCTTTTGCAGAAGAGAATTATATATTCCCGGATGCAAGTTCTGCGTCAGAGCTAGTATACGAACTACTGGATAAGGACAAGATTACAAAGGAGATTGCGGAGTCCCTGTATATGGGAATTGCACACGATACGGGAATCTTCCGTTACTCCTGCGCATCGCCGAAGACATATCGCGTGGCGGCAGATCTGCTGGAATATGGATTTGATGCTCCGGCACTTCTGGATTCTACATTCAGCGAAAAGACATATGCACAGAATCAGGTGATGGGACGAGCATTGTTAGAGAGTATTCTGTTCATGGATGGTAAATGCATAGCATCGTCCTTTAAAAAGGAGCAGATGGACTATTATGGCGTGACACCAAAGGATTTAGATGGCATTGTGTCACAGCTTCGCCTGACGAAGGGTGTGGAGGTCGCGATATTTGCCTATGAATTGACGGCAGATGTGTACAAAGTCAGCCTGCGGTCCAAGAGTTATGTGGATGTGAATAAAGTAGCCAGCTATTTTGGCGGAGGCGGTCACGTGAGAGCGGCCGGCTGTACTATGCCTGGTACGATCTATGATGTGCTGAACAATCTGTCCGGACGGATTGAGATGCAGATGGAGCAGGAATAAATCATGATTCATGGAATTATCAATGTATATAAGGAGAAGGGATATACTTCTCATGATGTAGTAGCAAAGCTCAGAGGTATTGCAGGCCAGAAGAAGATTGGCCACACAGGAACCCTGGATCCGGATGCGGAAGGGGTTCTTCCTGTATGTCTGGGAAAGGCAACGAAGGTATGTGAACTTCTGACAGACAAGGATAAAACATATCGAGCAGTGCTTTTCCTGGGGCAGACAACAGATACCCAGGATGCTTCAGGTACAGTGCTTGAGACTTCAGATATTTCGAATCTGAATGAAGCACAGGTGACAGAAGCTGTCCAGAGCTTTGTGGGAGAATATGCACAGATACCGCCAATGTATTCAGCTCTCAAGGTGGGTGGTAAGAAACTTTATGAACTTGCGCGTGAAGGAAAAACAGTAGAACGCAAAGCAAGAAATGTGATGATTCACAGTATTAAGATTCTTTGTGTAGATCTTCCGAGAGTAGAAATGGAAGTTTCCTGCTCAAAAGGAACTTATATCCGTACGTTATGCCATGATATCGGTGAAAAGCTCGGTGTCGGTGGATGTATGGAGTCGCTGCTCCGGGTGCAGGTAGGACGCTTTGTGCTGGCAGACAGCCTACGCCTTAGTGAGATACAGAAGGCGAAAGAGGATGGGAATCTGGAAAAGATTCTTCAACCGATCGACAGTGTGTTTGAACAATACAGAGCAGTTCAGATTCGTCCGGATCAGGAAAAGAGACTGCAGAATGGTAATTCGTTCCGTAAGCCTGACAGATCACAGAACTATGATGATCAGGAAATGGTAAGAGTTTATGATTCGAATGGACATTTTGCTGCAGTTTATCGGTATGTAGAAAAGGATCATGAATTCCGAATTGTGAAAATGTTTCTGCAGCCGTAGAACAAGAGGAGAAACATGCAATATATTAAAGGCTTGAAAGATTACCACGATGACAGTCAGACTGCTGTTACGCTCGGAAAGTTTGATGGTGTACATCGTGGCCATGAAAAACTTGTTGAAAAAGTAATAGAATATGCAGATACTGCGGGTGTAAAAAGTGTTGTGTGTGCATTCGATATGCTGGCATTTTCGAAAAAGCATGTGGATGAACGCTGTATTTTGATGACCAAAGAGGAAAGGGAAGACAGACTTCACGACCGGGTGGATTATCTGGTCGACTGTCCATTTACCAGAGAGTTCAGTCAGGTGAAGGCTGAAGATTTTATCCGGGATGTGCTGGTGGAGACATTCCATGCATCTTATGTGGTGGTTGGAACGGATTTTACGTTTGGCTATAAGAAACGCGGCGATATTCACATGTTGAAAGAGTATGAAAAGGTATATGGATATCATTTAGTTGTGATCGAGAAAGAACGGTACCATGACCGGGAAATCAGCAGTACTTATATACGTGAAGTGCTGAACGCAGGGGATATTCCGCTGGCTAATACATTACTTGGATATCCGTATCGGATTATAGGGTGTGTGGAGCACGGAAAACGACTTGGCAGAACACTGGGATTTCCAACTTTGAATGTGGCTCCAAATCCAAATAAGCTGATGCCGCCAAATGGTGTATATGCAGTGCAGGTAAAGATGGACGGGAAGGTCTACGGAGGTATTGCCAATGTAGGCGTGAAGCCGACAGTGACGAATGAAAATCGGATGCTGGTGGAAGCGTTTTTGTATAATTACTCTGGTAATGCATATGGTAAAGAAGTAGAGATTGAGTTTTGTGAATATCATAGACCGGAACAGAAGTTTCATGGTGTTGATGAGCTGAAAGCGTGTGTGGAGACAGATATTTTATACGGAAAAGAGTATTTTAAACAAAAGTCTAGGAGATAATCCAAAAATGTTGTATAATATGTACAAAGGTGTTGGGGGTGTAGAATGTTCTGCGCAGCGATGATCCTTTGACATCAAAATACATGTATTATGGAGGATTCTAGTATGAAAAAGATATTGGTAGTCGGAAGTCTGAATATGGATACTGTTATTGAGACTCCAAGAATTCCGGTTCCGGGCGAAACGATTATGGGGAATGGTATTAAGCATGTGCCAGGCGGTAAAGGTGCTAATCAGGTTTATACGATTGGTAAGCTTGGTGGAGATGTAAGCATGATTGGTGCAGTTGGTGATGACAGTTTTGGTGATGCAATGTTAGACAATCTCAAAAGTGTTAATGTCAATGTAGAGGGTATTGAGCGAATTCCGGGGGGAACAACCGGGCAGGCATTTATACCGGTTGATGCTAATGGCGAGAATTCAATTATCGTAGTTGGTGGAACAAATAGTCTGGTAGATGAGGACCTTTTGAAAAAATATGAGTATCTGATGGATGAGGCCGATATTGTGGTAATGCAGCAGGAGATTCCACTTGATACCGTTATGAAGGCAAAAGAGATGGCACTTGCCAAAGGTAAGACGATCATTGTAGATCCGGCTCCTGCGGCAGCTATGCCAGAAGAATTTTGGAAAGATATTGACTATATTAAGCCGAATGAGACGGAACTTGGTATTCTGATCGGCAGAGAATTACATAGCAAAGAGGAGTATAAAGAAGCAGCACACGAGATGCTGAAAAAAGGCGTCAAACATCTGCTTGTTACTCTGGGAAGCAAAGGATGTCTCCTGATGTCAGAAGAAGGAGAGGAATTTCTTCCGGCTAATAAGGTGAAAGCAGTAGATACTACAGCTGCGGGAGATTGCTTTACAGGAGCGTTTGCAGTGGCAATCAGTCAGGGGAAATCAGAAAAAGATGCGATTGCATTTGCACAGAAAGCGTCTGCAATTGCAGTTACAAGATCAGGTGCACAGTCTTCCGTGCCATCATTGGAAGAGGTGCTTGAAAGTTTATGATGCCAACCATTAAAGATGTGGCAGAGAAAGCCGGTGTCGGCATTGCGACGGTGTCCAGAGCAATGAATGGCACCGGCTATGTTTCTGCCTGTTCCAGGGAGAAAATTGAAAAAGCAATCCGGGAACTTCATTATATTCCCAATGAACGTGCACGTAATCTGTCCAGAAAGCAGACTGGAATTATCGGTGTGCTGATTCCGGATTTTCAGACGCCGTTTTACGCATCGTTTTTGCGACAGGTTGAAATGGAATTATATAATTATGGCTATCGTACGATGGTGTGTAATACGGTAAAACACAGTGACAGAGAAGCGGCATATGTGGAAATGCTAGATCGTAATATGTTGGATGGTTTGATTACCTGCGCATGGTCTGCTGAGGCAGAAGTGTATCGGCATATGGACAAACCAATAGTCAGCATGGATCATAATCTGGGAGAAGGTATTCCACTCATTCATTCCGATCATAAGACCGGAGGAAGAATTGCAGCAGAACATCTATTGGAAAAGGGATGCAAAAGAGTGTTGCAGCTTGGAGACTATTTTCCGGTATATACGCCATCGAATGACAGGTACCGGGAATTTCATCGGATTATGGATGAAGCAGGCGTGGAGGTACGTCAGCTTGATCTGGAGTGGAATCGCCTGGATTATGAATATTATGAAAAATATCTATCAGAACATCTGAGGGATGTGAAGTGGTCGGATGCAGTGTTTGCTTCTGATATGGGGGCAATTGCCTGTTATCGTTTTGTGACAGAGAGGGGGATTCAGGTTCCGGATCATATGAAGATTATGGCGTATGATGGAACAGATTTTACCCGGATGATGATGCCTGTTATGACAGCAGTGCGCCAGGACATTACAAAGCTTGCATCAAGCTGTGCCGATACTGTAGTCCGGCTGGTACAGCGCAAAGAGCCTGTGCGTATGCATCGGATTATTGATGTGGAATTTCAAAAAGGTGGAACAACATAACGTTTCTGTATGTGCAATGTGCATATATGGAAACGTTTTTATAATGTATAAATGTACTGAACATACAAAAATGACGGGTTCTTTTCTTGACTTTCTAGATAACGCTGATGATAATGATAGATAGAAAGACAGCTGTGAATGTAGAGTGGAAAGGAAGGAACCGTATGAAAGAGACAAGATGGGCAATTGTGGGAACCGGATATATTGCTAATGAATTTGCAAAGGGCATGCAGGAGGCGGCTGCAGCAGAACTTGTTGCGGTGGTTTCCAGAAGCGAGGAAAATGGAAAGACATTTGCGCAGAGATATGGTTGTAATGCGGTCTATACAGAGTTGGCAGAAATGCTTCGGAATGCGAGACCAGACATTGTATATATTGCAATTCCAAATGACTGCCATTTCAGTTATATTATGACAGTGCTGGAGGCAGGCATTCCTGTTCTTTCGGAAAAGCCGATGGTTGATAATCGAAGACAACTTGATGCAGTGCTTGCAAAAGCAAGAGAAAAAGATGTTTTTCTTATGGAAGGTATGTGGACCAGATGTTTTCCGGCGGTGAGACAGGCAAGAAGCTGGATCGCAGAAGGTAAGATCGGAAAGCCACTTACAGTGAAGTCTGGATTTGACATTAAACCGGATGTCAGTGACTGGCAGCCGTGGAAAGGCGGTATTAGTCATGCGGGTGGTGCACTTCGTGATGTGGGAATTTATGCACTAGCCATGGCACAGATGGTATTTCCGGAGTCTCCGAAAGAGGCACATGCTACGATGAAGTCCAACGGTGAAGTGGATGAAAGTTTTCATATGCTGGCAACTTATACAGATGGAAGAGCGGCATTCTTAAGTGGTGCATTTAATCAGGTCAGTACACCTGTGACAGAGATTGTAGGCGAGCTTGGACGAATTCTGATTGGACCGGAATTCTGGCATCCTATTACTGCAGAGCTTGTGATGAATGATGGGACCAGACAGACCTTTGAAAAAGCATATCCGGCAAGTGGTTTTCAATATGAGATAGAAGCGATACAGGAATGCCTGGAAAAAGGAGAAAAGGAGTGTCCATATTTTACGTTAACAGACACAGAGATTATCGCAGACTGGATTGAAACCACCAGAAAAGAATGGGGTATTGTATACAAAGCGGATAGTGAATAAACAGTTAAGCATTTGTGAATAAAGGGAGGATGAGACGATGAAAGGTAAAATTAAGCAGATTTGTGTGTTGGTAGATGATGTGCAGAAAGCGATGAAAGAATATTGGGAGAAATTCGGTATTGGGCCATGGGATATCCGACATTTTACACCGGACACGGTGCATGATTTGTATGTGCGTGGCGAAGCAGTGACTGAAGGATTTGACTTTATCTGTGCTGTCTGCTGGGCAGGTGATATGGAATTTGAATTAATTCAACCGATCAAAGGTCCAAATATTTACTGGGAATTTTTAGAAAAATACGGCAGCGGACTTCACCATTTTAAAATTGTAATTCCTGATGATGAAGAATTGAGGGCGTATGTAGACGAATTACAGGCGAAGGGCCTTAAAGTAATACAGACAGGCTGGATTGATAATGATGTACATTATTATCTGGATTCGTATGAGCAGCTTGGACTGACATTGGAACTTGGAAATGGCGGTAAGATTGGACCAGCACCAGAGGTTTATCCGGTGGAAGGTGCGATTCGGTCAATAAACCACATTCCGAATATCAGACAGCTTGCAATTGTCGTTGACGATGCGGAAAAATACATGAAGAATTATGCATATTATCTCGGAATCGATGGATGGGATGTGCGCCATTTTACGCCGGATAAGGTAAAGAGCCTGAAAGTAGGCGGTCATGAAGTGAAAGAGGAATTTGATTTTATCTGTGCAGTGAAATGGGCGGGAGATATGGAGATTGAAATCATTCAGCCGGTCAAAGGACCGAATATTTACTGGGAATTTTTGGAGAAACAGGGACCGGGATTTCATCATATTAAAGATGTATTTTCAGACGAAGAGATTGCAGAAGAATGTGATCGCCTGAAAGCGTATGATGTGGAGATTATGCAGACCGGATGGATTGATGGAGACAGTCACTACTATATGAGTACGCAAAAATTTCTTGATATGATCATAGAGTTTGGAAATGGTGGTAAGATCGGACCACCGGATTATGTGTTTGCAGATGGAAAACGGAAGTAACCTGCAATATATATCAGCTGGGAGTCAATCCCCCAGCTGATATGCCTCCGGCAGGATTGCAGAGGCATTCTTGAACTTTTATCTCCAACATTGTATCTATATTGAACAATCAGTATTGACAATTATATGTTGTGCAATATATAATAGAAAAAGGGGCTTAAAACGATTAAAAGTAGCAAAATACACAGGAGATAAGAAGTGCGCGCAACAATTAAAGATGTGGCGAAGCTTGCTGGTGTATCGACGGCGACGGTATCTAATGTGCTGACTGGACGTAAGAATGTCAGTGAATCATTACGCCGCCGGGTGAATGAAGCAAGTGCCGAATTGGACTATAAACCAAATAGTATAGCGAGAAGCCTGAAGACGAATCAGAGTCACACGATTGGTGTGATCGTACCGGATATCCTGAATCCTTTCTTCGCGGAAGTGCTGAAACATATTGGCTATGAGGCATCCAGAAAGGATTATCAGGTCGTGATGTATGAATCAGGTGAAAGCGTCAGACAGGAGAAAAAGCTGCTTCAGCAATTAATGGAAAGTGGAGTTGATGGAATTATTGATATTACATCGCGCCTGGATCGTGAAGAGTTAAAAGCAGGTTTTTCAGTGCCGCTTGTGCTTGGAGATCGTGTAGCATTTGACAGTGTGGGCAATGTGGCATTTGCACATACAGATAATCATGCCAGCGGACGAATTGCTGCAGATCACCTGATTGAGCGTGGGTATCGGAAGTTTGCATGTATTGCCGGACCTGTAGATGCAACTTCTGCTGCAAGAAGACGACTGGAAGGATTCCGGGAAGGACTGCAGGAACACGGCTTTACAGAACAGGATTTACTTGTTTTTTTGTGTAAATTTTCGTTTGATGACGGATATCGAATGATGAACCATTTTCTGGATATTTATAATCAAGAAGAAAATTGTGCCGTATTTGCCAGTAGTGATATTATGGCTTGGGGGGCAGTGGAAGCATGCAAGAGTAGAGGCATCCGTATTCCGGAACAGATCGCAATAATTGGAAATGATAATATCTGGTGTAGTAAATATATTGAACAAGGACTTACGACCGTGGAGTATCCAGCGAAAGAGCTGGGCATCAGAACCATGGGAATGCTTCTGGAAGCACTGAATCATGGTGGGGTATTCCAGGAACGGGAAGTCATCTTACAACCTAGTCTATGTTTAAGGAATACAACATAGAGAATCCTGATTTATATGAGATTCTTCGGAATCTCATATAAATTACAACAAAAGTTAATCGTTTAACTGCACGACAAAAGACATACTTGAAGATGTTTTGGAAAAGGACAGAGTGGAACGATTACTAATACACTATAAAAGGAGAGTGTGTGATGAAGTATTGTTATGAAGAAGGACAGAAAAGAACCGGACATGTGTTTATGGGCGAAGAGATTACGCGAAGTGCCCGCATTGAGACGCTGCGAGATACACTTCTGGAGGCAGTGCCACAGATATTAGCAGATAGAGCGATGATCGTGACGGAAGCTTATCAGAGGTATAACAGTGAAACTATCTATATTAAGCGTGCAAAAACACTTGCAGAGCTTCTGGAAAAACTGCCAATTACGATTCTTGACGGTGAATTGATCGTAGGAAGTGTCAGCGACAAACTTCGCTGCGCACATATTTTTCCGGAATTCGGTCTGGACTGGCTGATTGAAGAACTGGATGGGAATCCAGTCAGACCAGAGAAACGCCCGGGTGATCGTTATGAGATTGCGGAAGCGGATGAGAATAAACTCCGCGAGATCACGGACTATTGGCGTAATAATAATCATGAGTATCGATGTAAGGCAGTACTGCCGGAAGAGACACATTTGATTCGTGAGATGGGTGTGACGGATTCTTACTGGTTGATGATCGGGGGTGAAGGACACCTGACAGTGAATCTGAAACGTGTTGTCAAAGAGGGACTTAGTAACTATATGAAAAGGGCAAAGGAACGGCTGGAGAACCTGGATCTGTCGGAACCATCTGAGGCGGAGCAGAAGCCATTCCTGGAGTCAGTGCTGATTACCTGTGATGCAGTGATAAAATATGCAGGAAGATATGCGGCGCTTGCTGAAAAACAGGCGGAAGAGACGGAAAATCCAGTGCGGCGGAAGGAACTTCAACATATAGCGGATATCTGCAGACGTGTTCCGGCAGAACCTGCGAGAGATTTCCATGAGGCCTTGCAGTCAATATGGTTTATTAATCTCTGTATCCAGCTGGAAAACAATGGCCATTCCATATCGCTGGGACGTCTGGATCAGAATCTTTTTCCTTATTATAAAGAAGATATTAATTCCGGTGTAATGCGTGATGAAGATGCATTGGAATTGTTGGAATGCCTGTATCTTAAGCTGTTTCAGCTTCACAAAATTACAAGCTGGGGTAATACGAAATCGTTCAGTGGTTATCAATTATTCCAAAATATTACGATCGGCGGGCAGGATATGAATGGAAAAGATGCAACGAATGAGCTTTCATATTTAATTCTGGGTGCTCAGGCGGCGATAAAATTACATACACCATCCATTTCACTGCGCTATCATGACCGTATTTCAGAGAAGATGATGTATGCGGCTATGGATGTTGTGCGTCTTGGCGGTGGGCAGCCTGCAATCTACAGCGATGAAGTCTATATTCCGGCACTGGTTAACAGGGGGATCAGATGGGATGATGCAGTGGAATATTCCATTGTAGGATGTGTAGAAGCAATTGTGGAAGGCAAACAGACCGGAAGACCTAATGGAGCGGGATTCATTAACCTGCAGAAGATCATGGAACTTGCATTATATGGTGGGAAAGATCCGAATACCGATATCTGCCTGCATCCGGGAAAGGGCAGTCTCGCAGATTTTGCCTCATATGAAGAACTTTATGAAGCATTCAAAGAACAGATTCGTTATTATTTCAAGTATCAGGTAATTACGGATAATATGATCGATATGGTAACCGAAAAAGGAATTGCAGATCCATTTGTGTCTTGTCTTGTGGATGATTGCATTGACAGAGGTAAGACCATGAAAGAGGGTGGTGCGGTCTATGACTACTGTGGACCATTATATGTAGGAATGGCGAATGTGGGCAACACTCTGGCTGCATTAAAGAAATTGGTTTATGATGAGCGTATTCTTACAGGTGTACAGGTGATGCATGCGATACAGACAAATTATGAAGATCTTACTACTGTACCATCTGGACCGGATATCCGTAAAATGCTTCTGGATGCGCCAAAATATGGTAATGACGATGACTATGTGGATGATATTATGGTAGATTATTTCCGGTTTATCTGTGAAGAAACAGCAAAGTATAAGACTACACGGAGCGGGCGTGGACCGATCGGATGTATCTGGCAGCCGTCTACCAGTTCTGTGTCATCAAATGTGCCTTGCGGTGAATGTGTAGGAGCGACTCCGGATGGAAGAAAAGCGGGAGAGGCATTGGCTGATACAGCATCTCCGACACATGGTACAGATACAAAAGGTATTACTGCCTCTCTTAAATCTGTAGGTAAACTTCCGACGGTTCTGGTATCCGGCGGACAACTGGTTAATGTTAAAGTGATGCCTGCAATGCTAGACGGTATGATGACAAGAAAAATGGTACAGGTACTGCGTACATATCTGGGTAATTATAAAGGAATGCATGTTCAGATTAATTGTGTATCTGCAGATACACTGAAGCAGCACAGGTGCATCCGGAAGAATATAAGGATCTGATGGTACGCGTTGCAGGTTATAGTGCATTATTTACTCCTTTAGATAAAGCACTGCAGGATGATATCATTGCAAGGACAGAGCACAGCGCATAAGAGAATGCATAGCATGGCGTATCATAACGAAGGTAGGTGAATAGTGTGTTTGGTTCCGATTATAGGGAGATAGAAGAGACTACAAATGGAATCGTATTCAACATAGAACATTTCCATGTACATGATGGAGAAGGAATCCGAACCAATGTATTTCTGAAGGGATGTAATCTGCATTGCCCGTGGTGCTGCAATCCTGAGTCCATCAGTCCGGATCCACAGATTGCATTTTATAAAAAATTCTGCACCGGATGTGGGAAGTGCCAGAATATTTGCCCGCAGCACTGTATAGAAATAACTGGAGATGGGAAAAGCAGAACAGATCGTTCGAGGTGTATTGCATGTGGGGCGTGTGAAAAGGTGTGTCCGCATGGTGCCAGAGAGCTGTTTGGTCATCGAATGAATGTGGCGGAAGTGATGGAGGATGTGGAGAAAGACAGCTTTTATTTTATGAATTCAGATGGCGGAATGACATTGTCAGGAGGTGAAACCTGTCTTCAACCGGAATTTGCGAGAGCACTTATTGAAGCAGCACACCGCAGATATATTCCCGTAGCGTTGGAAACCGCCGGAGCTGTCAGATGGGAAAGCCTTTGGAAAGTTGCTGAATTGGCGGATGAGATACTATTTGATTTGAAAACAACAAAAACTGAGCATTTTGCACAAGTGGGAAATATTTTTTTAAAAAAAGTGTTAAACAACTTGCACAATTTAACTGTGAATGGTAAAATAATAACTGTGAGATGTCCCATAATACCAAATTTTAATGACACGGCAGAACATCTGGAGAATGTTGCGAAGATTGCGACAGATTTTGGAATAAAGAAGATTGATCTGTTACCGTTTCATCAGTTTGGAAGACACAAGTATGAAGCAATCGAACGTGCTTATTGTTTGAAAGAATATCCGGAGATGGAACGCAGTAAGGTAGAAGAGATGGCGGATTGTCTGAGAAAAAGGGGATTTCAAGTGTCAGTCGGTGGTTGATAACTGACAAATGATCAGATATCAATATTCCATTTTGGTGGTTGATGAGATGGAATGTGGATATATACTTTTGCAATATGCGAAAGTTATAATGGCATGAAGCAGCCAGAATGCTTCCAAATTATACAAGGAGGATGTGTAACATGAAAAAGAGGATTTTAAGTGCAGTACTGGGCATCGCTATGGTAGCGACACTGCTCGTTGGATGTGGCTCTGGCTCATCTGATGACAGCTCAAAGGAAGACACCAAGACAGAGGACACCGCGAAGGATGATTCCGGTGAAAAGACAGCAGCTGATTACAAGATTGCTGTAGTTCCTAAGATGACAAACCTTGCATGGTTTGAGCGTATGGAACAGGGTGTTGATGACTATAACGAAGCTAACGGAACAAGCGTTGAGTACTGCGGATCTCCGGAAGGTGACGGACAGGCAGCATTCGTTGAGGGACTGATCTCTCAGGGATACGATGCAATCTGTGTAGTTCCGTTCGATGTAGAAGCTCTTGACCCTGTTCTTGCAAAAGCTAAAGAGGCAGGCATCGTAGTTATCTGCCACGAGGCATCTACAGTAGAGAACATGGACTATGACGTTGAAGCATTTGATACATTAGAGTATGGTGCTCACCTGATGGAAAAGATTAACGAACTCTCTGGCGGAAAAGGACGTGTAATCCAGACAGTTGGTGCTCTGACATCTCAGTCTCACGTTGAGGAAGCTCAGGGTGGTAAAGAATGGGCTGAGAAGAATGCTCCAGATCTTAAAGTAGATGATCAGCCAATCGTTTCTGATGACAATCAGGACACAGCATACAGCAAAGTTAAAGAAGCACTTACAGCTGATACAAAACACGAGATCGTTGGTATCCAGTGTGCAGCTATGTCAGAGACTCCGGGTGCAGCTCAGGCAGTTGAGGAACTTGGACTTCAGGGCAAAGTACATATCGCAGGTACATCTCTTATGTCAGTTTGTGGCGAGTACGTTGAAGACGGAACAGTTGAGCTTATGAGCTTCTGGGATCCGGCACTTGCAGGTCAGGCAATGATCGAACTTGCTGTTGCAACTCTGAATGGAACAGTTGGCGAAGATACACTTTCACTTCCAGTAGAAGGATATGAGAACCTGACACTTGAAGGCAAAGTATACACAGGTAGTGCTTGGATCGATGTTGATAAAGATAACTGCAACGACGAAGCATACGATTTCTAAATACATTTTGACATCTAAAATGTTTTAACTGAATGAGCCTTAAGCCTCATAGGGAATTGCAATAAGGGCATTCTCTATGAGGCTTTATTTGATGAAGAAACGAGGGATTCTATATGGGAGAAGTATTTCTTAAATTAGAGAATATTAAGAAATCGTTTGGTGGTGTGCAGGCTTTAAAAGGCGTTGATCTCGAAATTAGAAAAGGAGAAATCCTGGCACTTGCCGGACAGAATGGATGTGGTAAATCCACATTGATCAAAGTGATTTCCGGAGTTCATGAACAGACATCCGGTGATTATTATCTTGAAGGTAAAAAAGTCGAAAAACTGACACCTATCGATGCGATTCGAGCAGGTGTACAGGTTATATATCAGGATTTTGCAGTATTTCCTAACTTAACAGTTGCAGAGAATATTGCAATGAACAATTCACTCATGACAGGTACTAAGGTCATGAACTGGAAGAAAGCAAGAGAACTTGCTATCGAAGCTATGGAGCAGGTAGGTGCTCACATGGATCCGGATATTCTTGTAGAAAGGCTGACTGTTGCTAATAAGCAAATGGTTGCTATATGCCGGGCCATTATTAATGATGCAAAATTTCTGATTCTCGACGAACCTACTACTGCGCTGACTAAAAAAGAAGTTGAGAATCTGTTTAAGATCATCCGTCGCTTAAAAGAAAAAGGTATTGCGATTATGATCGTTAACCATAAGCTGGATGAGATATATGAAATTGCTGACAGACTTACGATTATCCGAAATGGAGAATATATCTCCAGCGGAGATATCAAAGAGTATGACAGAGCGAGATTTATCCATGATATCACCGGTCGTGATATTGTTGAATCTGTATATGTTCCAGAGAAAAGTGATGGAACAGAGATTTTGAAAGTTGAAAATATTTCCAGAGAAGGTGCATTTGAAAACGTATCGTTCTCACTTGAAAAAGGCGATGTGCTGGGGATTACAGGACTTCTTGGCTCAGGACGTGGAGAACTTGGTGATGCATTATTCGGGCTTGCACCGGCTACGAGTGGAAAAATCACTTTGAATGGAAAAGAGATTGAGATCCACAACATTGAAGATGCAATCAAGAATAAGATCGCATATGTTCCGGAAGACCGACTGACACAGGGATTGTTCCTTGACAGAAGTATTCAGGATAATATGGTGGCTGCGTCTATTGGCAAGTATTTCCATGGTGGCAAACTGGATCATAAAAAGATCGCAGAAGATACTACAGAATGGATTGGTAATCTCTCTGTAAAAATCGGTAAACAGACAGATGCAATCCGTACATTATCCGGTGGTAATGCACAGAAGGTTGTTATTGCAAAATGGCTGAATACGGATCCTGAGCTGATTGTTCTGAACGGACCTACAGTGGGTGTGGATATCGGATCAAAGAGTGAGATTTTCGAAATTTTGCACAAGCTTGCAAAGGATGGTGTTGGAGTAATCGTTATTTCTGATGACTTGTCTGAGCTGGTTCAGAACTGTAACAAGATCCTTGTTATGAGAAATGGTAAAGCTGTTGCTCATATCGATGAAGAGATCAGCGAGAATGAACTGTACAAGCTGTTCAGCGAAGGAGGAGAGAGTTAATGAAACAATCAAAATGGAAAGAGATTCTGACTTCGAATCAGATGTTTATTGTTTATATTATTGTTGTCCTTTGCATTGCGATTAGCATGAAGACACCAGCGTTTGCAGAGGTTTCGACAATTATTACACTTGCCAGAGCACTTCTGGTAACACTGTGTTTTGCTATCTGTGAGATGGTGGTTATTATTTCGGGAGGTATCGATGTTTCTTTCCCGGCAATTGCGTGTGCATCTCTTTATATTCCAATCTGTGTATTTAAAGAGAACGATATTGACAATGTAGTTCTTGCGTTTGTATTTGCGGCAGCTATCGGGCTGGTGATTGGTATTATCAATGCGGTACTGATTTCATTGCTTCAGATTCCGCCGTTGATTGCTACTCTTGGTGTGAGCAGTATTACACAGGGCATGCTTCTTACGTTCTTTGGCACCAGACAGATCTCAAGACTGCCAAGTACGATTGCAGCACTCAATAAAGTTTATTTGTTTACGTATCAGAGTAAAGCGGGTAATAACTATAGTATGACCGCATTGATTCTGGTCCCGATTATTCTTTATATTGTTATATATATTGTTTTGAAATATACAATGCTTGGACGTGGAATCTATGCAATCGGCGGAGATGCCAATGCAGCTCGTATTGCCGGATTTAACGTAGTAAGACTTCAGTTTATTGTGTACATGTTCTCGGGCGTTATGGCTGGTATCGCCGGAATGATTTATTGTGTACTTAATAAGGCGGCGAACCCATTGAATCTTATGGGAAGTGAAATGATGATCATCGCTGCTGTTGTTGTAGGCGGAACCCGCATGAGTGGCGGACATGGTACAGTGCTCGGAACGATTCTCGGTGTTGTGCTGATCGGTCTGATCCAGAACAACCTGATCATGCTTGGCGTACCTACATATTGGCAGACGTTCGTAGTCGGTGCTGTAATCGTAGTTGGTACAGCAATCACTTCGCTGAAAGAACTTGCTGTTCAGAAGAATCAAAAGGTATAAAGGGAGGAATGTACAATGAAGCTTTTGAAGAAAATAGACCATAACATTCTTTCTTTATTAGGAATGTATGCAGTCGTATTAATTGCGATGGCGATTTTGAACCCGTCAACCTATTATTCAACATTGAATATCAAATCATGGTTTTACCTGTTTCCGGAATACGGTATCCTTACATTTGGCATGATGCTGTGTATGATCTCCGGAGGAATCGATCTGTCTCTGGTTGGTATTGCCAATCTCGTAGGTGTTGTAGCATCGTATATGATGGTTAATATCGGCGGTGGAAAAGAATGCGGTATGGGTATGATTATTGGTGCGATTATTGTGGGTCTGATCATCGGTGTGCTGTGTGGTGCGTTTAACGGTTTCCTGATTGGATTTCTGCACATTCCACCGATGCTGGTTACACTTTGTGGTCTGCAACTTTACACAGGTATTGCTATGATCGTTACAACAGGTCCTGGTATCACTGGCGTACCACAGTCATACATTAATATTGCAAATGGAACGATTGCAGGTATACCGCATACATTGCCTATGTTCATTATTGTTACACTGGTGATGTCATTCCTGTTGAAGTCTACTACATATGGACAGAAAGTATATTTCCTTGGAAGTAATGAAGTCGCATCTAAGTATTCAGGAATCAACAACTTTAAAGTTATCATGACAACATATATGATTTCCGGTTTCCTGGGAGCAATCAGCGGTATCCTGACATCTTCACATTATGGATCCGGTAAATCTAACTACAATACATCTTATACACTGCTTTCACTGCTGATCGTAGTATTGGGTGGCGTTCATCCAGATGGTGGTAAAGGTAAGGTGATAGGAGTTACACTTGCAATCGTATTATTACAGCTGATTTCTTCTGCATTCAGTGTCCTTCGTATCGATACGGTTATTACAGACCTCGTATACGGACTGATTCTGATCGCAGTACTGGTTATTACAAACATTGCAGCTAAAAGAGCAACTAAGGTGAAAACAAAATAAAGGGAGGACTTAGTTATGAAAAAAATCATTAACAAACCGGAAAATTATGTGGACGAGATGTTGGAAGGTCTTTATGCAGCGCATCCTGATTATATTACTTATACAGCGGATGACTTGCGTTGCCTTGTAACATCTAATAAGGTCGCTGGAAAGGTTGGTATCGTTACAGGTGGCGGTTCAGGACATTTGCCATTATTCCTGGGATATGTAGGAAAAGGTATGCTGGATGGCTGCTGTGTAGGCGGTGTGTTCCAGTCACCAAGCCCGGAACAGGTATTTAATGTTACAAAAGAAGTAGATGACGGAGCAGGTGTTCTGTATATTTACGGTAATTATAACGGAGATATTCTTAACTTTGACATGGGCGCAGAAATGGCTGATTTTGAAGAAGATATCCGTGTTGAGACGGTTGTTGCAGGTGAAGATGTAGCTTCTGCTGCACCGGCTGGCCCTGGAGAACCAAATCACAGACGAGGCGTAGCTGGTATTGTATTTGTATATAAATGTGCAGGTGCTGCAGCAGCTCAGATGAAAGATCTGGATGAAGTTAAGAGAATTGCTGAGAAAGCGGCAGCTAATGTAAGAACAATGGGTGTGGCTCTGACGCCGTGTACAATTCCGGAAGTTGGTAAACCGGGATTTACAATTGCTGACGATGAGATGGCTATTGGTATGGGTATCCATGGTGAGGCTGGTATTCGTAATGGTAAAATTGAGCCTGCAGATGCTATTGTCGATGAGATGTTAGAAAAGATTCTTCCAGATATTCCGTATGTAAAAGGCGATGAAGTAGCTGTTATGGTAAATGGACTGGGAGCTACTCCTCTGGATGAGCAGTATATTGTAACACGCCATATTGACAAGAGATTAAAAGAAGAAGGTATCAAAGTACATCGTTACTATGTAGGTGAGTTTGCTACAGCGATGGAAATGGCAGGATTCTCAATTTCCCTGTTCAAACTGGATGATGAGTTGAAGGAACTTCTTGATGCTCCGGCAGCAACACCGTTCTTTAAACAGCTTTAATATTAGGAGGAAATCATAATGAATTCATCATATATTGTAAAAATGCTGGCTGAGATCAGCACAATCATGAATGAGAACAAAGATCGATTGATCGAGTTGGACAGTGTAGTAGGAGATGGAGACCTTGGACTTACAATGACTAAGGGATTTGCAGCAGCGTCTGAATTTGCAGCAGGATCTGATGAAGCGGATGCTGGCAAGATGCTTTACGGCGCTGGAAAAGCAATGTCAAGTGCGGCGCCATCTACTATGGGTACGCTGATGTCTATTGGACTTATGCAGGGAGGAAAGGTCCTGAAGGGTAAGACAGAACTGAGCAACGAAGATGTTGTGGAATTTCTTGCTGCATACGAGAATGGAATTATGACAAAGGGTAAAGCAAAACTTGGAGAGAAGACATTCTTAGATGGATTTGATCCGGGAGTTCAGGCACTGAAGGTTGCTGTGGAAGCTGGCGAGGATCTTGCGGCAGCGACTGCAAAAGCAGCTGTGGCTGCGGAAGAAGGATTCAACGCAGCTACTAATATGAAGGCTGTACATGGTAAACCAGCAGTAAAGGGCGATGCTTCCATCGGTATGGTTGATCCGGGAGCATGCGTTGCAATGCTGATTTTTAAAGCAATTGCAAAAGCCTCTGTATAACAGTAAATAATTAGATCTGATTACACTTATTAGGCCTTGCCGAATAAGTGTAATCTTTTAAGAAAGAAGGATTTGTTATGAAGAAGATTAAAGTAGAGCAGCTTACAAAAGAAGCATTTGCAGAATTTGGCGAAGTATTATCTTATGAAGGAAGAGAAGACTGTGGAGCAAAAGGCTCTCATACATGGTATCCACAGGTTGTAGTCAGAGACACTCCTACATCCATCAATTTGATGGAAGTGTTCCGTAAGCCATTTACAGTGAAGAAATTTGAAGCACATGATCATACGGAGGAAAATTTATTTGCAATGACTGGCGGTATTATCGTTCCATTTGCACCGGCTGGCAAACCGGATCCGGACAAGGTTCGTGCATTCTATATTCCAAAGGGAATGGGAATCAGCTGTAAACCTGGCGTATGGCACTGGGCTCCGAATACACTGGACGATTCCGTACATTGCCTGGTTATTTTCAAGAATAACACAAGCCATGAAGATATATACTTCGATGAACTTCCTGAGGAGATTGGACTCGAACTTTAATAAAACGGAGGAAAATAAGATGCGTAAAATAGATTGTGTATTAGGTGTTGATATGGGTACTGGCGGAGCTAGGGTTGGTATTTTTGATCTGAAAGGTAATCCAATTGTATTTTGTGAGGAACCATATCCATTGTATACGCCAGCTTCCGGTCGCGCAGAGCAGAAGCCAAGCGAATGGTGGGATTCTATCTGCAAGGCATCAAAGAGAGCGATGGCAGAAAGCGATATTGACCCTGCTTGCATCAAAGGTATGAGCGTAGATACAACATGCTGTACTGTTGTCCTGTCAGGGGATGATATGGAGCCTCTTCGTGATGCGATTATGTGGATGGATGTGCGCGCTTCCGAACAGGCAAAGCGTATCTACGAATCCGGACATGATGCATTGAAGTACAATGGATACGGAATGGTATCTGCAGAATGTCTTCCGGCTAAGGCTCTTTGGTTAAAAGAAAATGAACCAGAGACTTATAATAAGGCTACAAGATTTTATGAATGTACAGATTGGCTGATGTATAAATTGACAGGCGAATATACAGCAAGTATTAACTGTGCATCCGTTCGCTGGTATTATAACAATGAAGAAGGTGGATACCCGGTTGACTTCTATAACACGATCGGACTGGATGATCTGGTTGAAAAGCTTCCGGAGAGGGTGTTGCCGTTAGGAGAACTTGTTGGAGGATTGACAGAAAAGGCTGCTGAGGATATGGGGCTTATTCCAGGTATTCCGGTTGGCGAAGGAGGTGCCGATGCGTTTGTTGGCGTTATCGGACTGAATGCACACCAGCCTGGCAAGCTGACATTAATTACCGGATCTTCCCATTTGCATGTTGCCCAGTTTAAAGACCCTATTCACAGAAAAGGAATGTGGGGAGCGTATCCGGATGCTATTGTTCCTGGACTTCGTATGGTTGAAGGCGGACAGACATCGACAGGTTCAATTGTTAACTGGTTCAAAAATCAATTATGTGGTACAGTGAAAATGCAGGCAGAAAAAGAAGGCTGCAGTGTATATGATATTCTAAACCGTGAGGCTGCAAAGCTTCCGATAGGAGCAGAAGGTCTGGTAGCACTAGATTTCTTCCAGGGCAATCGTACACCGCATGTAGATCCGGATGTCAGAGGTATGTTTTACGGATTGTCTTTGGGACATACACCGGCGCATATGTATCGTGCGATTATTGAGAGTATCTGCTATGGTACAGAAGCAATTCTCGAAGTATTCCGCGAAGCTGGATTTGTACCGAAAGCAATGGTTGTATCAGGTGGAGCAGCAAAGAGTGATTTCTGGCTTCAGGCTCATGCAGATGTAAGCAATTGTCCGGTTGTTGTACCGAAATGCAGCGAAGGTCCTGTGCTTGGTTCAGCAATCCTTGGTGCTGTAGCTGGTGGAGTATATCCGGATATTGATACTGCCGCAGAGGCTATGACGGATGTAGAATATACGGTTGAGCCTAATCAGGAAAGACATGAAGAGTATATGTTCTACTTTGAAAAATATAAAGAGATTTATGCAATTGCAAAAGATTGGATGCATTCAGTGACAAATCATGTAACACAGAAATAAAGGATATTCAGGTGGGTATGGTGACATGCCCACTTGCTTATAACAGGAGGAAAACTATGGCAAAGGTATCAGCATCAATCCTTGCGTGTGATCACACAAAGATTGGGGAACAGGTATTAGAAGCAGAAAAGGCAGGTGCGGATATTGTACATATCGATGTGATGGACGGTGTTTATGTGGAGAATGTTACTTTTGGACCACAGCTTGTAGCGGATCTGAAGAAAATTACGAAGCTTCCGCTTTCTGTACATATGGAACTTGTCAGACCAGAGACATTTCTTCCAATGTTTGCAAAAGCAGGTGCGGATATCATTACATTTCAACTGGATGCATGTCCGAACCCGCTTCATATGCTGCGCGAAGTAAAGAAAGCTGGTATTAAGGCGGGACTAGGCATAGGACCGTCTTATGATGTGGAAAGACTTCGTTACCTGCTTCCGCATATCGATGGGCTGATTCTTATGAGTGTAGAACCGGGATATGGAGGACAGCCGTTTGAAGAGAGTATCTATGAAAAGGTGAAAAGATCAGTAGAAATCATGGATGAAACTGGAATACATGTTCCGATCAGCATAGATGGCGGTGTGAATACGGTGACAGGCAAGAAGCTTGTAGAAGCCGGAGCGGATATACTGATCGCGGGAAGTTCTGTATTTGGTGCAGACTCCATTACAGATGCTGTTAAAAGCTTGAAAGCTTTATAGAAAGATACAAAAGGGGGGTTTACATGGACCTCCCTTTTGTGTTATACTACGATTCGTGTAAAACAACCGGTGTTCGGTAGCTGGAGGACTCCAACCGCTACTTAATGTCGGCAGTGTAAAGAATAAGGAGGAAAAAGACATGATAACAAAAGAGCAGAAAAGTCAGATTATCGCAGAGTATGGAAGAGGAGAAGGAGATACAGGTTCTCCGGAAGTTCAGGTTGCTATCCTGACAGCAAGAATCAATGACCTGACAGATCATTTCAAAGCTAATCCGAAAGATCACCACTCAAGAAGAGGACTTCTTAAGATGGTAGGTCAGAGAAGAGGACTTCTTGCATACCTGAAAGAGAAAGATATCGAAAGATATCGTGCACTGATTGAGAAACTTGGACTGCGTAAATAATTATCGCATTTTGAGGATTGAAGAAGTGAAACAAGAGCATCGGGATAACCGGTGCTCTTATTTTGATGCTGTTAAAAAGAAAAATAAAAGATAGCCTTTTTATATAATGTATGCTATAATAAACAAGATTGCGAACAGAGACATATATTCCGAGACCACTGAAAAGTGTATTTTGCGAAATATGTTTTTCAGTAGTTTCGGTGGTTTCTGATTGCGCATAGATGAAATAAGTTTAAGAGATGAATTTGAGAAAGGAATACTACCATGTTTAAACAATTTGAAATGGAATTGGCTGGCAGAACACTGCGAGTTGATGTAGGAAGAGTTGCAAAACAGGCAAATGGTGCAGTATTAATGCACTATGGTGATACAACTGTGCTGTGTACAGCAACAGCATCCGAGAAACCGAGAGAAGGAATTGATTTCTTTCCGTTAAGCGTAGAATATAATGAAAGAATGTACGCTGTGGGTAAGATTCCGGGAGGATTTAACAAGCGTGAAGGTAAGGCATCTGAGAATGCTGTTCTGACAGACCGTGTTATCGACCGTCCGATGCGTCCGCTGTTCCCGAAGGATTATCGTAATGATGTTACATTGGAGAATCTTGTACTTTCTGTAGATCAGGATTGTTCGCCGGAACTTACAGCAATGCTTGGTTCTGCAATTGCAACTACAATTTCTGACATCCCGTTTGACGGACCGATTTCTACTACTCAGGTAGGTCTGGTTGATGGCGAATTTGTATTTAACCCGACAGCTGTTCAGAAGGAAGTGTCTGACATGGCTTTGACAGTTGCGTCTACACGAGAGAAGGTTATCATGATTGAGCTGGAGCTAATGAAGTTCCGGAAGCACAGATGATCGAAGCGATTTATGCTGCTCACGAAGTAAACCAGAAGGTTATCGCATTTGTAGATACAATTGTTGCAGAATGTGGCAAGCCAAAGCATGATTATCAGAGATTTGCAGTCCCGGAAGAACTTTTTGCAGCTATTAAAGAGATTGTTCCGCCGGAAGAGATGGAAAAAGCAGTATTTACTGATGAAAAGCAGGTTCGTGAGGAGAATATCCGCCAGGTAACAGAGAAGCTGGAGGAAGCTTTTGCTGATAATGAAGAATGGCTTGCTGTACTTGGAGAGCTGTATATCAGTATCAGAAGAAGACGGTACGTAAGATGATTCTGAAAGATCACAAGCGCCCGGATGGAAGAGCAATTGAACAGATTCGTCCGCTTGCGGCAGAAGTAGACCTGATCCCACGTGTACACGGTTCTGCTATGTTCACCAGAGGACAGACACAGATCTGTAATGTCTGCACACTGGCACCACTGTCGGAGGCACAGAGACTTGATGGATTAGATGAGAAAGAGACTACGAAGCGTTATATGCATCACTATAACTTCCCTTCATACTCTGTAGGTGAGACAAGACCATCCAGAGGACCGGGACGTCGTGAGATTGGACACGGAGCTCTTGCGGAGCGCGCACTTGTACCAGTTCTTCCAAGTGAATCTGAATTCCCATATGCGATCCGTACTGTATCAGAGACATTTGAGTCTAATGGATCTACATCTATGGCTTCTACCTGTGCATCTTGTATGTCTCTTATGGCTGCAGGTGTTCCGATTAAAGCTATGGTTGCAGGTATCTCATGCGGACTCGTGACCGGAGATACAGATGATGATTATCTGGTACTTACTGATATTCAGGGCCTTGAAGATTTCTTTGGAGACATGGACTTTAAGGTAACCGGTACAAAGAAGGGTATCACGGCAATCCAGATGGATATCAAGATCCACGGACTTACAAGACCGATCGTTGAAGAAGCAATCGCACGTACAAGACAGGCTCGTCTGTTTATTATGGATGAGTGTATGTCGAAGGCAATTGCAGAGCCTAGAACAGAGGTTGGAGAATTTGCACCTAAGATCATTCAGATGCAGATTGATCCACAGAAGATTGGCGATGTAGTTGGTCAGCGTGGAAAGACAATCAATGCGATCATTGAAGAGACAGGCGTTAAGATCGATATTACAGATGATGGCGCTGTGTCTATCTGTGGTACTGATGCAGCTGGAATGGCTCGTGCAAAACAGCTGATCGAGATTATTGTAACTGACTTTGAAGCGGGACAGGTTCTAGAAGGAAAGGTTGTCAGCATCAAAGAGTTCGGTGCATTCCTTGAATTTGCACCTGGAAAAGAGGGAATGGTGCACATTTCTAAGATTTCTAAAGAAAGAATCAAACAGGTTGAGGATGTACTTACCCTGGGTGACGTGGTTAAGGTTGTATGCCTTGGCAAGGATAAGATGGGACGTCTTTCATTCAGCATGAAGGATGTAGTTGAATAGGATATAATAATTAAGGGGCCGGATTTTCTGGTCCTTTTTTATTAAAGCAAACTTAAGATTCAGGTTATTAATTCTTTAGATTCTATACACATCCATGTCACATATCTCCGTTATGCTAAATATAGTTGGAAAGGAAAGCCGGAATTAGTCATATTGCAGGGGGAGACGCAATATAATAATAAAGTCGGCAATCCAATCAGACTTACAGATGAGTATAATTAAAACAGAAAGATAGGAGGAGATTTGCATGGATAAGGGGACATACAGAGATAACTATCAGGAAGTTATATCGATGGAAGAGTATCTGCTCAGAAGGCAGCGTATCCGGGAAGCCGGACGTAAGAACCAGCAGTCTGACGTTGTGGAAAATAGTCCCGCCTGGTTCATGGCAGAACTTTATATTTAACCCACATACATAAGAATTTTAAAGAAAGAGCTGCACGGAACAATCTGTGCGGCTCTTTTGCAAATAAATAAAGTAAAGACTTTGAAAAAAAGTATTAAATGGTATATAATATTGTGAGCGGATTAGGCATGCCTGCCGTCTGCAATATTTTAACAGACAAAGGAGAAACAAAAATGGCTGGATTATTAGATCAGTGGCGTAAAATCGCATATAACGAACAGGCAGACAGAACCGAGCTTCAGAATTTCTGGGCTAATTATTTTAATATTGAAAAGGACATTTATGAGCAGCTGTTATCGGATCCGGATACAGAAGTACGCGGAACTGTAAAGGAACTGGCTGAAAAGTATGGTCAGGATGTTATGACTATGGTTGGATTTCTGGATGGAATCAACGAGAGTCTGAAAGAAGAGAACCCGATCGAAGATCTGTCAGAAGATACACAGGTGAACCTGGTATTTGATAAGGCCCTTCTGTATAAGAATATGGTGGCTGCCAAGGCTGACTGGCTGTATGAACTGCCGCAGTGGAAAGAAATCTTCTCTGAGGAAGAATTAAAGGCGCTTTACAAGGAGCAGAGAGATTCCGGTACAGTTCGTAAACCAAAGAAAATCGGAAGAAATGATCCATGTCCATGTGGAAGTGGCAAGAAGTACAAGAAGTGCTGTGGTAGATAATAATTCTCTGTTTGTATGATCATATGACAGGGGAATGGAAAAGGAAATGGAACTGTTATGGGAATAAATAATGAACTGCTCCAGAAGATTGATGAGAAGTATCCCAGATTAAGCAAGGGGCAGAAGAAGCTTGCCGATTACATCCGGCAGGAATACGATAAGGCTGCGTTTCTTACAGCCGCTAAAATGGGAGAAGTGGTAGGTGTCAGTGAATCGACGGTTGTTCGTTTTGCTATGACTCTTGGATATAAAGGGTATCCGGAATTTCAGAAAGCATTGGAAGAACTGGTGCGGACCAAGTTGAATTCTATACAGCGGATGGAAGTGACCTATGGAAGGATCAGTCAGGGAGAGATCCTGACGTCGGTTCTGCAGGCTGATATTGAAAAGATTAAGCTTACCATGGGAAGTATGGATCAGGAAGCGTTTGAGATGGCGGTGGATACGATTCTGAAAGCAAAGAGAATCTATGTGATCGGTATTCGGAGCTGTGCTCCGTTAGCCAGCTTTCTGAGTTATTATCTGCAGTTGATCTGTGAAGATGTGACGCTTGTTAATACCAACAGTTCCAGTGAAATATTTGAACAGTTGATTCGTATCGGACAGGATGATGTAGTGATTGGTATCAGTTTTCCACGTTATTCCATGAGGACTTTAAAAGCACTTGAATTTGCGAATAATCGCAATGCCAAGGTGATTACATTGACGGACAGTGTTCATTCACCGATGAATCTGTATTCGTCCTGCAATCTGATTGCACGAAGTGATATGGCGTCTATTGTAGACTCTCTGGTGGCACCTTTGAGTGTGATCAATGCGCTAGTAGTAGCTCTTTGCATGAAGAAGCAGAAAGAAGTAGTGGCAACACTCGAAACACTGGAGAAGATCTGGGACGAGTATCAGGTATACAGTAAGGATGAACTGAATATGGTTACGGATAAGGTGGAATTTTCGAATCTTGGCGGAGATGATATTTAGTTATGAGTAAAGTGATTATTATAGGAGGCGGTGCTGCAGGTATGTTTGCGGCAGTACATGCGTCTGATAAAGGACATGAAGTACATCTTTTTGAAAAGAATGAGAAGCTTGGTAAAAAGTTATATATTACCGGAAAGGGAAGATGCAATATTACCAACGCCTGTGATGTGGAGGAACTTTTTCAGGCAGTAATCGGCAATCCGAAGTTCCTTTACAGCAGTTTTTATACGTACACGAATCAGAATGTGATTGATTTTTTTGAAAATGAAGGCCTTGCTACGAAGATTGAGCGAGGCAACAGAGTATTTCCGGTATCTGATCACTCTTCGGATGTAATCCGTACTTTGTCAGAGGCTATGAGGAAACGTGGTGTTCAGATACACTTGAATCAGAAAGTAGAAAAAGTGCTGCAGAAAGATGGAACGTTTGATGGGATTGTTCTGGAGGATGGTAAGACAGTAAAGGGCGACAGCTGCATTATCGCGACAGGAGGTCTTTCCTATCCATCTACTGGTTCCACCGGTGATGGATACAGATGGGCAGAAGCACTTGGACACAAGGTGACGGAGCGGAGTCCAGGACTGGTTCCGCTTGAGACAAAAGAGCCATGGGTAAAAACACTTCAGGGATTGTCGCTTAGAAATGTTAATGTCACTGTTTTAGATGGACGTAAGAAATATTACGAAGAGTTTGGTGAACTTTTGTTTACACATTTTGGCGTGAGTGGTCCGACTGTGATCAGTGCCAGCAGTATCGTAGGACAGATGTTGAAAAAGAAAGAACTCACACTGACAATTGATCTGAAACCGGCACTTTCTGAGGAACAGCTTGATAAGAGGTTGCTGAGAGATTTTGAAGAACAAAAAAATAAACAGTTCAAAAATGCACTTGGTGGTTTGTTTCCTTCCAAACTGATCCCGGTTATGGTAGAACTCAGTGGGATTTTGCCGGAGAAGCAGGTGAATGCTATTTCTAAAGAAGAACGCCGCAGTCTGGTACGTTTAATTAAGAATTTTGCAATGACACTTACTGGAATTCGTGGATATAATGAGGCAATCATAACCAGAGGTGGTGTATCAGTCCGGGAGATTGATCCTGGTACTATGGAGTCAAAGAAAGTTAAAAATCTTTATTTTGCAGGTGAAGTTCTGGATCTGGATGCAGTGACAGGAGGATATAATCTGCAGATTGCCTGGTCTACCGGATACATGGCAGCACAGGAAATACGATAGAAAAGGTGAAAAATATGGGATTTAATATAGCAATTGATGGACCGGCAGGTGCCGGAAAAAGTACAATAGCCAAGTTGGTGGCGGCCAGACAGAATTGCATCTATGTGGATACGGGCGCAATGTACCGTGGCCTTGCTGTACATTTTCTCGGAAAACAGATTGATCCATCAGATATCAATGCGGTAATTGATGCCTGCCGGGATGCGGATGTAAGTATCCGTTACGAAGACGGTATGCAGCAGGTGTATTTGAATGGAACGAATATTACCGGACAGCTTCGAAGTGAAGAAGTCGGCGATATGGCGTCTAAGACATCTGCGATTCCTGAAGTTCGCACAAAACTTCTGGAACTGCAGCGCACTATGGCAAGAGAACATGATGTAGTGATGGATGGAAGAGATATCGGAACCAATATCCTGCCAGATGCAGATGTGAAGATATATCTGACTGCAAGTGTGGAAACTCGTGCTAAGCGGAGATTTGATGAGCTTCAGGCAAAAGGACAGGAATGTGATCTGACTAAGATTCAGGAAGACATCAGAGCGCGGGATCACAGGGATATGACGCGAGAGACTGCGCCGCTCAAACAGGCAGACGATGCAGTGCTGGTGGACAGTTCTGATATGAATATAGAAGAAGTAACAGATGCGATTCTTGCGATATGTGCAGATAAGCAGAAGGAGACGGTATGAAAGTTCTGTTAGCTAAGACTGCCGGTTTTTGCTTTGGAGTGAAACGTGCGGTTGATACCGTATACCAACAGGTAGAAGAGAATAAAGACTGTAAGATCTATACGTTTGGTCCGATCATTCATAACGATGAAGTGATCAAGGATATGCAGGCGAAAGGTGTGACTGTACTGGAGGGAGAAGAAGATCTTCCAAAGGCAAAGAACGGGATTGTGATCATACGATCCCACGGAGTGCCGAAACGCATCTGTGACCGAATGGATGAACTGGGGATTCAGTACGTCGATGCGACCTGTCCATTTGTGAAAAAGATTCATAAAATTGCAATGGAAAAAGCAGAAGAGGGCGCATTTCTTGTGGTGATAGGCAATCCGGTACACCCGGAGGTAGAAGGCATTATGGGCTGGGCTGGGGAAGATGCGGCTGTTATTTCTACGGCAGAGGAAGCGGAGCATCTGACGGTGCCAGAGGACAGGAAAATATGTGTTGTTGCACAAACGACATTTAATTACAATAAATTCAAAGAATTGGTTGAAATTATTTCGAAAAGGCGTTATGATATAAGTGTTTTGAATACGATTTGCAGTGCGACGAAAGAGCGGCAGACTGAAACCGCCCGTATTGCAGACAGGGTCGATGCGATGATCGTTATTGGAGATAAACGAAGTTCCAATACCCAGAAGCTATTCGAGATATGCAAGAATGCATGTAACAATACGTACTATATACAGACACTTGACGATTTGAATGTGAATCAATTAAGGTCCGTGGAAACAGTAGGTATTACAGCAGGGGCATCCACGCCCAATAATATAATTGAGGAGGTTCAAAATTATGTCAGAATTAACTTTTGAACAAATGCTAGAAGATTCGTTGAAAACAATTCACAACGGAGAGGTGGTTGACGGTACGGTCATTGACGTTAAGCCAGATGAAATTATTTTAAATATAGGTTACAAGGCTGACGGAATCATTACAAAGAGTGAGTACACGAATGAGGCCGGTGCAGATCTTACAACTATGGTATCAGTTGGAGATTCAATGACAGTTAAAGTATTAAAGGTAAATGATGGCGAAGGTCAGGTATTATTGACATACAAGAGACTGCTTGCTGAAAGAGGAAATGAAAGACTGAAAGAAGCTTTCGAGAACAAAGAAGTACTGAAAGCACCAGTTGTTCAGATCCTTGGTGGTGGATTAAGTGTTGTTGTTGATGAAGCAAGAGTATTTATCCCGGCAAGTCTGGTATCTGATACTTATGAAAAAGATCTCAGCAAATATCAGGGACAGGAAATTGAGTTCGTAATCAGTGAGTTCAATCCTAGAAGAAACCGTGTGATCGGTGACAGAAGACAGCTTCTGGTTGCTGAGAGAGCAGAAAAGCAGAAAGAACTTTTCGCAAATCTTCATGTTGGAGATACAGTAGAAGGTGTTGTAAAGAATGTTACAGATTTTGGCGCATTCATCGATCTTGGTGGAGTAGATGGTCTGTTACATATTTCAGAGATGTCCTGGGGACGTGTTGAGAATCCTAAGAAAGTATTCCAGGTTGGCGAAAAGCTGAAAGTACTCGTGAAAGATATTCACGATACTAAGATCGCACTCAGCCTGAAATTCCCAGAGACTAATCCATGGGCTAATGCTGCAGAAGATTATGCAGTAGGTAAAGAGATCACAGGTAAGGTTGCAAGAATGACAGATTTTGGTGCATTCGTTGAACTCGCTCCTGGAGTAGATGCTCTGCTTCATGTTTCACAGATTTCTCGCGCACATGTTGAAAAACCATCTGACGTACTTTCAGTTGGACAGGAGATTACTGCTAAGATTGTAGATCTGAACGAAGCTGAGAAGAAGATCAGCCTGAGCATGAAAGCACTTGAGAAACCGGAAGAGGCATCTGAAGGTGAAGAGGCTTAATTACTGATAAGAACAGACTTGATATATATGAAAAAGATAGCAAAGATAGGGACACGAAAGTGCCTCTATCTTTCTGTGTTGTTATGCCTAAAATGTTAAATAATAGGCAAGCTGTATTGAAAAATGTACAACGAAACATCCTACATTTATGGAAAATTAGGAGATTTTTTTGTATATTATATATAATAAACTAAAAGGAAGGAAGGAAAAGGAATGGCACTGTTAACATTTAAGGGTGGTATTCATCCGGATGACGGCAAGAGTCTGGCAAAAGATAAGGCGATTGTTGATGTGAAGCCAAAAGGAGATCTTGTATATCCGCTTTCGCAGCATATCGGTGCTCCGGCAACTCCAATTGTTGCCAAGGGAGATCACGTGCTGAGAGGACAGAAGATTGCGGAAGCTGGCGGATTTGTTTCTGCTCCGATTTATGCTTCAGTATCCGGAACGGTAAAAGCAATTGAACCTCATTTTAATCCTACTGGGGCAAAGGTGAACTGCATCGTAGTAGAGAATGACGGAGAGTACAAGGAAGTTGAATATGCTCCAGTAAAACCGTTGGAGGAAATGACAAAAGAAGAGATATTGAATGCGATCGGTGAGGCCGGTGTTGTAGGTATGGGTGGAGCTGGATTCCCTACTAAGGTGAAGCTTTCGCCAAAAGAGCCGGAGAAGATTGACTATATTATAGCAAACTGTGCGGAGTGTGAGCCATATATCACTGCCGATTACAGACGTATGATGGAGACGCCGGAACGCCTTGTTGGTGGTATGAAGGTTGTCCTTTCACTGTTTGAACATGCAAAAGGTATTTTTGGCGTGGAAGATAATAAGCCAGATTGTATCGAGAAGCTGAAAGAACTTACAAAAGATGAGCCTCGTATGGAAGTTATGGCATTAAAGACCAAATACCCTCAGGGTGGTGAGCGTCAGCTGATCTATGCTACAACCGGGCGAGCAATCAACTCTACTATGCTTCCGGCAGATGCGGGATGTGTTGTAGATAACGTTGAGACTATGATCAATATTTACCAGGCAGTTGTAGAAGGAAAGCCTTCTATTGAACGTATTGTTACTGTCAGTGGTGATGCGATCAATGAGCCTGGTAACTTCCGCGCACCATTTGGTATGAATCAGATGGAACTTGTAGAGCAGGCTGGTGGATTTAAGGAAGAACCAGAAAAGGTGATTTCCGGTGGTCCGATGATGGGATTTGCCATGTTTACTGTAGATGTACCTGTTACGAAAACATCTTCTTCAGTTCTGGCATTTGTAAAAGATTCGGTTAAGAGACTGGAAGAGACCGCATGTATCAACTGTGGACGTTGTGTGGATGCCTGTCCAAGCCGTATTATTCCGTCTCGTCTGGCTGATTATGCACAGCATCATGATGCGGAGACATTTGAAAAAATGAACGGTATGGAATGCGTAGAGTGTGGATCATGTAGTTACGTCTGTCCAGCTAAGAGACCGTTGAAACAGTCAATCGGTTCCATGAGAAAGATTGTTCTGGCTAATCGCAGAAAGAAAAAATAACAAGAGAGGAAGAGGTGAACAAAAGTGGAGAATCAGTTAAATATTTCATCTTCACCACATATACGTTCCAAAGTTACTTCCAGCAATATTATGCTCATGGTAACAATTGCTCTGTTGCCGGCATCTGCATTTGGAGTATATAATTTTGGAATGGATGCACTGCTGATGCTGATCGTTACGACTGCAACAGCTGTGCTTACAGAGTTTATTTATGAAAAGCTTATGCACAAGAAGATCACAATCGGTGATTTCAGTGCTGTTGTAACAGGACTTCTGCTTGGACTTAATATGCCACCTACAGCACCGTTGTGGATGGGAGCACTTGGTAGTGTATTTGCTATCCTGATCGTCAAGCAGCTGTTCGGAGGTCTGGGACAGAACTTCATGAACCCGGCACTTGGAGCAAGATGTTTTCTGTTGATTTCTTTTGCAGGACAGATGACCAAGTTCGTTTATGATGGAGAGACAGGACCGACACCACTGGCATATCTGAAGGAAGGAGCACTGTCAAGTGTGAATTCTATGGACATGCTGATCGGACGTATTCCAGGTACGATTGGTGAGACATCTGTGATCGCAATCATTATTGGCGCGATTTTCCTGATTATGTTGGGAATTATTGATCTTCGTATTCCTGGTACATATATTGTAACATTTGTATTGTTTATTGGTATCTTCGGACAGTTCTCTGATGCAAATGTAGGATTTTTTGATCCTCAGTTCATCACTGCAGAGTTGTGTGGAGGTGGTCTGATGTTAGGTGCATGGTTCATGGCAACTGACTACGTTACATCACCGATCACCAAATCCGGTCAGATCGTATACGGTATTGTACTTGGACTTCTGACTGGTCTGTTCCGTCTGTTCGGTGGATCATCAGAAGGTGTATCCTATGCGATCATCATCAGTAACCTTTTAGTTCCACTTATTGAGAAGGTTACTCTTCCGAAACCATTTGGCAAAGGAGGAGAAAAATAATGAACAAGATTATTAAAAATACAGCGATCCTTACAGCAATCACTCTGATTGCAGGACTTTTGCTGGGACTGGTATATGAAGTAACTAAGACTCCGATTGCTCAGACTCAGGAAGCGGCTAAGAGAGAAGCCTGGTTACAGGTATTCCCTGAAGCAAGTGAGGATGATTTTGAAGCAGTGGATGTAGATCAGAAGGTTGCTGATCAGGTAATCAAAGAACTCGGCATCAAGGGAAGCATTGATGAGGTATGTTCCGTAAAAGGCGGAGAGGCCGGATATGTTATCACAGCTACCGATGGCGAAGGTTATGGCGGTGATATCCAGATCACAGTAGGTATTACAGCAGATGGAACAATCAGTGGAGTTGCATTCCTGAGTATCAGCGAGACAGCAGGACTTGGTATGAAAGCAACTAACAGTTCTTTCTATTCACAGTATGTGGGTAAGCAGACAGATAAATTCTATGTATCAAAGGATGGCGGCGAAGGTGAGCCGATCGATGCCATCAGTGGTGCAAGCTTTACATCACGAGCTGTAACAGGTGCCGTGAATGCAGCACTTGCATATTTTCACAGTGCATTTTAGTCGGGAGGTAGTGTAGATGAATTCATGTGGAGAAAGACTGAAAAATGGTCTTATTGATGAAAATCCGATTTTCGTCCTGATGCTTGGTATGTGTCCGACACTTGCGGTAACTACTTCGGCTATGAACGGTATCGGTATGGGACTTTCAACAACGGCGGTACTTGTAATGTCCAACATGTTGATTTCCATGTTACGTAAGATTATACCGGATTCTGTCAGAATGCCGGCATTTATCGTGGTTGTTGCGTCATTCGTAACAATCGTTGACTTCCTTATGGAAGGATATACACCGTCACTTTATGATTCACTTGGAATTTATATTCCACTGATCGTTGTTAACTGTATTATTCTTGGCCGTGCAGAGAGCTATGCTTCTAAGAACCCGGTTCTTCCGTCTATTTTTGACGGACTTGGTATGGGACTTGGATTTACCGTAGGTCTTCTTGCAATCGGTGCTGTACGTGAGATCATTGGAGCAGGACAGATTTTTGGCAAACAGATTCTTCCGCTCGCTGATTCTACAATGGGCAAGGCAGGATATACACCAATTACAATCTTTATTCTGGCACCTGGAGCATTCCTGGTACTTGCAGGTCTTGCAGCAATCCAGAATAAGGTAAAGATTAACATGGAGAAGAAAGGCAAGGATGCATCTAAGATTCAGTCAGGATGTGGTTCTGATTGTGCAACCTGTGCCGGATGTGCTTCTACAGCAGATAAAGGAAAGGAATAGGAAAGATGGGAAATTTGATTTTAATCGCAGTCGGTTCTGCGCTTGTAAGTAACGTCGTACTTAGTCAGTTCCTCGGTATCTGTTCTTTCCTGGGTGTTTCCAAGAAGACAGAGACAGCTGCCGGAATGGGCGGAGCCGTTATTTTCGTAATCACTCTGGCATCATTAGTTGCCGGAATATTACATCAGTTTATTCTCAAACCACTGGGATTTGAGTACTTGAACACAATCGTATTTATCCTTGTAATCGCAGCACTTGTACAGATTGTAGAAATGTTCTTGAAAAAGTTCGTGCCTTCATTGTACAATGCTCTTGGAGTATACCTTCCACTGATCACAACAAACTGTGCAGTGCTTGGTGTAGCTCTGAATAATGTACAGGATGATTACAATATTCTCGAAGGCGTAGTGAATGGTTTTGCAACAGGTGTTGGTTATCTGATCGCCATTGTACTGCTTGCCGGTATCAGAGAAAAGATGGAATATAATGACATTCCGGAATCCTTCAAAGGTATGCCGATCGTACTGCTGACATCAGCACTCATGTCAATCGCATTCTTTGGATTCTCAGGACTTATTTAGGAGGAAGACAATATGAGTATGACAGGAATTATTTTGGCTACAGTCATTGTAGGCGGTACCGGATTATTCATTGGTATTTTCCTCGGGCTGGCAGACAAAAAGTTTGCAGTTGAAGTAGATGAAAAGGAAGAAGCTATTCTGGGTGTTCTTCCAGGTAATAACTGTGGTGGTTGTGGTTATCCGGGATGTTCCGGACTTGCAGCCGCAATTGCAGCCGGCGAAGCTCCGGTCAATGCCTGTCCGGTCGGTGGTGCACCAGTAGGTGCTAAGGTAGCCGAGATTATGGGACAGGAAGCAACAGAGCAGGTGCATGAAGTTGCATATGTAAAATGTGCAGGTACCTGTGATAAAGCTAAGACTGATTATGAATATCAGGGAGTTTCTGACTGTATTATGATCAATATGATGCAGAATGGTGGACCAAAGACATGTAACTATGGATGTATCGGTGAGGGTACCTGTGTGAAAGCCTGTCCGTTTGATGCAATCCATATTGTGGACGGAGTTGCAGTAGTAGATAAGGAAAAATGTAAGGCATGTGGTAAATGTATCGCAGTATGTCCAAGACATTTGATCGAACTGATTCCATATGAACAGAAACATATGGTACAGTGCAGCTCACAGGATAAAGGTAAGGATGTAATGGCAGCTTGTGCCGTTGGTTGTATAGGATGCAGAATGTGTGCGAAAGTATGCCCTGCAGAAGCAATAACCGTAGAAAACAATATTGCACATATTGACTCCACTAAATGTGTAAATTGTGGCGCCTGCGCTGAGAAGTGTCCGAAGAAGATTATCCGGATTCAATAGTTACCAATCTTCTCAACCAACTGTTAATTAAGGAGATCTTGGTCGAGATATAGATCGGACATTACATCATACAAGATATGTTGACTCAATGCATAACATTGGGATCCGCGGAAGCGGAAGGTGAAAACGACAGGGGTGATTACGAAAGTAATCACCCCTGTCGTTTTGTATATTATTTTGGAAAATTATCTGAGTAAGTCAGATTATTATCTGTATCGATGAATACGGCTTCTACGCCATCCAGACTGTTGATTAAATCCATTCCCTTATCCGGACCAAGAAGAAAAGTTGTGGTACTCAGTGCATCTGCTGTGAGAGAAGAATCAGTGAGAATCGTAACACTGTTCAGCCCATTGTTGCACGGCATACCATCGGAAGATTGTAATATGTGATGGTAGAAATCACCGTCTTTTTCAAAGTATCTCTGGTATGTACCAGAAGTAACAGCGGCCTGATCATTCAATTCTATGGATGCGATTGGCTCACCACGGTCGTCAAAAGGTTTCTGAATGCCGATCAGAAAACTGCTTCCATCTGGCTTGTCTCCGATAGCAAGGACATTACCGCCAAGATCAATCAGTGCGTGTTCTACGCCTTCGCTTTTCAGATATTCTTTTAATTTATCAGCAATAAATCCTTTGGCAATGGCTCCGAGATCTATTTTAGATTCGGGATCGGAGAGGCGTACCAGATTACCGTCAATTTCTATTTTGTGATAATCGACGTGTGTCACGGCCTCTGCAAGAACTGAGGCATCCGGTACCTGTGGATCATCGGATTTGAAATCCCACAGCTCAGTGACAGTCCCAATGGTAATGTCGAAAGCTCCATCAGATAATTCGCTGTAATGCAATCCTTCCCGGATTAATTTGAGAGTATCATCAGAGACCTCGGTATAAGCACCTTCTGCGTGGTTAATCTGCCAGATCTCACTGCCTTCTCTGGTACGTGACAGCCTGGCTTCATAATCGTCGCAGATCTTCTGACATTTAGTTAGAAGATTATTATCCTGTGAATCGTAAATCTTAATACTAATTACGGTGTCAAGTGCCGTCCCGGTATAGGAAATGGGATCTGTGTTGGCAGAACTCCCGGAACATCCGGTAAGACCAAGCAGCAGAGACGCTGTGCCAAGTATAGCTAGTTGTCTATGCCATTTCATAAGTGTACTCCTTTATCAATAACTGCAATGGCAGTTAGTATTTTAAACAGATTTAGTATAGCACAGAGAAACAAAGGGTTTCAACCTTTATCGAACGTGTGGTTGCGATGGTGGAGTGGTTGTGATAGAATAGGTAAGAATTATAAAAGACTGGAAAGTGCAGAAGTGTGAAGATGGGATTAAAGAAAAAAGATCTGGTGTTAATGGGGATAATTCTCTGTATTGCTGCAGTGTGCAGCTGGTACATCATTTTACCGGAGAAGCGGGGAAAGGCATAGTGGCAATCAAAGTGGATGGAGTGACAGAAGGGACATATGTACTGACGGAAGATCGCAGGATAGAGATTAATCATGGAACCAATATACTTGAGATTAAGAATGGAGAGGCTTCTATGATTGAAGCTGACTGTCCGGATCAGATATGTGTGCATGAGAAAGCAATATCTGCCGATGGCGAGTCAATTATCTGCCTTCCTAATAAAATCGTAGTTGAGGTGGAGTCTGATAAAGAGAGTGAACTGGATGCAGTAATGAAGTAGGAGGCAGTTGTGAAGAACCGAGTAGCATATTTTGGTGTGTTTGTTGCGCTGGCATTGATATTCAGCTATGTTGAAACAATGATTCCGTTTCAGATTGGTATTCCCGGTGTTAAGCTGGGACTGGCAAACCTGATCGTAGTTATAGCATTGTACAAAACGGATGTAAAGGAGGCGCTGCTGTTATCAGTAACAAGAGTGGTTTTATCCGGATTTATATTTGGTAATCTGGCAAGTATTCTATATAGTCTTGCCGGAGGACTGGTGAGTCTTGCGGTAATGGCATTGCTGAAAAAGTATGCGGATCTGAGCATTATCGGAGTCAGTGTGGCCGGTGGTGTATTTCACAATATAGGACAGCTTGTAGTGGCAGCTATTGTGGTTGAGACTTATAGCGTAACCGGATATCTGCCGGTACTTCTGGTGGCAGGACTGATTACAGGATTTGTGATCGGTACGGTGGCAACGGAAATGATACGACGGCTGAGAAACATAGATCTGCGTTAAAATCAATCTGGAATAGAAGGGGGAGAGACGGAATGATTGCATATATAAAAGGCGAACTTGTAATACTGGAAGAAGACAGGGTGATCGTTGATGTCGGTGGCGTGGGATATGGCATCTATATGCCGGGAAGAGCGATGTCTGCGCTTCCGCCGATAGGTTCGGAAGTGCTTGTTCATACATATCTGAATGTAAAGGAAGATGCGATGCAGCTTTACGGATTTCTTACGAGAGACGACCTTGCAGTGTTTCGCAAAGTGATCACAGTCAGTGGAATCGGGCCAAGAGGAGGACTCAGCATTTTGTCTCAGCTTTCGGCAGATGATCTGAGATTTGCTGTTATGTCAGGTGATGCCAAGGCAATTTCGGCTGCACAGGGAATCGGGAAAAAGACGGCCGAGAAGCTGATTCTGGAATTAAAAGACAAACTCAGTATGCCGGATCTGGATCGTTATGCGGCTTTAGAAGATACATCTGCTGTATCGGCTGCGACAGGTGGAATCCAGCAGGATGCGGTATCGGCACTGGTGGCACTTGGCTATGGCAATACAGAAGCTTTGAAGGCAGTACGTCGGGTAGAACTTACAGAAGGCATGAATGTAGAAGATGTGCTGAAACAGGCTTTGAAATATATGATGTTTTAGTAGCAGAGGGGTATCATGGGAAGAAGAATTATCACAACAGAGAATCTGGAAGAAGATCAGAAAATAGAGAACCATCTCAGACCGCAGACACTGGATGACTATGTGGGGCAGGAAAAAGCGAAAGAGATGTTGAAAATATATATATCTGCGGCAAAGGACCGAGGAGAGCCGTTAGACCATGTATTGTTTTATGGGCCGCCGGGACTTGGTAAGACAACACTTGCCGGGATTATTGCCAATGAGATGGGCGTGAATTTAAAGGTTACATCCGGTCCGGCAATTGAAAAGCCGGGAGATATGGCGGCAATATTGAACAGTCTGCAGGAGGGAGATGTACTTTTTGTGGATGAGATCCATCGCTTGAACCGTCAGGTGGAAGAGGTACTTTACCCAGCTATGGAGGATTTTGCCATTGACATTATGATTGGTAAGGGTGCAAGTGCCAGATCGATACGTCTGGATCTTCCTAAGTTTACACTGGTCGGAGCAACCACCAGAGCGGGTATGCTGACAGCTCCGCTTCGTGACCGTTTTGGCGTGATTAATCGCCTGGAGTTTTATACGGTAGAAGAGCTGCAGACGATCATACAGAGATCAGCAACAGTTCTGGGTGTGGAGATTGATGAACGTGGTTCTGCGGAACTTGCAAGAAGATCCAGAGGTACGCCGCGTCTTGCCAATCGTTTGCTGAAACGGGTACGTGACTTTGCACAGGTGAAGTTCGATGGCGTGATTACAGGAGACGTAGCAGATTTTGCACTGGATCTCTTAGATGTAGATAAATATGGTCTGGATCATGTCGACAGGAATCTTCTGTCTACAATGATCACAAGATTTGCCGGGGGACCAGTTGGTCTGGAGACACTTGCGGCATCTATAGGTGAAGATGCCGGAACGATAGAGGATGTCTATGAACCGTATCTTTTGAAGAATGGATTCCTGCTCAGAACACCGAGAGGAAGGGTCGCAACAGAGCTGGCATATGGACATTTGGGAATTTCCCTTTCAAAATAGTGAAAAACTGTTGGTTTTTATGGAACTATCGTTTATAATATATCTATATTGTTTATGTATGAATTTAGGAAATGTTGGAGGTTGCAATGGCATCATCAAAGAATTTTACAGAAGTATTAATTGGTGGAAAGGTATTTACTCTGAGTGGATTTGAGAGTGAAGAATATCTGCAGAGAGTGTCTACATATCTGAATCATAAATTAGAAGAGTGCTCCAGCAGTGATGGCTACAGAAAGCAGAGTGCAGAGACGAGAAGTATCCTTCTTGCGCTGAATATTGCAGATGACTATTTCAAGGCTAAGAAGCAGGGCGGTACATTAGAAAGTGATATCGAAGCAAAAGATAAAGAGATGTATGATCTCAAGCATGAGTTGATTTCAGTACAGATTAAGCTGGAGAACGCGGACAAAGCACTGGACAAGCTGAAAGAAGAGAATAAAGCATTGCAGATGAAGATTGTACAGTTAGAAACTGAGATGAAGAATAAAAAGAGTAAATAGCTGTCATATGACAGCCTATCTGCTTTATATGATCGTTTATATAAACAGAATTCGGAATGAATGGATATTTTCAAAGGAGTTTAGATGGAACGAATGCCAGAAATTCTTGCACCGGCAGGTGATTTTGCTACACTGAAAGCAGCTGTATCAGCCGGAGCAGATGCAATATATCTTGGCGGGGAGCAATTTGGAGCTCGCGCCTTTGCAAAAAATTTTACAGAAGAAGAACTGTGCTCAGCAATTGATTATGCACATCTGCATGGCAGAAAGATATATTTGACAGTTAATACGCTGGTCAAGGAACGTGAATTTGATCAGTTATATGGATATCTTCTCCCATACTATAAGCAGGGGCTGGATGCAGTAATTGTACAGGATATGGGTGTGATGGAATATATTCGTTGCCAGTTTCCTGAGATGGATATCCATGCCAGTACGCAGATGACGGTTACGAATGCAATTTCAGCAGAATGGCTGGAGAAGCAGGGCGTGGTACGAGTGGTTCCGGCAAGAGAGCTTTCGCTTCCGGAGATTAAGGAAATACGTGACAGGACCAATCTTGAGATTGAGTGTTTTGTACATGGAGCTCTTTGTTATTGCTATTCCGGACAGTGTCTGCTCAGCAGTCTGATTGGGGGACGAAGCGGTAATCGCGGACAGTGTGCGCAGCCATGCAGACTGCCTTATCGGGTGAATGGAAAGAAGCCGTCGGATATTATGAGTCTGAAAGATTTGTGTACGATTGAGTATATTCCTGATCTGATTGAACATGGAATTGATTCCTTTAAGATTGAAGGACGGATGAAGCAGCCTGCTTATGTAGCAACAGTGACTGATGCATATCGCAGATACCGGGATTACTATCTGGAAAAAGGAAGAGAAAATTATCGCGTTAAGAAAGATGATTTAAACCGGCTTATGCAGGCTTATCAGAGAAGAGGATATTGTAACGGTTATTACTATGTTCATAATGGAAAGAATATGATATCTCTGGAGCGCCCAAAAGCGGAAATGCAGTCAGAGGATACACTAAATATGGTCTGTCAGGAAAAAATTACAGGTGTGTTAAGGGCTGTATGTGGAAAACCGGCAGAATTTTCAGTAAGTTGTGGTGAGACAGAAGTATGTATAAAAGGTGCAGATGTACAGCGTGCTGAAAAAGTTCCGATGAGCAGGGATCGTCTGGAGAAGCAGATGAAGAAGACCGGCAATACGCCATTTGTGTTTGAGCAGCTGGATATTCAGATGGATGAGGATATCTTTCTCCCGGTGCAGGCATTGAATGAACTTCGCCGTCAGGCGTTGGGGATGCTGGAAGCAAAACTTCTGGAATCAGGAAAAAGAGAAGAACCGGAGCGGTTAGCCATTTGCTCAGACACAGAAAATACAGCAGATACGAATAAGGAAAAGGCATCGGAGCTTACTGTGTCGGTTGAGACTATAGAACAGTTTGAAACAGCAGCTGGATTTACAGGAATTGCACGTATTTATGTTGAAGATACCCTTTGGGATGGGCAGAATGCAGACCGAATGAAACAGATCATTCGAATCGCACGAGAGAATGGAACAGATGTATATTTCGCTATGGCACGGATTTACAGAGAAGAGTCAAAGTTATATTATAATAAGCACCTGGAAGAATTGATGGAGACCTTTGATGGCGTACTGGTACGGAATCTGGAGAGCCTGCTTCTTATACGTAAAAAGAGTGCGGATTATCCGGTGGTTACGGATAGCAGTATATATCTGTGGAATCATAGGGCTAAGAATTTCTTGCGGCAGTTTAATCTTAAGGCAGGGACTGCACCTGTAGAACTAAACAGCTGGGAATTAGAGGAACTGGGCATACAGGAGATGGAACTTGTAGTATATGGATATCTCCCGGTTATGGTATCGGCGGGATGTGTGCGTAAGAATACATCCGGTTGTACAGGAAAACCAGGGGAACTTATCCTGACAGATAGACAGAAGAAGAATATGACAGTAAAAAATGTCTGCAGATACTGCTATAATGTAATGTATAATACATCTCCATTATTGCTGGCAGATCAGCAGATGAAGATTATGCGTCTCCATCCGCGTGCACTGCGCCTGGCGTTTACGACAGAAAATGGAGAGGATATGCAGAAGATACTTTGCATGTTCAGAAATATCTATGTAGAGAATACAGAATGTCCGATCCCAAAGATGGATTATACAAGAGGACATTTTAAACGAGGAGTAAAGTAGGTGGAAAATGGTTAATATCATAGTTGAGCTTTCAAAATATCTGATCATCACGATCATTATCATGTATACCTATTTGTGTTTCCGTATCTTCGGATATCAGGATGCCGAGAAAAAGCAGCGTATGCTGAAGCGGCAGAATACATTAATGTTTATGCTTCAGCTTATTGCCTTTATGGTATTATATCTGGAAATGGATGACATTAAGATACTGGGACTGTATCTTGCACAGATGGCACTTTTTCTGGCAACAATCCTGTTGTATACGCACATTTACCCGAGAGTATCAAGACTTGTGGTAAATAATATGTGTATGCTGCTGTGTATTGGTCTGATCATGCAGACCAGACTGTCTTACAGTAAGGCGATGAAACAGTTTGTGATCGCTGCCTGTGCGATAGCATTGAGTCTAGTGATTCCGATTATTATCCGCAAGTGTAAATTTTTGTCAGAGTGGAGAAGAATCTATGCGATCATAGGTTTGATTTCGCTTGGAGTGGTAGTAGTCATCGGTCAGGTATCCTACGGCGCCATGCTTGGGTTTACGATCGCGGGAATTAATATCCAGCCATCAGAGCTGGTGAAGATTGTATTTGTATTTTATGTGGCGGCGAGTCTGAAAGTATCCAGGGAATTTAAAGATATTGTGGTTACGACAGCCATTGCCGCGTTCCATGTGCTGATACTGGTAGTCTCTAAAGACCTTGGAGCTGCACTTATTATTTTTGTAGTATATCTGGTCATGCTGTACGTGGCGACCAGACAGCCGTTATATATACTGGCCGGGCTTGGAGCTGGAAGTGTGGCATCGGTAGTAGCATATTATTTGTTTGGTCATGTACGTACAAGAGTTATCGCATGGAAGGATCCATTTGCAGTATATGACAGTGGCGGTTATCAGTTGGCACAGTCTTTATTTGCGATAGGAACCGGCGGCTGGCTCGGAATGGGACTTTGTCAGGGACAGCCGGATAAGATTCCGGTAGCGGCTGAAGATTTTATTTTTTCAGCAATTGCGGAAGAACTTGGAATCGTATTTGCCATGTGTCTGATTTTAATCTGCCTGAGCTGCTATATTATGTTTCTTAATATAGCCATGCAGCTTCGCAATCAATTCTATAAGCTGGTTGCATTGGGACTGGGAACCTGTTATATTTTCCAGGTATTCCTGACAATTGGCGGAGTGACCAAGTTTATTCCATCTACAGGAGTTACGCTGCCACTGGTTAGCTATGGAGGAAGTTCCCTTTTAAGTACTTTAATTATGTTTGCAATTATTCAGGGGCTCTATATCCTGAGAGAAGATGAGGAAGAGATCATTGAAAGAAAGAAGAAAGAACAGCAAATACGACAGTTACGAGCTGAAAGAAGCAGAAAACAGAGAACGCAGGAAGCGCGAAAGAGAGCAGTTAAGCCGGAAAGAGCGCCGGAGCGCCAAAAAAGAAGACAAGCACCTGGAAAAGAAAAAGCGCGCCCGCAACAAAGAGTTCGCTAGAGTTACGTATGTATTTGTTGCGCTGTTTCTGGTTATGATGGGATATATCGGATATTTTACAGTGGTCAAGAGCAAAGACATTATCAGCAGTCCATATAATCCGCGTCTGGATTCCATGGCAGACCGTGTGGTACGAGGTAAGATCCTGGACAAAAGTGGTAATGTATTGGCTGAGACAGATACAGCTGATGATGGCAGTGAGTATCGATACTATCCATATGGTGAAATATTTGCTCATGTGGTAGGTTATTCTTCCCAGGGTAAATCCGGTCTGGAATCTACACAGAACTTCAATCTGCTGACATCAGATGCATTTATTCTGGAAAAACTGGTAAAGGAATTTCAGGATCAGAAAAATATCGGTGATAATGTGGTGACTACTCTGGATGTAGATCTTCAGAGCGCTGCATATAATGCACTTGGCGATAACAAGGGTGCGGTAGTGATCATGGAGCCAAGTACTGGAAAGGTGCTCGCTATGGTATCAAAGCCGTCCTTTGATCCGAATTCGGTTGCGGCAAATTGGGATGCGTTGAATTCCGATGAGAACAGCGTTTTGCTTAACCGCGCAACACAAGGGCTGTATGCACCGGGATCTACATTTAAAATTGTAACTACACTGGAATATATGCGTGAGCATCCGGAAGATTATAATTCCTATAGTTATAACTGTACCGGATCGATCACTTATGGGGATACAACGATTCCGTGTGCGAATCATGCAGTGCATGGGGCAGAGGATCTCGCATCTTCCTTTGCAAATTCCTGCAATTCTTCATTCTGTAATATTGGTATGAATCTGGATGTAAAAAAATATCAGGAGACTGCCGAAAATCTGCTGATCGGCTCAAAACTTCCGGGTGATTTTGCAACTGGAAAGAGTGAATTTCAGCTAACAGAAAATGATTCTACAGCAGAGAAAATGATGACTGCGATGGGACAGGGCAAAACACAGGTGAGTCCTTATCAGATGGCACTGATCACATCAGCAATTGCTAATGGCGGAACTCTGATGCGTCCATATCTGGTAGATTCAGTGACAAATTATACAGGAACGATTATTTCTGAGACGACACCGGAAAAATATAAAGATCTGATGACATCTGCGGAGGCTTCACAGCTTAAAACATATATGGAAGGTGTAGTCAGCTACGGAACAGGTTCCGTGCTGAGTGGTCAGTCTTATAGTGTGGCAGGAAAGACAGGTACGGCAGAATATAGTATGGATTCTTCCAGCCAGAATCATTCCTGGTTTGTAGGATTCAGTAATGTAGATAATCCGGAACTTGTAGTCAGTGTAATCGTAGAACAGTCAGACGGTAATACCAAGGCCGTTAATGTGGCCAAATCAATATTTGACAGTTATTACTATTAAAGAGGTGTGCCGGTGAAATATTATAGCAATCTGTATGTCTCAGAAAGACTTAAAAAAAAGAAAGATAAAGTGATCGCCAGATTGGAACGAAGAAAGATCCAGCCGGATCTGCATGTGATCCTGTTACCGGAATGCGATCATAATCAGTTGGAGATTGTAAATGCAATGTATCTGCTGCAGCCTGGTTATCCGAGAGAAGGCCGGATGGTAGTGGGGATTGCAAAAGGGTTTGAGGAAGCGGTAGAACTGGTAGAGGAGATCAGCCGGGAAGTGTATGATGCGACCGGAGATCTGGAGCTTAGAAACTATATTCAGGCAAAGGAACAGGAAGATTGATATGCTACATATTCTTTTTCTGATATTAAAAATAATAGGGATTATATTGGCAGTGATATTGGGACTGATTCTTTTGGTAATCTGTATTGTTCTCTTTGTGCCAATTTGCTATAAAGCTGATCTGCATGGGAGCGGAAATGCAAGAGAACTGACGGTACATGCAAAAGTAAGCTGGCTGTTTGGATTGATAAAGGCAGTATTTGCTCTGGAAAATGGTAAAACAGATTTATCAGTACGAATTGCCTGGAAAAAGCTTTGGGATAGCAATCCGGTTGAGGATAAAGCTGAGGATAGGGCTGAAGAAAAGCCAACGCTGGAAAAGAAAGCAGTAATGCAGGAGAAACAGGTCATACAGGGAGAGGAGAAGCAGGATGACACGACGAATCGAATTACAGATAAATCGGTTGAAGATGAGTCTGAAAAGACTGAAACATTGGAAAAAATGGAGAAGGTGCCTGTATCGGATTCAGAGAAGATTCCAGAAGAATCCAAAGTATCTGAACGAACTACAGAAAAATCTGAGCAGTCTGCAAAGATTCATCCGGAGAACACTGAAAAGAAACAGCGCAAGAAGAAAGATCGAAAAGAAGATTCGGATTCAGCTTCAAAGATTGAACAGATTACGGAAAAGATAAAATGTACATACCATAAATTCTGTGATAAAATAAATGAAATCACAGAAAAAAAAGATAAGATCAGTGATTTTCTTACGGATGAGACGCATAAGAATGCTTTTCTTAAATTAAAAAACGAAGCGTTTCATCTACTTAAAAAGCTTAAGCCAAAGAAGATACAGGGTGAGATTACATTTGGATTTGAAGATCCGTCACTGACTGGCAGGCTTCTGGCATGGATCAGTATGATCTATCCATGGATTGGCGAACACACAGATATTACGCCGGATTTTGAACATCGTACGTTAAGTGGTGATTTGAGTATACGCGGCAGATTATATGTGATAACGCCGGTGGTGACAGCCATTCGTCTGATCTTGAGTAAAGCGGTACGCAGATCATTTAAAGATATCAGAAATTTCAAATTATAAAGCAGGAGGTTTGCAGTTATGGGAGAGAATAACAAGCTGAAAGGGACAGTAGAAGAGCTGTTTCGCGGAATGGATGGAGTGATTTCTTCCAAGACCGTTGTGGGAGATGCAATTCATATTGGAGATACGATCATACTTCCGTTAATTGATGTGTCATTTGGTATGGGAGCAGGCTCATTCAGTGGTGAAAAGAAAGAAAAAGGCGGTGGAGGTCTCGGTGGTAAGATGACTCCATGTGCGGTTCTGGTAATCCAGAATGGTAATACCAAACTTGTCAATATCAAGAACCAGGATACGATCACTAAGATTCTTGACATGGTTCCAGATGTGGTTGACCGTTTTGCATCACGTGGTGAAACGAAAATGACTGAAGAAGATGTGGTAGACATTCTTAATGAATCAGAATAAAATCAGGATAATACGTAACCATGCAGGTATTGTCGCATATAATATCATGATGTTGGGGTCAAAAGCCCCAACTATGATGCCTGCGGATTGTTCCGTGCTATGCACTCCCACAATCCTCCCAATTATTCGCATATCGTGGGATTAACATCCCACTTTTAGGCTCATATTGGGGCGGGTCCCAAGGTCTTTCATCCACTTATGAGCGAGCTCATGTGGATTTAGACCTTTTGACCCTGGCATCATATCATAAGGTTATATGCGGAGGCAGTATGAGAAGAGTAACAGGATTTATATTATTTTGGATGGCAATGGGCATGATCGTTAACATGTTATTACCGAATCTTTTTGTCCAGATCTTGTGCATCTGCCTGTGTATTCTGATCGGGTATGAATTGTATCGTTGTGACTAAAAGAAAACGTTAAAATAAAATGATAAGAAATTCATAAATAATACTTGCATTTGCTTTATTCTTCTGATACAATAACTATTGTTGTGAGTCTGTATAGCAGACTATATCGGAGCGTTAGGAGGTGCAGTCATGGCTAAATGTGCTATTTGTGATAAGGGTGCTCACTTTGGAAATCATGTAAGTCACTCACATAGAAAAACACCAAAAATGTGGAAATCAAATGTAAAGTCAGTTCGTGTAAAGACTGAGAGTGGAGCTACAGAAAGAATGTATGTATGTACTTCTTGCTTAAGATCCGGAAAAGTTGAGCGTGCATAATAATGGTAACACTAAAACCTGGATTCAGAAGAATCCAGGTTTTTTTGTGTCACGACGAGCCAAAGTCTGAACTTGCTCGAGACCTTGGCGACCGTGGATAATCCCGGAATGTGCAATAAGCCGTTGAAAAATTTTGTTGTAAATAAAAAAGAAACAGAGTATAATACATTTGTTAAATTATGTTTTGTAACATGAAAAACAACATTCATATAAGAATTGGAGGATATAACTATGAAGGGAAGTATGAGTACGGATCTCGGAACAATTACAGTCAGCTCTGATGTTATTGCCAAATATGCAGGTACTGTAGCTGTAGAATGCTTCGGTATTGTCGGAATGGCTGCTGTTAATATGAAAGATGGAATCTACCGCCTTCTCAAGAAAGAGAATCTTACACATGGTATTCAAGTTACTATTTCAGAAGATAATCGTATTAAGATCGATTTTCATGTAATTGTAGCTTTCGGTGTAAGTATTTCTGCTGTTACAGAGAATTTGATCAGCAATGTTAAGTATAAAGTGGAAGAATTTACCAGAATGCCGGTCGATAAGATTAATATTTACATCGAAGGCGTCAGAGTGATTGATTAAGGAGGAACTTCGAAAGTGGCTACAAAGACTATTAATGTAGATATGCTTGCCAAAATGTTCCTGGCAGGTGCACAGAATATTGAAGCAAGAAAAGAGTATATTAATGAATTGAACGTATTTCCGGTTCCGGATGGAGATACAGGTACGAACATGTCTATGACGATCATGTCAGCGGCAAAAGAAGTAACAGCACTGGATCATCCGGATATGAAGACCCTGGCTAAAGCTATTTCTTCCGGATCACTGCGTGGAGCCAGAGGTAACTCCGGTGTTATTCTTTCACAGCTTCTCAGAGGATTTACAAAGGTTGTGAAGGAACAGAAAGAGATTGATGTGACGGTTCTTGCTGCAGCATGTATCCGTGCGAAAGAGACTGCATACAAGGCAGTTATGAAGCCGAAGGAGGGTACAATCCTTACAGTTGCCAAGGGGATTGCAGAAAAAGCAGCGGAGATGGAGCTGGAGACAGATGATCTGGAAGTGTTTATACCAGCTGTTATTGAATATGCAGAAGAAGTTCTGGCGAAAACACCAGAGATGCTTCCTGTATTAAAAGAAGCCGGTGTTGTGGATTCCGGCGGACAGGGACTGTTAGAGGTTTTGAAGGGCGGATATGATGCATTCCAGGGCAAAGAGATTGATTATTCTGCAATTACTCCAAGTGAAAGCAGTGCAGTAACTAAAATTTCAGCAGAAGCAACGGCAGATATTAAATTTGGGTACTGTACAGAGTTTATCATTCTTACAGATCGCGAATTTACAGAGAAGGACGAGCAGGAATTTAAAGCATATCTGGAGTCTATCGGTGACTCTATCGTATGCGTAGCGGATGATGATGTGGTTAAGACACATGTTCACACCAATGATCCGGGACTTGCGATCCAGAAGGCTCTTACTTATGGGCAGTTATCTCGCATGAAGATTGATAATATGCGTGAAGAACACCAGGAGAAGCTGATCAAAGATGCTGAGAAGATGGCTCGCGCTCAGGAAGAAAAAAAGAAAAAAGAGCCGGCGAAGCCTATGGGATTCATTACCGTATCGATTGGTGATGGATTGAATGATATTTTCCGTGAACTTGGCGCTGATTATATCATCGAAGGCGGACAGACCATGAACCCAAGTACAGAAGATATGCTGAATGCGATCGATAAGGTCAATGCAGAGACTGTATTTATCCTTCCGAATAACAAAAACATTGTTCTTGCAGCTAATCAGGCTAAGGCACTGGTTGAAGATAAGAAGATCGTGGTTATTCCAACCAAGACAGTACCGCAGGGTATTACAGCAATCATCAACTTTATGCCAGATGCAGATGCAGCGGCTAATGAAGAGGCAATGCTGGAAGCTATTCAGAATGTAAAAACCGGACAGGTACTTATGCAGTCCGTGATACTAAGATTGATGACAAAGAGATCCATGAGGGAGACATCATGGGTATCGGTGATGCAGGTATTATAGCTGTTGGAACAGATATCCAGAATACAGCTAAGGAGATGCTTGCAGCTATGGTAGATGAGGATTCAGAGCTTATCAGTCTGTACTATGGTGAAGAGATTTCAGCTGAGGATGCGGAAAGCTTTGCAGCAGAGATTGCAGAGTTGTATCCGGATATGGATATTGATGCGCAGTTTGGCGGTCAGCGATCTATTATTATGTAATGGCGGTAGAGTAAATAAATGAATGAGAGAACAGGTATTGGCGAATTAAAGGGCATTGGAGAAAAGACAGAAAAGCTTTTCCATAAGCTTGGTGTCTATACGGTAGGAGATCTTCTGAGACATTATCCGAGAGGATATGACATATATGAAGCACCCGTACCGATTGATGATCTTACAGAAGGCAGAATCCAGACAGTATCCGGTTTATTATCCGGAGCTGTTCAGGTATCACCGAATCGCAAAATGCCGGTTACAACTGTAAAAGTAAAGGATGCATCCGGGACTATAAAAGCAATATGGTTCCGGATGCCTTTTTTAAGGAGCACATTGGCGGCAGGTGGACCAATCATTCTGCGTGGACATGTGGTGCGAAGAAAAGATGGTCTGATACTGGAGCATCCTGAGATCTTTTATCCGGCGGATTCTTATCAGCTGAAAATGGGTACACTGCAGCCACAGTATCCGCTGACGGCAGGACTTTCCAATAATCTTACGGTAAAAGCGATCCGTCAGACGGTAGAACAGCTGAATCTGACGAAAGATAGGCTGCCAGAGGAACTCCGTATGAAATACGAACTGGCAGAGTACAATTATGCAATTCGCGGTATACACTTTCCAGAGGATAAAGAAGTATACTGTCGTGCAAGAGAACGGCTGGTGTTTGAAGAATTTCTGGAATTTATTCTGTCTATACGAAAGCTGAAAGAAAATAATGAACGTATGAAAAATGATTTCGATATCATACCAACGAAAGAAACAGACAGAATGCTCCGGTCATTGCCGTATGAACTGACAGGTGCACAGATGCGTGTGTGGAAAGAAATAATGCAGGATATGCAGGGGGAATACGTGATGTCGAGACTGGTACAAGGAGATGTGGGGTCCGGTAAGACAATCGTAGCGGCACTTGCCCTTCTCACTGTCGTAATGAATGGATACCAGGGAGCGATGATGGCTCCGACAGAAGTGCTCGCGAAGCAGCATTTTGAATCATTAACAGAACTTTTTGACACTTGTCATATTTCGATAAAAACGGAACTCCTGACTGGATCAATGAAAGCAAAAGAGAAGCGGGAAGCGTATGCAAGAATTGCATCTGGAGAATCACAGATTATTCTTGGTACGCACGCATTGATTCAGGATAAGGTCGACTATCATAACCTGGCACTAGTGGTGACTGATGAGCAGCATCGATTTGGTGTACGCCAGCGGGAGATATTTGCGGAAAAAGGAACAAATCCACATATTCTCGTTATGAGTGCAACACCGATTCCACGGACACTGGCAATTATTCTGTATGGTGATCTGGATATTTCGATCATTGATGAGCTTCCTTCTAATCGTCTGCCGATCAAGAACTGTGTGGTAGACACCGGATACCGTGATACAGCATATCGATTTATTAAGAATCAAATTGTTGAAGGACGGCAATGTTATATAGTGTGTCCGATGGTAGAAGAAAGTGAACATCTGGAAGTTGAAAATGTAACGGATTATGCGGTAATGCTTCAGCATGAACTTGGCAATGCGGTTAAGGTAGATTATCTTCATGGGAAAATGAAGCAGTCTGAAAAGGATGAGATCATGAATCGTTTTGCGGCAAACGAGATTCAGGTACTGGTATCAACAACGGTAATCGAAGTGGGGATAAATGTACCAAATGCCACAGTGATGATGGTGGAAAATGCTGAACGCTTTGGTCTTGCGCAGCTGCATCAGCTTCGTGGACGTGTGGGGCGCGGTAAATATCAGTCATATTGCATTTTTATGAGTGGTTCAAAATCAAAAGATACGAAAAAAAGATTGGAAATTCTGAATAATACCAATGACGGATTTAAAATTGCGAGTGAAGATCTGAAGCTTCGTGGTCCGGGAGATCTGTTTGGTATCCGGCAGAGCGGACTGATGGATTTTAAGCTTGGAGATATTTATCAGGATGCAAAGCTTCTGCAATATGCATCGGAAGCAGCTGAATGGATTATGACCAATCACCAAGACTGGATACAGGATCTGGAAAAGAACGAAAAAAATACCAGTGTAATATTATAAAACCTCCATATACTATGGGTGTAACTTAAGACAGGGTTACAGACAAACAGTAAAAGGATACAAAAGGAGGAAAATAAAATGGCAAGTCGTTCAACAAACAGAACAGCAGTGCCTGAGGCAAAGGGCGCACTGGACAAATTTAAATACGAGGTAGCAAGTGAATTGGGAGTACCGCTTTCAGATGGCTACAATGGAGATTTAACATCCAGACAGAACGGATCTGTAGGTGGATATATGGTAAAAAAGATGATCGAAGAACAGGAAAAGCAGATGGCAAATAAATAATCAGACAAATGCTGAAAGAGACCTCGGAAAAATCCGGGGTTTCTTTGTATTTTCTGGGATTCCGTGTTGACATTTTTGCTACTTATTTATATAATTAACAAGGTAAAGTATTATGTATACAAGAGGAGAAAGAATATGCGTGTTATCGGAGGACGGGCAAAGCGGTTACAGTTGAAGACACTGGAAGGGATGGATACCAGACCGACGACAGATCGTATTAAGGAGACACTTTTTAATATGATCGATCCGTGGATTGCTGACTGTGACTTTCTGGATCTGTTTGCCGGAAGCGGCGGAATCGGGATTGAGGCTGCCAGCCGGGGAGCGAAGGAAGTAGTATTTGTAGAGAAGAATCCTGCTGCTATGATGATTATCCGGGAGAATCTGAAGCACACAAGCCTGGAAGATGCAGCTGTTACGATGCAGTCTGATGTGATGACTGCAATCCGTTCACTGGATGGACGAAAGCAGTTTGATTACATTTTCATGGATCCACCGTATGATCACAGCCTGGAACGTCAGGTGCTGGAGCTTCTCAGAGAACATCGTATCCTGCGTGATGATGGCATGGTGATCGTAGAGGCATCGCTTGATACATCCTTTACATATCTGGAGGAATGTGGATTCCGCCTGGTAAAAGAAAAGATATACAAGACTAATAAGCACATGTTTATTGAGTATCAGCAAGATTAGATGAGACATAGATTACAGGAGGATTTTTTATGAGAGCGATTTATCCGGGAAGTTTTGATCCGGTTACATTTGGACATCTTGATATTATCTGCCGTTCATCAAAGATTGCGGACGAGTTAATTATCGGAGTATTGAAGAATAATGCAAAAAGTCCGTTGTTTTCCTTAGAAGAACGTGTTAAAATGTTGGAAGAGGTCACAAAAGATTATCATAATGTGAAGGTTGTTCCCTTTGAGGGATTATTGGTAGATTTTGCAAAGAATATGAAGGCAGATATTGTCGTCCGGGGATTGCGGGCGATCACAGACTTCGAGTATGAGCTGCAGATGGCGCAGACCAACCATAAGCTGGAAGAGAATGTTGAGACGATATTCCTTTCCACCAGACTGGAGTACTCTTATCTGAGTTCTACGATTGTAAAAGAAGTGGCGTCTTTTAATGGGGATATATCTCAGTTTGTACCGAAAGTGGTAGAACAGAGAATACGGGAGAAAATACAAAAAAGGAGAGTGTAAATTATGAGCAGCCGTATTGAACAGATTATTGAAGAGATTGAAGAGTATATTGATTCCTGTAAGTTTCAGCCTTTATCTACAACTAAGATCATTGTAAATAAAGATCAGCTGGATGAACTTCTTCGCGAACTGCGTATGAAGACACCGGATGAGATTAAGAGATATCAGAAGATCATTGCGAATAAAGATGCGATTCTGGCAGATGCACAGGCAAAGGCAGATAATATGATTGAAGAGGCACACATTCAGACGAATGAACTGGTCAGCGAGCATGAGATCATGCAGCAGGCATATGCGCAGGCCAATGATATTGTTACTGCGGCTACTGAGCAGGCGCAGCAGATTCTGGATAATGCAACACGTGATGCTAATGATATCCGTATCGGCGCTATGCAGTATACAGATGATCTCCTTGCTAACGCAGAAAGCATTATCGGTCATACACTGGACAGTTATACAGCGAAGTATGATGGACTGATCAATTCACTTCAGGAGTGTTTTGATATGGTACGTAATAATCGTTCTGAACTTGAGATTCCAGAACAGCCACAGCCGGATGCTAACGAATATGTTGAGCCGGAAGAGGACGATTTCCTTGACACGGAATTAGATCAGTAATTAATTATAATAAGATATAGATATGCCAACAGGCTGGTTACCGTCATGGTAACCAGCTTTTCAGCTATATATGGGATCATTTTAAGTCCGGATCTTTGAACCATGGACATGGTCTGCAGAATGGAAGAGATTCCACCAAACGAGGTCAGCGCGAGCATAATCAGATAACGGATGTTTCGCGAAATAGCGAGACCAGACAGCAGTTCAAGACCTGTAGTAATCTCAAAAGTGGACAACAGGATAGTCTTACCAACACTGTCTGTAAGAATAATCTGATCTAACATATGCATCCATATGGATGCAAGCATCATATAAAGCGCTACCCGTATGATGGCATCGGCACTTTCGGTAATGCTGGTATTTAAGATTGTGCCAAAGGAATGACTTGCGGGTTGCACGGATGACCCGATTGCGCAAGTCCGATACTCTTCAGAATGTATCCTGGGCTTGTGGGTATAATAGAGTCTGAACATCTGGCTGCAGAGCAGCGGAGAACCTGTTAATATCAGGAAAAATGGAAGATGCAGGGCATGTTCGGGAATATAATTGCGAAAAAGCACACCCAGAATAAACATGGGACTCATATTATTACAAAAAGAGAGCAGAAATGCACCCTCATCTGGCTGATACGTTCGCTGACAGTCAGGTCTGCGGTCACCTTGGCACCCATCGGATAACCGCACAGGAAACCGGCGATGACTGCAAAAGAGCCATATCCCGATACGCCTGGAAAAAGACGCATGAAAGATTCTGTAATCCGGCTGACAAGATACACAGTGTCTGTCTGCATCATCATCTGTGTCAGGATCATAAATGGGAGAAGCGTGGGAAGCACATAGAGGTACCACAATACAAGTCCTTCCAAAGCACCGGAAATGACTGCATTCCTGTAAAACAAAAAGAGAAAAAAGACAGATAACAGCAGTGCAGAAAGAATCTTTCGCTTCATAGTATCACCTGATATATAAGTTATAATTAATGTACGCGTCCGGTTGCTTTTTCATGTGGAATATGACAAAATAAATGATGTTGGAGATAAAATAATGAAGAGAGGATAGCGAGAAGATATGTCAGTATTAAGTGAATTGGAACCAAAGAAAGTATTTCATTATTTTGAAGAACTGTGTAAAATTCCGCATGGCTCTTACAATACAAAAGCGATCAGCGACTATTGTATGCAATTTGCAGCAGATAGAGGGTTGGAAGCAGAACAGGATGATACTAATAATGTGATTATCCGCAAGAATGGAACGGCAGGTTATGAGGAATCTGCGCCGGTTATTATTCAGGGCCATCTGGATATGGTATGTGAGAAGATGCCTGAAGTAGAGCATGATTTTGAAAAAGATCCATTGGATCTTCAGATTGAGGATGGATTTGTTACTGCCAACGGAACCACTCTTGGTGGAGATGATGGAATTGCGATCGCCATGGCACTGGCGGTTCTGGACAGCGATAATATTCCACATCCACCGATTGAGGCGGTATTTACCACAGAAGAAGAGGTGGGCATGGAAGGTGCCCGTAATCTTGATTTCTCTAAGATTAAAGGTAATATGGTGATTAATATTGATTCCGAAGAAGAAGGCATTCTGACTGTAGGATGTGCCGGTGGTTTTCGTTTTGATGCGATGCTTCCGGTTGCATATGAGCCGGTCAATGGAACGGTGTTATCCGTTCACATCCATGGATTATCCGGCGGACATTCCGGAGCGATGATCCATCTGCAGCGTGGAAATGCTAATAAGCTGATGGGACGTCTGTTAAATCACATTCGTCTGCAGCAGTCTGTACGTCTCGTAGAGCTTGGCGGCGGTAATAAGGACAATGTAATTTCTGCTGATCATACAGCTAAGATCGCAGTGACGGATGCAGAAGCAGTGAAAGCACTGATCTGTGAGATGGAACAGATCTGGAAACAGGAATTTGGCAAGGATGAACCGGGACTTACAGTAGATATCACAGAGACCGCTGCGGATCAGATGATGGATGAGACGAGTACAGACCGCGTGATCGCGTATCTGGATCTGATGCCGGACGGAGTGGCTGCGTTTGAGCGTGAGATTGAAGGTCAGGTTGAGACTTCTCTGAATGCCGGTGTCGTGAAGACAGAGGCAGAGCAGGTTGTGGTAACACATCTGGTAAGAAGTTCTGTAGAGTCGAAGAAAGCAGAATTAAAGGAACGTCTGTACCGTCTGGTACGTATGCTGGGTGCAGACGGAATCGATCGCGATGAGTATCCGGCATGGGCTTACAAGGCAGAAAGTGTACTCCGTAGACGGATGGTTGAAGTATTCAAAGAAGTATACGGCAAAGAGCCACAGGTAGTAACTATCCACGCAGGACTGGAGTGTGGTATTTTCATGGGCAAGTGTCCGGAACTGGACTGTGTATCGATCGGACCGGATCTGTTCGATATTCATTCCTATAATGAACGCATGGATATTAAATCAGTAGAACGCACTTACAAATATCTGCTGGAAGTTCTGAAAGCAATGAAATAATGCATAGGATAATAAAAAAGGCTGGACATCGGATTGAGAAAAAGGAACTTGAAGATGTTCAGGATTCTGTTGATCCTGGCATTTGTCTGTACGAACGGGGCGCATGCCCTGTATGAAAAAAGTAAGATCAATACAAGAGAAAATCTGGGAATAGAAGACGCAGAGTATCGGCGTGAATTCTGTTCTCCGGGGATGAAAGAGGACAGGGATGAATGGTCAGATTCCTGTCTTTCTTTTTTGGAAAAAGTAGAACGCGACAGTGTTTATTTTCCGATACCGGAGTCTGTGGCCGATCAGACGCTGACCGTATCATACGTTGATTCCTGGATGGCCAACAGAGAATATAAGGGTAAGAGCAGGCATGAAGGCACGGACATTATGGCAGATAAGAATGAGCGGGGACTCTATCCGGTGATCAGTATCTCGGATGGTATGATCACGAACCTTGGATGGCTGGAGAAGGGCGGATACCGGATCGGGATCACATCGCCTTCCGGTGTCTACTATTATTATGCGCATCTGGAATCCTATGCGGAGATTAAAGAGGGTGATCAGGTACAGGCAGGAGAAATGCTTGGATTTATGGGTGATTCCGGTTATGGAGAAGAAGGAACTACGGGACAGTTTCCGGTACATCTGCATCTTGGGATTTATGCCTTTGAAAATGGGAAAGAAATCAGCGTGAATCCCTATTATCTTCTACGTGCGCTGGAAGACAAAACGTTGAAATATTACTACATATAGAGTATAATATGACGGTATATACAAAGGATGCCGTATCATGTATTTCACCGGCATCTGAATGGAGGAAACGATGTATTTACCGGAAAAGTTTGAAAGAAAAATGCAAGATATCCTGGGAGATGAATACCAGGAATATGTAGATTGTTATGAAGCACCCCGCTATTATGGGCTGCGTGTGAATACGAAGAAGATATCAGTGGAGGACTTTGTCCGGATCTGTCCATTTGAAATCCGTCCGATACCATGGATTGAGAATGGATTTTATTACGATGGAGCACAGATCTCGCCGGCAAAGCATCCATATTATGCAGCGGGATTATATTATCTGCAGGAGCCAAGTGCTATGACTCCGGCGAACCGTCTGCCGGTCGAACCGGGTGACCGTGTATTGGATGTATGTGCAGCACCGGGAGGTAAAGCGACGGAACTTGGAGCAAAGCTTCAGGGACAGGGAGTACTGGTGGCCAATGATATCAGCAGTTCCAGAGCAAAGGGACTATTAAAAAATATAGAAATGTTTGGGATTGGCAATGTACTGGTACTCAGTGAAGAACCAGGCAGACTTGTAGAGTATTTCAGAGGATATTTTGATAAGATCCTGATCGATGCACCATGCTCCGGTGAGGGTATGTTCCGAAAAGATAAAAAGATGGTCAAAGCCTGGGAAGAACACGGACCGGAGTTTTTCAGCAAATTACAGCGCAGTATTATTACGCAGGCTGCTGAGATGTTACGACCTGGCGGAATGTTGCTTTATTCCACCTGTACCTTTGACGGATTGGAGAATGAAGGAACGATCGGTTACCTGTTAGAACAGTATCCGGAGTTTACAATCGAAGAGATTCGCCCATATGAGGGATTCTGTGCGGGAATGCCAGGACTCTGGAGGAAGGATATTCCGGATCTTAAGAAGACAGTCCGTATCTTTCCACATAAGATGAAGGGCGAAGGTCATTATATTGCGCTGCTGAGAAAGAACGGGGAACATGAGATGATGTCTGGCGGCAGTAAGAAACGACCGAAGAAACTAGCCGAAGAGTTGGAAGCATTTCTGGCACAGGTGAACTGGGAAAAAGCAGGCATTGATTTTAAGCGGGAACAGTTAGAATTTCATGGCGAGCGCGTGTACTATATGCCGGAGAATCTGCCGGATATGGCAGGGATCCGTTTCTTACGTACCGGGCTTCTTATGGGTGAACTTAAGAAAAATCGCTTTGAGCCGAGCCAGGCACTGGCAATGTGTCTGAATATGGATGCGTATGGAGACTGCATTTCGCTTCCGGTGGATGATGACCGTGTGGTGCGTTACCTGAAAGGCGAGACACTGGATGTGGAAGATGTAACCGGAATGAAGAAAAAGGGATGGCATCTGTTCTGCGTGGACGGTTATCCGTTAGGTTGGGGCAAGCTTGCATCCGGGACGCTTAAGAATAAATATCTGCCGGGCTGGAGATGGCAGTCCTGACAGAGAGATAAGTAAGATAAGGATGGAATCCGATGATAAGACTGGATAAATATCTGGCAGACATGGGGATCGGTACCCGTTCTGCGGTAAAGCAAATGATCCGGAAAGGCAGGTGCAGGTCAATCAGGAGACTGCTGCCAGACCAGAGTTAAAGATTGATGAACAGAATGACAAAGTGCAGGTAAACGGACAGACGATAGGCTATGCAGCCTTTGAATACTATATGCTTCATAAGCCTGCAGGAGTTGTGTCCGCAACAGAAGATAAGCGTGATAAGACGGTCATTGATCTGATCGAGAGCCGGAAGCGGAAAGACCTGTTCCCAGTAGGGAGACTGGACAAAGATACAGAAGGGCTGCTTCTGATCACCAATGATGGTGCTCTGGCACACCAGCTTTTGGCACCGAAGAAGCATGTAGACAAGGTCTACTATGCAAAAGTGCATGGATGGGTTACAGAGGATACGGTCAGTCAGTTCGCAAAAGGACTGAATATTGGCACTGACGATGCAGAGGAATGGACAAGACCAGCAAAGCTTGTAATTGTACAGGCCGGTGATGATTCGGAGATTCGACTGACGATCCAGGAAGGCAAATTTCATCAGGTGAAACGTATGTTTCAGGCAGTTGGCATGGAAGTAACCTATCTGAAACGGGAGTCTATGGGAAGCCTTGTGTTGGATGAGACATTAAAGCCTGGTGAATATCGGGAGCTTACAACAGAAGAACTGGAGAATTTATGAATAAATACGAAGAGATTATGAAAAATACAGATGCCGTGCTGTTTGATATGGATGGAACACTGATTGATTCCATGTGGGTATGGGCTACAGTAGATGAAGAATTTTATGAGAGATACGGTCTGACAGAGCCGGACGACTTCTATGAGCAGATGGAAGGCAAGAGTTTTACAGAAGTTGCAAAGCTTTATCTGGACGCATTTCCGGAGATACCATTTACACTGGAAGAACTGCAGCAAGAATGGACCAGAATGGCATATGAAAAATACACAACTGAAGTGCCGTTGAAAGAAGGCGTGAGAGAATTTATCACCTCGCTGAAAGAACGGAACGTCAAGCTTGGAATCGGTACAAGCAATGGAAGAGAGCTTGTAGATGCAACGCTTCAGGCGTTGGATATTGAGCAGTATTTTGATTCCGTACATACATCCTGTGAAGTGGAGACAGGAAAACCATCGCCGGACATCTACCTGCTGGTGGCAGAGGATCTGGGTGTGGATCCGTCAAGATGTCTGGTGTTTGAGGATGTGCCGAACGGAATTCTTGCAGGGAAGAATGCAGGCATGCGTACCTGTGCAGTTTATGATCAATATTCCCGTGATCAGGAAGATAAGAAAAAAGAAATGGCCGATTATTATATTGATAGTTACATGGAACTTGGGAGTGCAGAGTAGTTATGGGACAGGGATTTTTACCGATTTGTAAAGAAGATATGGAAAAACGTGGCTGGACACAATTGGATTTTGTCTATGTGTCTGGTGATGCTTATGTTGATCATCCATCTTTTGGACCTGCGATCATTACCCGTATACTGGAATCCTATGGCTATAAAGTTGGCATTATCGCGCAGCCGGACTGGAAAGATAAGAACAGTGTGACGATCCTTGGAGAGCCGAGACTTGGTTTTTTAGTTTCTGCCGGCAATATGGATTCTATGGTAAATCATTACTCTGTATCCAAGAAGCGGAGAAGAACGGATGCGTATACGCCAGGTGGCGTGGCCGGTCACAGACCGGATTATGCGGCTGTAGTCTACGGCAATCTGATCCGTCAGACATACAAGCATACGCCGATCATCCTGGGCGGAATCGAAGCAAGTCTCCGGAGAATGGCACACTATGATTACTGGTCCAACAAATTAAAACGCTCCATATTGCTGGATTCCGGTGCGGATATCATTTCGTATGGGATGGGAGAACGGTCGATCATTGCAATCGCAGAAGCACTGGATGCAGGACTGGATGTAAAAGATATCACCTATATTGATGGCACCGTGTGTAAAGTGAAGGATCTGGACAGTGTCTATGATTATATCAGGCTTCCGTCTTATGAAGATCTGAAGACAGATAAGTTGGAATATGCCAGAAGCTTTTATACACAGTATTGCAATACAGATCCGTTTTCTGGAAAACGTCTGGTAGAACCATATAACGATCACCTGTACGTAGTGCAGAATCCGCCGTCCAAGCCGTTAACTATGGAGGAAATGGATCAGGTCTACAGCTATCCATATATGCGGACATGGCATCCGTCTTATGATGCAGCGGGTGGAGTTCCTGCGATTCAGGAAGTAAAGTTCAGCCTGATCAGCAACCGTGGCTGCTTTGGCGGCTGTAGTTTCTGTGCATTGACGTTCCATCAGGGACGGATTATTCAGACCAGAAGCCACGAATCACTGGTCGAAGAAGCGAAGATGATGACGCAGGATAAGGATTTTAAAGGATATATCCATGATGTCGGAGGACCGACTGCTAATTTCCGTGCACCATCCTGTCAGAAGCAGTTGACAAAGGGTGTGTGTCCGAATAAGCAGTGTCTCTTTCCGAAACCATGTAAAAATCTCCGTGCAGACCACAGAGATTACATAAAATTATTACGTGAACTTAGAAAAATTGACGGAGTGAAGAAAGTATTTATCCGGTCAGGAATCCGATTCGATTATGTGCTGGCAGATCCGGATGATACATTTTTAAGAGAGCTATGTGAATATCATGTCAGCGGCCAGTTAAAGGTAGCACCGGAGCATGTGTCTGATCCGGTATTGCAGAAAATGGGAAAACCGGAATACAGCGTGTATCAGAAGTTTGTGGAGAAATACAATCAGATGAATAAAAAGCTCCGCAAAGATCAGTATCTGGTACCGTATCTGATGTCATCGCATCCAGGTTCTACATTAAAAGAAGCAGTAAATCTGGCAGAGCATCTGCGGGACTTTGGCTATATGCCGGAGCAGGTACAGGATTTTTATCCGACACCGTCCACTCTTTCTACCTGTATGTATTACACAGGCGTGGATCCGCGGAACATGCAGCCGGTATATGTGCCGAAGAATCCTCATGAAAAGGCAATGCAGCGAGCGCTGATCCAGTATCGTGACCCGAAGAATTATGATCTGGTCATGGAAGCACTAAAAAAGACCGGACGCATGGATCTGGTAGGATATGACAAACGCTGTCTGATCCGTCCGGAAAAGGGGAAATCCAGCAGTTGGTCAGAGAAGGGCAAGTCAGGAAAGAATGCGCGTGATAACACACGGAAGAAAAAGCATATTCGTAATGTGCATAAACGCAAAAAGAAATAACATAGCAAATAACAGAATCAATCAGGGAGTGACAGGGGAATATGAAGAAAGTAACAAAAGGAAAAGCAGGATATCTGGCTGAAAAGAAAAAAAGATTAGGATTGCAGGCACTGGCGGAATTTGCCGTGGTTGCGTTGATCCTGATCATTGGATATGTAATTACAAAAACAAGACTAAATATATTTACGGTAGTTGCAATCGTAGGCTGTCTTCCGGCAGCGCGTGTGCTGGTGGAGTTTATCGCGATGTTTCCTTATAGAAGCATTGAGGGAAAAGTACAGCATGAAATAGATGAGAAAGGAGCACTGCTTACCAGAGCGTATGATATGGTGATTACAGATGGAGAGCATATCATGCCGGTCAGTGCAGTGGCAATCTCCAATCACAAGGTATTTGGTTATGCGCCAAATCCAAAGACAGATCCTGAGATGGCTGCGGCGTATATCAAACAGATCCTGAAAAATACAGGTCTGGAACCATCCACAGTAAAAGTATTTGCTGAGTATGTGCCCTTTCTTTCCAGGGTAGAAGGCCTGAACAGCATGATGGAGATCAGCCAGTCTGCAGATCAGCAGTTGGAGAGACGTATCCGCCGCAAGATACTGAATGTATCCATGTAATGAAAACACTGCTTTTGACACAATATTAAAATATCAGAATCATGACAGGTGACGAATGAGAGAATTAATCATATCGAAAAATGAAGCGAATCAGCGACTGGACAAGTATCTTGCCAAATATCTGAATCAGGCTCCGACAAGCTTTATCTATAAAATGTTAAGGAAAAAGAATATCGTTCTGAATGGTAAGAAAGCTGCCGGAAAGGAAAAGCTGCAGGCAGGGGATTCGGTGAAATTATTTCTTGCGGAAGATACGATTGAGAAGTTTATCGAGCAGAAACATACTGTACGGAAGAGACTTCCGGGACATATGCCGGAAGTGATCTATGAGGATGCGGACGTTTTGCTGTTAAATAAGCCTGCAGGTATGTTGTCACAGAAAGCGAATCCATCCGATGTATCGGTAGTGGATTATATTACGGAATATCTGTTGCGGAGCGGACAGGTTACTGAAACAGATCTTCATACGTTTCATCCTGGAATCTGTAACCGGTTGGACCGGAATACATCCGGACTTATTGCAGCGGGTAAGAGTCTTGCAGGTCTGCAGGAGTTAAGCCTGGGCTTTCACGACCGGACATTCCGCAAGTATTACCATTGTCTGGTAAAAGGAAAGGTAGACAAGCAGATCCATCTGAACGGCTATCTGAAGAAAGATCACCGGACGAACCGGGTTACGGTAATACAAGAGTCTGAAACGGATGCACAGCCAATTGAAACAGAGTATCGACCACTGGAATCTAATGGAAAGTATACGCTTCTGGAGGTACACCTCATCACGGGTAAGACCCATCAGATCCGTGCGCATCTTGCATCGGCAGGACACCCACTTATCGGTGATTATAAATATGGAGATCGGTCATTGAATGACCGGTTTCGTGAAAAATATGGGCTAAAATCACAGTTGCTACATGCATATCGTCTGGAATTTCCAGAGCTTGACGGGGCATTAAAAGAAGTCTCAGGCAGAGCTTTTATTGCAGAAGAACCGATATTATTCCAGAAAATTGCAAAAGACTGTATCAGATAAAATGACAGATAAGGATTATATAAATAATGGGAACATGGCATACTAGGGGGCTCAGAGGCTCCACACTGGAAGATATGGTTAACCGGACAAATGAGAGATATCTGGAACAGGAGCTGGCATTGATCCAGAAGATTCCCACACCGATCACGCCGGTGCGCATGGACAAGGAACATCGTCAGATTACATTGGCGTATTTCGAACAGCGCAGTACGGTGGATTACATCGGTGCCGTACAGGGAATTCCAGTCTGCTTTGATGCAAAAGAGTGCAATGCAGATACATTTCCATTGCAGAACATACATGAGCATCAGATCATATTTATGGAAAATTTGGAGAAACAGCAGGGGATTTCTTTCCTGTTAATCTATTATACTGCAAGAAATGAAATGTATTATATGCGTTTTGAAGAGGTGGCGAAGTTCTGGAACCGTGCAATGACCGGCGGACGCAAGAGCATTCGTCTTGAAGAACTTGATCCACGATTTTTCTTTGACATCCGTTCAGGCTGTTTTGTGCCATATCTGGATATGATTAATCTGGATCTGGAACTCCGGGATGAGAGGTCTTGACAGGTTCGGAAAAAATTCGTATAATTCAAAAATAGATTTTAACGTATTAGCAAGCTAAAGTGCAAGGAGATCAATATGAAGAAATTACAGCATACTCCGGAAGGTGTCCGGGACATATACAATATCGAATGCGGCAAGAAACTCTCACTGGAGAGCCGTCTGCATAAAGTTCTGCAAATGTACGGATATCACGACATCCAGACTCCTACGTTTGAGTTCTTTGAAGTGTTCCGCAAAGAAATCGGAACCATTCCATCCAAAGAATTATATAAGTTTTTTGATAAAGAAGGAAATACTCTGGTTCTTCGACCGGATATTACACCATCCATTGCAAGGGCAGCGGCTACGCTGTTCCCGGATAATGATATGCCGATCCGGCTTTGCTATACCGGTAATACTTTTGTGAATTATCCGCAGAGTTATCAGGGCCGTCTTCGTGAGAATACACAGATGGGTGCGGAATTGATCGGTGTAGAGTCTATTGAGGCGGACGCTGAGATGCTGGCACTGGTAGTGGATTGTCTTACGACAATCGGTCTGCGTGAATTCCAGATCAGTGTGGGTAATGTTGACTATTTCCAGAGCCTGATTGAAGATGCAGGACTGGGAGAAGAGTCAGAAGCAAGAGTACGTGAACTGATCGGTAATCGTAATTTTCCGGGTGTGGAAGAATATCTGGACAGTATCGAAGTGCGTCGTAGCTCCAGAGAGGCATTGGTAGCACTGGAAGATCTCTACGGTGGAGAAGAGGTGCTGGATCAGGCAGAAAATATTGCACCAAACTCCAAAGCCATCATGGCAGTCCGCAGACTGAAGCGGATCTATGAAGTGCTGAAGATCTATGGCGTAGAAAAATACATTAACTTTGATCTGAGTATGACGGGGTTATATGGATACTATACAGGAATTATTTTCAGAGGATATACCTTTGGAACAGGCGATGCTATTGTAAAGGGTGGTCGTTATGACCATCTGTTGGAGAAATTTGGTAAAAAATCACCATCTATTGGATTTGCGATCATAATTGACCAACTGATGAATGCATTGACCAGACAGCATATCCGTATTTCCTATACACGTAAGAACACACTGATCCTTTATGATGACGGACGTCAGAAAGAGGCAATCAGCCTGGCAAAAGAATTTCGTGAAAAATGCAAAAATACAGAACTGGTGAAACGTGCTCCGGGTAAGACGCTGGAGGATTATATCAGCTACGGTAAAGAAAACTATGCCGGCAATATGCTCTATATTCAGAGCGATAATCAGATTATTATGATCAATCTGGTAACCGGTGAGAAGAAAATGATCCATTCAGACAATTAGTTTAGAAATATTAAGATAGGAGCCTGCTATGAGATATCTTACATTTGCCCTGGGAAAGGGGCGTCTTGCCAGCCAGACGCTGGAATTATTTGAAAAAATAGGAATTACCTGTGAAGAAATGAAGGACAAAAAGTCCAGAAAACTGATATTTGTAAATGAGGAACTGAAGCTTCGCTTTTTCTTGTCCAAGGGTCCGGATGTACCGACTTATGTGGAATACGGTGCGGCTGATATCGGTATCGTAGGAAGAGATACCATTCTGGAAGAGGGAAGAAAGGTACACGAAGTGTTGGATCTTGGTTATGGTAAATGTCGCATGTGTATCTGCGGACCGAAAGAAGCGGAAGATCTGCTGAAACATCATGAACTGATCCGCGTCGCAACCAAATATCCAAATATTGCAAAAGATTATTTTTACAATGTCAAGCATCAGACAGTAGAGATCATCAAGTTAAATGGTTCTATCGAACTTGCTCCGATTGTGGGACTTTCAGAGGTAATCTGTGATATAGTAGAGACAGGATCCACACTGCGCGAGAATGGTCTGACCGTACTGGAAGAGGTATGTCCGCTGTCGGCACGCATGATTGTGAATCCGGTGAGTATGAGAATGGAAAGTGAACGGATCAAGGATCTGATCCAGAGACTGAGAACTGTGATATAAATATTGCATGATAAATAGAGATACAGACAGAAAGGATTGATCAGGATGAGAATACAGCATTTGGATTCCAGCACAAAAAAGAATCTTCTCGAAGATCTGCTACAGCGCAGTCCATCCAGCTATGGGCAGTATGAGCAGGCGGTGGCAGAGATTCTAAACAATGTTAAGATTGAAAAAGATAAAGCATTATTTGCATATACAGAGCAATTTGACCATGCCCATATTGACGCTTCTAATGTACGTGTAACAATGGAAGAGATTCAGGCGGCTTATGAAGAAGTTGGCGAGGAATTACTGCGTGTGATCCGCGGATCATTAGAGAGTATTAAGTCTTATCATGAGAAACAACGTCAGTTCAGCTGGTTTGACAGTAAGCCTGACGGAACAATCCTTGGACAGAAGGTAACTGCGCTTCAGCGGGTAGGTGTCTATGTACCGGGCGGCAAAGCAGCTTATCCATCATCTGTATTGATGAATATAGTTCCTGCACGTGTGGCCGGAGTGGATGAAATCATTATGGTTACACCTCCGGGAGCGGATGGGCGTGTCAATGCTAACACTCTGGTGGCAGCCTGTGAAGCAGGTGCAACAGCTATTTATAAAGTAGGTGGAGCACAGGCAATCGGAGCACTGGCATACGGAACAGAAAGTATTCCAAAGGTAGACAAGATTGTAGGACCTGGTAATATCTATGTGGCATTGGCGAAGAAAGCGGTGTACGGACATGTAAGCATTGATGCCATTGCCGGACCAAGTGAAATTATGGTAGTAGCGGATGAGACTGCTAATCCACGATATGTGGCGGCAGATCTGTTGTCTCAGGCGGAACATGATGAGATGGCGTCAGCGATTCTGGTTACGACCAGTGAAAAGCTCGCAAGAGAAGTATCTGATCAGATCGATGGCTTCTTAAAGGAACTGTCCAGAGCAGATATTATTCAGAAATCCTTAGATAATTATGGTTATATTCTGATCGCAGATACGATGGATGAAGTGATCGATACAGCAAATGAAATTGCGTCGGAACATCTTGAGATTATGACAAAGAATCCGTATGACACCATGACTCGTATCCGTAATGCAGGAGCTATTTTTATCGGTGAGTATGCAAGTGAGCCATTGGGCGATTATTATGCGGGACCGAACCATGTTCTTCCGACCAATGGAACAGCGAAATTCTTCTCACCGCTTTCGGTGGATGATTTTATTAAAAAGTCCAGCATTATCGGCTATTCCAGAGAAGCACTGGAACGTGTACACAAGGATATTGAAGCATTTGCGGAAGCAGAACATCTGACCGCGCATGCGAATTCAATTAAAGTCAGATTTGAAGAAAACAGATAGCAATATTATTAAAACAGATAAGGAGGTCTGTCTATGAGTAGAACTGCTTCTTGCACCCGCAAGACAAAGGAGACAGATATTACCCTGTCGCTGAATCTGGATGGACAGGGTAAAAATGATATACATACCGGCATAGGATTCTTTGATCATATGCTGGATGGATTTGCAAGACATGGACTGTTTGATCTGGAGCTTCATGTGAATGGAGATCTGGATGTGGACTGTCATCATACCATAGAGGATGTAGGAATTGTATTAGGTGGTGCAATCCGTGAGGCATTGGGAGATAAGGCTGGCATTAAGCGATATGGAAGTTTTCTGCTTCCGATGGATGAGACGCTCGCCATGTGTGCCATTGATCTCTCTGGCAGACCATATCTGAATTATCAGGCAGAGTTTACCTGCGAGAGACTTGGAACGATGGATACAGAGATGATCCGTGAATTTTTCTATGCGGTATCTTACGGCGCAATGATGAATCTGCATCTGAAGATTCTGGATGCAGGCAACAACCACCATATGGCGGAAGCTTTGTTTAAGAGCTTCGGAAAGGCGCTGGATATGGCGACCGGAATGGAGCCTCGTATCAAAGAGGCGTGGACAACAAAAGGCAAATTATAAGGGGAGCAGATATGAGTTATAAAAGAGTAATACCATGTATATTTATCGATTCGGGAAAGGCAGTGCGCTGGTATGATGACCGGACGGTGATCAGTAAAGATGTAGTCTCGCTGGCGCGTTACTATAGTGAAAATGGTGCAGATGAACTGTTGGTATTTGACCTGTCCGAGTCAGATGAAGACCACGAAGAAGCTATCAACCTGATGCGCAAGATCAACCGTGTGATCCGGATTCCAATGGTTGCGGGAGGGAATATCAAGCGTCAGGAAGATGTAAAGAAGATTCTTTATGCAGGAGCAAAACGCGCCATGCTGAACTTTTCCAAAAAGGACAGTATTGAAATGATGGAAGCGGCAGCGCTTCGCTTTGGCAAAGAGAAGATCGCAGTATCATTAAATGATTTTGATTCACTCTTCAAACAGCAGCATGTGATTAATGAAAACTGCAGTGAGATTGTATTTATGCACCGACTGGATCTGGATTCAGTGATGAATATTACCGATATTCCGTGTGTGATCGTGACCGATTCTATGGAAGAACCGGAACTTATCAATATATTAAAGTGTCCGGGAGTAAAAGGACTGTCAGGGCGCTATGTAAGCCAGACAGATATGAAATTCAGTGAATTTAAGAAACGTTGTGAAGACGAAGAGATTAAGATGACTTCATTTGAGAGCATCATGGAATTCTCAGAATTTAAGCTGAATGAAAATGGACTGATTCCGGTTGTCGTACAGGATTATAAGACACAGGAAGTTCTGATGGTTGCATATATGAACGAAGAGGCATTCTATAATACGATCAAGACCGGACGGATGACCTATTACAGCAGAAGCCGCAAGTGCCAGTGGGTGAAAGGTGAAACCAGCGGACATTTCCAGTATGTGAAGTCACTGACCATTGACTGTGACAAGGATACTTTGCTTGCCAAAGTAGAACAGATCGGAGCAGCCTGCCATACAGGAAATAAGACCTGTTTCTATCAACCGCTTGTTGGAACAGATTATGATGAGAAGAATCCGCTTCAGGTATTTGAATCTGTGTATGCGGTAATCGAGGATCGTAAAGCAAATCCAAAAGAAGGCTCATATACAAATTACCTGTTTGATAAAGGAATTGATAAGATTCTTAAGAAGGTTGGAGAGGAAGCCGCAGAGATCATTATTGCAGCAAAGAATCCAAATCCGGAAGAGGTAAAATACGAAATGGCTGATTTTCTTTATCATGCTATGGTATTGATGGTAGAAAAGGGACTTACCTGGGATGATATTGTGGGTGAGCTTGCCGACAGATAAAATCAGGGATATATAGCAGATGAATTTCATAGACTGATATAAGAACGATAATGGAGAGGTTCAGTCTGTGAATGAATCAGAAAAAAGAAGAAGAGAATTATTGCGTTCAGCCAGAGAAATGTATGGAGATTCCCATATGCCGCCTGCGGTACATCCGAGATTTCGAAATATATATGGGGATTTATATGAATCAGAGGAACAATCATCCGGATTGCAGACACGCCTTTTGATCGGATGTGTATTGTTCCTGGTATTTGTGCTGATGGATTATTTTCATTTAGAGATTGCTCAGGTAGACAGTGAAGAGGTTGTGCAGATGGTAGAACAGGATGCCAATGCGGTAGAAAGCTGGAGTGATCTGATTATTAAGTAAGAAAGAATAAGAGGGCAAACGAATGAAAAAGAGGAGAATGTTGTGTGCATTGTGCCTGCTGCTTGGCCTGATGATGTTATGTAGCGGTTGTGAAAAGAAAGAGTCGGCAGATGATTATCTTGGCCGTTTGATTACTCGTGCCAAGGAAAATGAGGGCGAACTGCAGAGTGTTTTAGAAACGGGAATTGCGGATGCCAAATCATCCAATGATTTTGTGATTGATTTTCCAGATGAATTAAAGGAATCCTATGAAGCATTTCTTAAGGAAGCACTGAATCAGGTACAGTTTGAACTTAACAAAGCAGACAAGGAGTCTAATGATACCTATATCATTCGTGTAACTTATGAACCGATTGATATTGCAGCTACGACCAAAGAAACGGATGCCGGATATGTAAAGAATATATCAGGCACAGATTTTACAACAGAGGTGAAAAATCTTCTGGAAGAGGATACGAAGCTTTTAAGTAATGCCACAAAACAGCAGAAAAAGAGCAGAACCATTACTGTAAAGAAGTCCGGAGACAGCTATAAAGTATCGAAAAAGGATATCACGGCATTGTTGCAGGATGCACTTCAGGGGTATATGGCTCCTTATGAGGCAGTCGGTACCGTGTTTGATTTCCGTGATTTTATGCAGGCATACCTGGATGCATATTTTAAGGGAGATACTGAGCGCTACTGTATGCATACAGGTGAGAGTGCAGAAGAAGCTGCTGCCTGGTATGAGGAATCGTTTAACAGTTTTCGGCTGGATGATCTGACAGATGATCAGAATACGAGGTTTATTAATGCTATAAAAGCAATATATAAGAATTGTCAGTACACATTAGGTGCGATGCGGCAGGTATCGCTTACAGAGTATCAATTTGATCTTACCGCGACACCGAACACAAGTATTGTAAATGCGGCAAGTGAACTGGATGCAGGTACTTATTACAGTACTGCCGAGGTGGCAGATGCATTTTTGAATATCTATGATAAATATGCAGCAGCACCGTCATATGGTACAGAGACAACAGTTACGATTAACTGGAACAGTCTGAATATGGCGTCCAGCAATGCATCAGCGGATGAGAATTTTAACCGTCTGGTGGAAACAATCATTCCATCAGAATAAGAGAAGTTTGAATGTATTCATTTTGAATAATGCGATTAGAAAGAGCTTTGTACTTGTGTACGGAGCTCTTTTTTGTGAGAAAAGTCGTGCAATACTTTGTGAAAAATTAGAATAATAAGAAAATGATAGAAAAAATTCAGCTTATGTCCATGTTTGTTTGTTGAAATGTGATAAAATAACAAACAAATATTTCATAAAGACTGATTATATGGAAAGGAGCATGGGATTATGAGATTAGATGGAAAAGTAGCAATTGTAACTGCATCTACAAGAGGAATCGGACTTGCCTGCACACAGCGTCTTGCACGAGAAGGAGCAACTGTATATATGGCCGCCAGAAATATGGAGCGTGCAGAGAATCGTGCAAAAGAACTGAATGATGAAGGATGCAACGTAAAAACCGTATATAACGATGCAACTGAAAAGGAAACTTATACTTCTATGGTAGAAGAAGTATTCAAGAATGAGGAAGAATTGATATTCTGGTAAATAATTTCGGAACATCTAATCCACAGAAAGATCTGGATATCAAAAATACAGAATATGACGAGTATATCCGTACTGTTGATATTAATCTTGCCAGTGTATTTATGACCAGCCAGGCTGCAATTCCACACATGGCAGCAAATGGCGGTGGAAGTATTATCAACATTTCTTCCATCGGAGGTCTGCGTCCGGATATTTCCCAGATTGCATACGGAACCAGTAAGGCAGCAATCAATTATCTGACCAAACTTATTGCAACGCAGTGCGCAAGAGATAACATCCGTTGTAACGCCGTATTACCGGGAATGACAGCAACAGAAGCTGTATCAAACAATCTGACACCGGAATTCCAGGAATTTTTCTTGAAACACATTCCGATCAAGAGAATGGCAACGCCTGAAGAAATTGCGGGAGCAGTTGCATATTTCGCAAGCGATGATGCGGCATATACGACAGGACAGATCATGGATGTATCCGGCGGATTCGGAATGCCGACACCAATCTTTGGTGATATGATCGCGATGAAGAGTAAGAGATAAATAGAATGACTTAGAGGAAGACAGTGATTATGCTGTCTTCTTTTTTTGTAACGAATTTTTCTCCTTGATGAAGATGGAATAATCTGTGTTTCAGGTTCGGGAGCATCTATATATCGGCTTGATATGGAGGGCAAATACATAGAAACCATTTCTACGTTAAAAAAGTGCTGTTATCACAAGGCTTTTTGCAAGCAAAAATGAAAAGGCTATATATAGGTAGCCTACAAAACTGGAAGTGCCCATTTGGGGCCTGATTTAAAGAATAGTGTCCTAACAGAGACCAATGGAATGACTCTCTGCCGGGGATTCAAAAGGAAAGGAAAAAATGATTATGGAAAAAATGATGAATACAAAAACAGAAGGGAACACATTTACAAAGAAAACCGGGCAGACAGTTTATGTTGTCCGTTATCATTTCTATGAAGCTGCAAAGGAAACAATGTAGGAGAAGATTAACCGGATGCTGGTTACAGAAGCAAGTCGACAGGCAGTGTATTAAAATTAGGTGGATGTAATTGAAGAAAAAATATGATATCATGTGAGTAACAAATCGGGAGTTGCAAAAGAGAATAATGAGAATTACTTAACT
>NZ_QSDM01000010.1:0-116639 GCF_003464045.1 Dorea sp. AM58-8 | reverse complement strand
AGGACCCACACTTATTATATCATTGGAGGTTTTCTTATCTAGGGCTAAAGCCGTAAGGGGAACCACCAGCATAGCAGGTGGTTTTATTGTATAGGCATACAATAAAAAAAGCCTGTAGGCAAACACCTACAGGCTTAAGTACGTGGGCGAGAAGATTCGAACTCCCGACCTTTTGGTCCGTAGCCAAACGCTCTATCCAGCTGAGCTACGCCCACACGTTGTTGTGAGTAATTATCTCGCTCACAACAAAATTTATTTTATAGCAAAGCTTCTGTTTTGTCAACACTTTTTTAAAACTTTTTTCTATATAGCTCCTATCCTATATCCTGAATCCACGGTATCGGTTCACACAGGCATAAATTTCCTGTCTGCGCACTTCTGCCAGATTTCCCGGCACGTTTCTGCCACACACTGCTCCAGGTCCCTCCTCATTGATCCTGTCACATATCATTTCCAACAGTTCATAAATCTCTGTGTGCGGGTTCTTTTCTAATTGTTCCAGTACGTATTTCATCACATAACTCAAAGTTGTAGTCTGCTCTACATCTACAATCTGCTCTACATACTTTAATTCTACTGCACTTTTACCGATGGAAAAACTGTCTTTCCCAAACTGTTTTACCTTAATCTGATCATGTTTCTTTTCCACCTTATACGCTGTAAGAACTCTGTCATTCTGTTTCCAGAGATTATTGCCCAGCATACTCAACGCCAGTTCATGAACACCGCCCTCCTTTTCCGGTGTTCTCTCACAGATGGCTCTGACTTTTTCTGTAATATCCAATGTACGATATATATCCATCTGTATGACCTTATCTGCGATATGAAAATACGCCCCGGAACTTCCGGCAACCAAAATAACTGATACGCCCTGATTTTTATAAAGATTCCTCGCCTGATCGATAAATGGCGTGATTGGCTCTTTATCCTTAGCGATCACTGACTGCATCAATTCATCTCTCACCATAAAGTTAGTTGCAGAAGTATCTTCATCAATCAATAATGCTTTTGCGCCTGCATTTACTGCCTCCACTACATTCGCAGCTTGCGAAGTTGATCCACTGGCATCTTCTGTCGAGAAATCCACCGTATCTTTTCCATTTGGAAGATTATTAATAAATGGAGATATATTAACATGAGACACAGCCCGTCCATCTTCCGCACGTATCTTCATCGCCGTGTGATCAGTAATCACATATTCTCTTCCGTCTCCCTTAATGTGATTATATACACCAAGTTCCAGTGCTTTCAAAAGAGTAGATTTACCATGATAACCACCGCCAACGATCAAGGTGATCCCTTTGGGAATTCCCATGCCTTTGATTTTACCTTTATGCGGAAGTGTAAGTTCTACTTCCATTAATTCCGGCGATTCAAATGGCACTGCTCCTCGCATTGGTCGATCTGACACACCACTTTCTCGCGGGAGCATCGCACCATTTGCCACAAACGCTACAATCCCGCGCTCTGGAAGCTGTTCCCTGATTGCCTGCTGATCATCTGCCAGTTCCACGATTTCCTGAATCTTCTTCGCATCCATGTTATTATAGTATAATGCTCGTTTCACACATTCCGGGACAAAACGAAAAAGTATCTTCTCCAGTTCCGGCGCATTTATCGTACGTCCATTTGCAGGAAAGCCCACTTCAAATCTCACCAGAATCCGCCTGTCATCCATTGTCAAAGCGGTTCGTTCCAGCACCTGCTGACCGCATTTTGATATACTCATCAGACCACTTTTGCCGGAACCTTTTGCCTGAAACATGTATCCGCTCATTACCTTTCCAAATTCACGAATCAGATGATCTTGTAACGCTATTCTCCTATGCGGTTCACTAAAAAGTGTCTTTGGAAACCCTGCCATTTTCTGCATAACTTCAACACTCACTTTAGATGGAGCTGCAAATGGATCTCCCTGCACATGGTCAATATGCAGAATGTATCCCGGAAACTGATAACTTCCTCTCAGATCTTTATACGCAGGATAGCTTCTGCGATTAATCCTGTTCAACTGCTCTCTTAATTGTGCCTCTGTATTCATACTTATTCCATCCTTTTTCTTTTCTTATTATGATGCCTGTGGATTGCCTCGTGTTTTTCCTGACATCTTATTATAACATAAAGAGAAAGGAGAAATTCCTACAAATTTCTCCTCACTTCCTGTATTGCTCTCAATATGGTCATACGCGCTTTCTTTGCCTGCTCCGTTTTCATCTCTGGCACACCTTCCAGAGGGTATTCTTTGCCCATATTTTTATACTTATTAATTCCCATCGTATGGTATGGCAGGATCTCTAATCCCACCAGATTACGCAGACCTCCGATCAGATGTCCGGTATCTGTCAGTTCCTTTTCACCGTCAGTAATCCCCGGCACTACCACATGTCGAATTACCACCGGTATCTCTGCCCTTTCAAGAGCTTTCATGAACTGAAGTACCGCTTCCTGCTTTCTTCCGGTAAGTTCCACATGTCCTGCCGGATCGCTGTGTTTAATATCCAACAGCACCAGATCTGTCACATGGAATAACCGCTCGAATTCGTCCTGCTTTTCCTTGCTGTACATAATGCCAGATGTATCCAGACAGGTATGGATTCCACGCTTCTTCGCTTCTGTAAAAAGCTCCGTCAGAAATCCAATCTGCAGCAGCGGTTCTCCGCCTGTAGCTGTAATTCCACCCTTGCGGTAGAATTCTTTATTTCTTTCATAGCGCTCCAAGAGTTCTTCTACGGTCACTTCCGTGCCCGCATTGATCTCCCACGTATCCGGATTGTGGCAGTACTTACAACGCATAGGACATCCCTGAAAGAATATTACAAAACGAACTCCGGGACCATCTACGGTCCCGAAGCTCTCTGTGGAATGAATATATCCTGTCAATTGATTCTCCCCGCCAGGACCTTACATGCTCTCATGGAAAGTTCTTGCGATGATCTCATCCTGCTGCTCTTTCGTCAGTTTATTAAAGTTTACTGCATAACCGGATACTCTGACGGTAAGCTGCGGATATTTTTCCGGATGTGCCTGTGCATCCAGGAGTTTCTCTCTCGTAAATACATTAACATTGAGATGGTGTCCACCTTTTTCTGCATAGCCATCCAGAAGGTTTACCAAATTATCAATCTGTGATTCGCTGATATTCATATTACATTTCCTCCTCTCTGTCATCTGTAAGGTTTGGTTCCTCACAAGCGCAGTCTGGCTCCATAGAGAAACTCAAGTCATCCAGGCTGATATCGCTCATATATACTGCATCTTCTTTACCAAGCGCTCCAGGAATGATAGAAAATGTATTAGAAATACCATCCTGTGCATCTTTAAATGGAGCTTAGATACAGAGCTCAGAGATGCTACTGCACCGTGGCTATCTCTCTTGTGCATCGGGTTAGCTCCCGGAGCAAATGCCTCACCTGCTTTTCTTCCGTCTGGTGTGGATCCTGTATTTTTACCATATACAACATTGGATGTAATCGTAAGGATTGATGTTGTCGGAATACTTCCACGGTAAGTATGATTACTCTTAATATAATGCATGAACTCTTTTACTACAGTGTAAGCGATGTCATCTACACGGTCATCATCGTTACCATATTTCGGGAAATCTCCCTCTACTTTATAGTCAACAACGATTCCATTTTCATCGCGGATCGTCTTAACCTTTGCATATTTGATCGCTGACAGTGAATCGGCAACAACTGAAAGACCTGCAATACCGGTTGCAAACCAGCGTTTTACCTGTTTATCATGAAGTGCCATCTGAATACGCTCATAGCAGTATTTGTCATGCATATAGTGAATGATATTCAGTGCATTAACATATACCTGTGCCAGCCATTTCATCATATCCTGGAAACGATCCATAACCTCATCGTAATCCAGATACTCTGAAGTAATCGGGCGGTATTTTGGTCCAACCTGTTTCTTAGATACCTCATCCACACCACCGTTGATAGCGTAGAGCAGGCACTTAGCCAGGTTCGCACGAGCGCCAAAGAACTGCATTTCTTTACCGACACGCATAGAAGATACACAACAAGCAATTGCATAATCGTCTCCGTGTGTTACTCGCATCAGATCATCATTCTCATACTGGATAGATGATGATGCAATGGATGTCTTAGCACAGAATCTCTTGAAGTTCATCGGCAGTCTTGTTGACCACAGTACGGTCATATTCGGCTCCGGTGCTGTTCCAAGATTCTCCAGTGTATGCAGGTAACGGAATGACATCTTAGTTACCATTGTACGACCATCGATACCCATACCACCGATAGACTCTGTTACCCATGTCGGATCACCTGAGAACAGTGCATTATACTCCGGTGTTCTGGCAAATTTAACCAGGCGAAGCTTCATAATGAAGTGATCAACAAATTCCTGAATCTCTTCCTCTGTGAATGTGCCATTCTTCAGATCTCTTTCTGCATAAATATCAATAAATGTAGAAGTTCTTCCCAGTGACATTGCTGCACCATTCTGCTCCTTAACAGCAGCAAGGTAACCGAAATACAGCCACTGGATTGCTTCTTTTACATTAGAAGCCGGCTTGGAAATGTCGTATCCATAGATATTACCCAACTCTTTCAGCTCTTTCAGTGCTTTAATCTGCTCTGAAAGCTCTTCTCTCTGTCTGGTAACATCAGAATACATGATCACTCTGGTACCATCTTTCTGTCTCTGCTTATCCTCGATCAGACGATCCACTCCGTACAGAGCTACTCGTCTGTAATCGCCAATGATTCGTCCACGTCCGTAAGCATCCGGAAGACCGGTAATAATGTGGCTGGAACGGCATGCACGCATCTCCGGTGTATATGCGTCAAACACTCCATCGTTATGAGTCTTTCTGTGTTTCTGGAAAAAATCAACGATCTGTGGATCTACATGATAACCATTATCTTCGCAGGCCTTAACTGCCATACGGATACCACCATACGGCTGAAGCGAACGTTTAAACGGCTTATCTGTCTGAAAACCTACGATCTTCTCTTTATCCTTATTCAGATATCCAGGTCCATGAGATGTAATACTTGAGATAATCTTAGTGTCCATGTCCAGAACTCCGCCCTTAGCACGCTCTTCAGCCGACAATTCCATTACCTGATCCCACAGATCCTTTGTAGCCTGTGTCGGACCAGCCAGGAAAGAATCATCACCTTCATATGGTGTATAATTCTTCTGAATAAAATCACGGACATTAATTTCTTTCTGCCAAACTCCTCCAACAAATGAATTCCATTCCTGTTCCATAACTTCCTCCTAAAAGTATATTTCCCGCAGTCCCCTGTTCTGCTTCAATCATTCTAACGTCAAATCAACTCTCTTGTCAATCTCCAACGCATTTTAAAAATGTATATTTTTGAATACATTTTTTCTTTTCATTATGCCAACTGTTTCCCAAGTGCTCTACAAGCAGATTCACAATCAGAATCCGGTGCATCATTGCATATTACGCTGTCACACGCAAGTACCGCTCCTGCATTACGGCATTCATCTTCCCAGTTTCTCATCCACTCACCGTCTCCCCATCCGTAAGAACCAAACAGTGCGATTTTCTTATCCTTCAGTGCTGACACGCATCCCTCAAACATTGGCTCAAATTCGCCTTCTTCCAGCACTTCATCTCCCATAGCCGGGCATCCAAATGCAATTGCATCATAGTCAGCCACTTTCGTCGCATCAAATTCTCCACAATTCAGAAGTTCTCCTTCCGCTCCTGCTTCTTTCACACCTTCCAGTACAGCATTTGCCATAGCCTCTGTGTTACCTGTTCCACTCCAATATACAACTGCGATTTTGCTCATAATAATAATCCTCCTTTAAATTTGAATTTGCTTATGTCAAGCAGCTACCGTGAGCTGCAAAACACTCTTTCCCTGATTCCACAGATGAGTATAGACCTCTGTACACTTTTTGAATTTCCGAAACGTCTGCAACGCTTCACATTCATTGCAATACACCTTCCAACACCCACAGCATAAAGAATTACGCCCTTCATTCTCCACGAATCCAATCACATCTCCAAGCGGATAGCCAAGAAACAGACCAATCTCGTGTGGAAAATCCTCATTATTTTCCAGACGCCCTCGCAAATGTCTGAGAGCATAGTCTGCATCACTACTTTCGTATCCCATTTTTTTCAGAAGTTTTGTCACTCCCGGACGCTTCATATCACGCTCAAGAAAGTTTTTTCTGAATACGTAGATCAATGCCGTCTGCTTTCGGATCTTCAGAATGCACACAGATACCCCTTTCTCTGCCATGCACTGATTCCAGAATTCCACATAGAATTCCACTTCTTCCAGCGAATCGTATTTATATGAAAATAAATTCCCGGTTTTCAACGAAGCAAGCGTTGGAGAACAATTCTCCACCAGATATCTTTCCATCCCGAAGTCTCCTTTCAGCCTGTCAGATACTTTTCAGTTCTTTTAGTGTCACCCATTCTGCATGAATTATTCTTTTTCTTCAAACCCGTAAGTTAGTCTCATCATATTGTAATTAGTTTTATCTAACCTTTGATTAAAAGAAATGAGTTAGTTAATTCTAACTCATTTCCTAATATAGTATATTCTCATTAAAGTGTCAAGCAATTCCATGTCTTTTATTTTATACACAAAAGTAATCCCATTACTTTATCCTATACCACCAAGCAGTGCCCCTGCAACTAATGCCACAAATGCCAGCGGAACAAGCACATACTTTCCGAGCACCAGAAACCATGCTCCAATCTTTTTCTCTCGTCCGGTATTCACAGCTTTCAGTGCAAACTCCCTGTCAGCCACCCAGAAAAACATGATTGCTGCAAGCATCGCCCCCAGCGGACAGACATAGATTGATACCGCGTCCATCCACCCCGAAACGATCCCCTGGATCATAAGCGCACTGATACATCCGAATCCTGCAATACTTCCCACCGCAGTCACACGCTTCATTCCAAATATCTCCTGCATAGCAGCAATTGGCGCTTCATACAGATTCACAAGAGAACTTAAACCAGCAAATAGCACACAAATATAGAATACAATTCCTACTATTTTGCCACCTGCCATACCATTAAATACATTGATCAAATAAATAAACATCAGTCCCGGGCCACCCGATGACAATTCCGCACCGCCAACTGCCATACCAGGTATGATCACCAACGCCGCAAGCATCGCTGCAATCGTATCAAAAATCGCCACATTACGTGCTGAACTCACAAGATCTTCCGACTCACTCAGATACGATCCATAAATCACAGTTCCGTTACCGGCAATAGATAATGAAAAAAACGCCTGCCCAAACGCGTAGATCCAAAGTTTAGGATCCAAAAGTCCACTTGGATTAATCGTAAATATATAACGATATCCACCGACCGCTCCCGGCAATGTAAAAATATAAATTCCCAGACCGACAAACAACACAAACAGCAGCGGCATCATGACACCATTGGCACGTTCGATTCCCCCGGCAATTCCCATTGCCATAATAACAGCTGTTATAAGTACAGCAATAACCAGCCAGAAATTATTTCCAAATGCTGCCGCGGTTCTTCCGAACACTCCTCCGATCACATCCATATCCTGACCCATGTCTGCAATCTGACCCGTGATCGCAAGAAATGTATATTTAAAAATCCATCCGACTATCACTGTATATCCGATTGCCATGGCAAGCGATCCCAGCACCGGAATCCAGCCGATTGTGTTTCCCACTTTCGCATTACCAGTTCGCATCTCCGTGCAATTGCCAAATGCTATAATCGGACCACCTTTCGCTGCCCGTCCCAGCGCCATCTCTTCAATCACTCCGGTAGACGCAATCAATATTACAAACAAAATATATGGCAGCAGAAATGTCATACCACCCCAATCTGACACCATATATGGGAATCGCCAGATATTCCCCATACCAACCGCAGACCCGATACAGGCCAGGACAAACCCTGTCCTGCTCTTGAATCCATCTCTTTCCTTTTCATGTTTCCCCATTTAAATAAATCCTCCAACTACCACTGTTCTCGACCAATCGGCGAAGCCATTCATATTCCTGACTTTGCTTCTTATTATAAAAAATAAGAGAAACGCTGTAATTTCAACGGTTCTCTTATTTTTACTTAATGCCGCAGACCGGAATCGAACCGGTACGAGAGGTTAGTCCCGCAGGATTTTAAGTCCTGTGCGTCTGCCAGTTCCGCCACTGCGGCATTCAATTGTGATTCGCAACTTTGTTGCGAATGGGACCTACAGGGCTCGAACCTGTGACCCTCTGCTTGTAAGGCAGATGCTCTCCCAGCTGAGCTAAGATCCCAAAACGACCCAGAAGAGACTCGAACTCTCGACCTCCGCCGTGACAGGGCGGCGCTCTAACCAACTGAGCCACTGGGCCAAATATTAAATTAAATCACCATGCACCCAGCGTCTATACCAGACGCTCTTGTGCTGGATTAGTGGACCTTCGGGGACTCGAACCCAGGACCGATCGGTTATGAGCCGATTGCTCTAACCAGCTGAGCTAAAGGTCCATATGACGTCCCTTAAAGGACTAAGCCGATGATCGGACTCGAACCGATAACCTGCTGATTACAAATCAGCTGCTCTGCCAATTGAGCCACATCGGCATGATGTGTTGCAAGCAACTGATTTGTAATCATCAGCTCTGCCTGCGATTGACGTGGTCAATCTTACTGAATTGAGCCACATCGGCATGATGTGTTGCAAGATTGAATTATTCAATCAAATGACTCCACCGGGAATCGAACCCGGGTTACCGCCGTGAAAGGGCGATGTCTTGACCGCTTGACCATGGAGCCTTATGCTATCACCACTTCCATGGTGACCGCATTTAATGTTAGCATACTGTTTTAAAATATGCAAGCTTTTTTTGAAATTTATTATTATTTTTGATCGTAAATTTTAGATTCTACCGTTTTGTTTTCAAAATCTATAAAAAGCTGGAATGCGTAACCCTCATCACTGGTATCCCAGATTTCCACATACTTTGGCTCTATTTCAATCAGGATTTCTGTATCTTCATGACTGTATTTATTATAACTTTCCCACAGATGTTCTTTATATCCTTTTTCAAAACGTCTGTCTGGCTCATCTACCACCAATCCTTTATTAATTGCAATTCCTTCCACCTGTACTCCACTCCAGCACAATGCTACATGCGGATTTTCCAGAAGCTGTTTTGTTTTCCGGAAATTCTTGTCTGTCTTAAACCAGATTTTCTCATCATAAAACAGGCAGCTTACGTTTCTTACCATTACATAGTCATTCACGCTGGAAGCCAATGCCATAATCTTCCAATCTCCCAGCATTTCAAACATTCTTTCAACAGCCTGTTCGTATGTAATGTCTTTTTTTAATGTAAATTTCATCCCTAATCTCCTCTTTATCTGTTAATGATTCCTCTTATCACACCACTTAATCTCTTATAAATAATAAATGTAACCACCGATGTTGCCCCATATTTGATCAGATTAAATGGAAGCAGTCCAAAAATAACAAGGCTTACCGTATCCTTCATGGCTGGATTGACAGCATTACACATTGCAATAATATCACCCATGGATATACCGAATAATTTCACATAAAACGGTATAATAAGATATAAATTAGTAAGAACTGCAACTACAGCTACTACACAGCAGCTGACAGCCATTCCGAGAGCAGCACTTTTTCTTGTCTTCTTTCTGTGATAAATAAACACTGCCGGCAACACATAAGCAGAACTTAACAGAAAATTCTGCAGTTCTCCGGTACCAAGCGACATCGTTCCCTGCATCACAAGCTGAAGCAATATCTTCACAACGATAATGCACAGTGCTTCTACCGGTCCAAACATTAGGCCTCCCATAATCTCCATCACACCAGACAGATCAAACGAAAGAAATGGCGGCATAAATGGAATCGGGAATCGCATAAGCATAAGTACTGCACTGACAGCTCCCATAAGACCTATAAATGCAATCTTTTTCACCTTCATCCTCGATGCGCTGTGTACCTGATTACTTACTGTTGTTACTTCTTGTTCATTTCCGTTCATATCGGATCCTCCTATAAAAATAACCCGGAACATCTACGCTCCGGGCTTTATTTTTGCAGAAAATGTCTTTTCTCATCCGGACTGTACCGTCGGTTCTGGAATTCCATAAAGGTCACCAGATCAGCCGCTCTCGCGGGTCATGGACTATACCATCGGTAGGGAATCTCACCCTGCCACAAAGACTTATTGATTCTATATCGAGTTGTAATTGCAGTAACATTATCTGTTGAGATTTATTATATACTTTTCTGACACAGCTGTAAATATTATTTGTTATTTTTTGAAATTTTTGGAATATTTTGAAATTTTTGAAAGGAATTGTTTTTATAAATGTATCATGGTATAATGAATCGTCAACGGAGACATTGCAGTAGGCGCAGTGTCTCTTTTTTAAAGAGAGGAATTGATAAAATGAAAGAAAAGAAAAAAATGTCTTTGGCCATGCAGATATTTATTGCACTTGTACTGGCCATCATTGCAGGATTGCTCTTGCAGAGTCACGCAGACTTTGCCGAATCCTACATCAAACCCTTCGGAACGATATTCTTGAACCTTGTTAAATTCATCGTCGTTCCTATTGTATTATTCTCCATCATGTTCGGTATCATTTCTATGAGTGATATCAAAAAGGTGGGCGCCATTGGTCTGAAAACGGTTATTTTCTATCTTTGCACGACTGCATTTGCTGTTACGATCGGTCTGATCGGCGGTAATCTTTTTAAAAGTCTGTTCCCGGTAGTTGCTACTACGGATCTGACTTATGAAGCAACCGAAGCCACATCCTTTATGGATACACTTGTGAATATGTTCCCATCCAACTTCGTATCTCCTATGGTAGAAGCTAACATGCTGCAGATCATCGTCATGGCTGTTCTTCTTGGATTTGCGATTATCCTTGTAGGTGAGAAAAATATCCGTGTAGTAAATGCATTCAACGATCTAAATGACATTTTTATGAAATGTATGGAAATGATTCTGAAGCTGTCACCGATCGGTGTCTTCTGTTTACTGTGCCCGGTCATCGCATCCAACGGACCTGCTATCATCGGTTCTCTTGCAATGGTGCTTCTGGCAGCATATATTTGTTACATTGTACATGCAGTATTCGTGTACTCACTGACGGTAAAAACTATGGGCGGTTTAAGTCCACTGAAATTCTTTAAAGGCATGCTTCCGGCAATCATGTTTGCATTTTCCAGTGCATCTTCTGTAGGAACTCTGCCGATCAACATGGAGTGCACTGAAAAGCTCGGTGCCAGACGAGAAGTTGCTTCTTTCGTACTGCCTCTGGGAGCGACGATCAACATGGACGGTACAGCCATTTACCAGGGTGTCTGTGCTATCTTCATTGCTTCCTGCTACGGCATCCAGCTCACTCTTCCACAGATGTTGACCATCGTTCTTACCGCTACACTGGCATCTATCGGAACCGCTGGAGTACCGGGTGCAGGTATGGTCATGCTGGCTATGGTACTTACTTCTGTTGGTCTTCCTGTTGATGGCATTGCTTTGGTAGCCGGAGTAGACCGTATCTTTGATATGGGACGTACAACCGTCAACATCACCGGTGATGCAGCCTGTACCGTCATTGTCTCCAATCTGGAGGCAAAGCGTGAAGCGCGCAAAACCACAAATAATTAAAACAAATACACCAATCTTTTAAGCTCTATCACAAAACCGATGATTCAGACATTTATATCAAATGTCTTTACCATCGGTTTTTTGTATATATCGTATATATCTATTTAACTTTTTAAGCTACCACATCTTCAAACTGTGAGTTATACAGGTTTGCATAGAAGCCACCCGCTGCCAGCAGATCTTCATGATTGCCCTGTTCGATAATATCTCCGTCTTTCATAACAAGGATCAGATCTGCATCCCGGATTGTAGACAATCTGTGTGCAATGACAAAACTTGTCCTGCCCTTCATCAGGTTATCCATCGCTTTCTGAATCTCAATCTCTGTTCTGGTATCTACAGACGAAGTCGCCTCATCCAGAATCAGTATCTTATTATCTGCCAGTATCGCTCTCGCAATCGTCAGAAGCTGCTTCTGTCCCTGAGATACATTACTTGCATCCTCATTCAGTTCCATCTGATAGCCACCCGGCAGTGTCTTAATAAAATGATGTGCTCTCGCTGCTTTTGCTGCCGCAATAACCTCTTCATCCGTTGCATCCAACCGTCCGTAACGGATATTCTCCATAATTGTGCCTTTAAACAGCCAGGTATCCTGCAATACCATTCCAAATGCATCCCTTAGCTCTCTTCGGTTGAAATCTCTGATATCATGATCATTCAAACGGATGGATCCACTGTTCACATCGTAGAAACGCATCAGTAGTTTGACCATCGTTGTCTTACCAGCACCGGTCGGTCCCACAATCGCAATCTTCTGTCCCGGTTTAACATTTGCACTAAAGTCATGGATAATCACCTGCTCCGGATTATAACCAAACTTCACATGTTCAAAACTTACCTCACCGGTTACCTGCGCAATATCAGCCGGATGTTCTGCAGTCTGCACTTCCTCTTCTTCTCCAAGGAACTCAAATACTCTCTCAGATGCTGCAGACATAGACTGCACCATATTGATTACCTGTGCAATCTGCTGAATCGGCTGTGTAAAGTTCTTGACATACTGGATAAACGCCTGAATATCACCAATCGTAATCACGCCCCTGATTGCCAGGAGTCCTCCTGTCAATGCCACACATGCATATCCCAGATTACCGACAAACATCATAATCGGCTGCATCATTCCTGACAGAAACTGTGATTTCCATGCAGAATCATACAAAATATTATTCGTCTTTTCAAACTCTTCGATTGTTGCTTCTTCTCTGTTAAATGCTTTGATAACCATATGACCGCCATAGACTTCTTCAACCTGACCATTGATATGTCCCAGATATTCCTGCTGTGAACGGAAGAACTTCTGTGACTTCTTCATCACCAGTCCGATCAGTCCCATAGAAATTGGCAGGATAATCAATGCGATCAGTGTCATTAACGGTGAAATGCTGAGCATCATGATCAACACACCCACAAGCGTAGCCACAGACGTAATGATCGTGGTAATACTCTGGTTAAGTCCCTGTCCCAGTGTATCTACATCATTCGTAATGCGCGAAAGGACTTCGCCATAAGTACGGCTTTCAAAATACTTCATCGGCATGCAGTTGATCTTCTCAGAGATCTCTTTCCGCAATCTGTAACATACCTTCTGCGTGATACCGGTCATAATCCAGCCCTGAATAAAACTGAACAGCGCACTGCACAGATACAACGTCAGTACAAACAACAAGATCATTCCAATCTTCTGAAAATCGATACTTCCTGTTCCGCGTATCTTATTCATCAGTCCTTCTGAAAGAGCCGTTGTAGCCTTACCCAGAATCTTTGGTCCGGCTACTGTAAATACTGTTGAACATGCCACACAGATCATCACAATAAATATGCCAATCTTATATGTTGCCATATATTTTGCAAGCTGCTCAACAGATTTCTTCAGATTCTTTGGCTTCTCACCCGGCTGCATACCGTGTCCCATCGGTCCTCTGCGGCGCTGCGTACGTGTACGTTCCTGACTATTACTCATTTCCGGACACCTCACTTTCTTCAAGTCCAAGCTCTCTTGCAGACAACTGAGACTTCGCTATCTGCTGATATACTTCACATGTCTTCAACAGTTCTTCATGTGTACCCTTACCTACAACCTCTCCATCATCCAGAACCAGTATCTGTTCTGCATGCAGGATCGTACTGATTCGCTGTGCTACAATGATCACAGTGCTGTCCTTTACATTTTCACCAAGAGCTTTCCGAAGCGCCGCATCCGTCTTCAGATCCAGTGCTGAGAAGCTGTCATCAAATACAAAAATCTTCGGATTCTTTGCGATCGCTCTGGCGATTGCAAGACGCTGCTTCTGTCCACCAGACACATTGCTTCCACCTTGCGCAATCGCACTATCATATCTGTCATCTTTTGTCTCAATGAACTCGGTCGCCTGTGCAATCCTGGCCGCCTTCGCAATCTCCTCATCTGTTGCTTCTTCTTTGCCAAAGCGCAGGTTAGATGCGATCGTACCAGAGAACAACACTCCTTTCTGCGGCACAAATCCAATCTCCTCACGCAGATCTGACATCTTAATATTACGGATGTCTTTGCCATCCAGTGTGATCTTACCGCCGGTCACATCATAGAGCCGCGGAATCAGATTCACCAGTGTAGATTTACCGCATCCTGTGCTTCCGATAATAGCCGTCGTTTTGCCTGGTTCTGCAATAAAATCAATATCATGCAATACATCTTCTTCCGCTCCCGGATACCGGAAATTCACATGTTCAAAGCAAATCACGCCATTACGCTCTGCAACTGCTTCCGTCTGATCTGCATCATGAATCGAGGACTCTGTTACAACGACTTCATCAATACGCTCTGCTGCTACCGCTGCTCTCGGAAGCATAATAGAAAGCATTGTCAGCATCAGGAATGACATAACAATCATCATCGCATAAGTGATAAAGGCTGTCATTGCACCTACCTGCATATCACCACTGTCAATTCTGTGTGCACCTACCCATACAATGCTTACTGTAAGCACATTCATGATCAGCATCATACCAGGCATCATAAATGTCATAATGCGGTTGGTAAAAAGTGTCGTCCTAGTCAGGCTCCGATTCGCATCATCAAAACGTTCTTCTTCTTTCTTCTCTCGTCCGAATGCACGGATAACAGAAAGTCCTGTCAGGATTTCTCTGGATACCAGGTTGATGTTATCCACCAGTTTCTGCATCAGTTTAAACTTCGGCATAGCTGCGGATACCAGTACCATTACATATCCAAGGATCACAATAATCGCCAATGCAATCACCCATCCCATTCCCGCTCCCGTCTTCATAACCTTCAGCACGCCGCCGATACCAAGGATCGGTGCATATGCTACAATTCGCAGAAGCATCGTAGACACCATCTGAATCTGCTGAATATCATTGGTACTTCTGGTGATCAGGGATGCTGTTGAAAATCTGTCCATCTCTGCATTGGAGAACCTCACAACACGCTTAAATACTTTATCTCTCAGATCTCTTCCGACACCCGCACCCACACGAGAAGCAAAGAAGCCTACCAGTACGGTAACAACTCCCATCAACAGTGCCATGCCAACCATTTTCAGTCCGGACATCCAGAGATAATCCTTCTGTACCTGATCAATGTCCACACCTGCTGCCTTATCAGCAGATACTGCATAGGCAACTCCCATCGATTTCACCAGAGAGCTTCCCATTGCATCAATGGTATCTTCCATATCGTCGCGCATAGAAAAAATCTGGTCTTTTGTCATTGCGCCGCTCTGCAACAACGCAGAAAATACACTGCGTACATCTACGCATTCTACCGTCTTTGTGTTACCGTCATCATCTTCTTTCTCCTGCATGAAACTCTCCAGTTCCATATGCATCATCTGACCAATTTGCTCAACTGACATGTCCGCAAGCTGTGCTGCATCCATCCCCATCTGAGCAGCAATGGATTTCTTAAACGCATCCACCTCCATCGTACTCATCTGATAATTCATGATCAGCGGCACCGTCAGTTCTTCATCTGCCTGATTCAGCTTATCCTCTGACAGATCTTTCAATTCGTAATATCCGTCTTTCTCCTTATACAGATTCTTCCACACATCCGCTTCGTCATCTGTCATAATAAACTGCGCTGTCTGCATTTCCTCTTCAGTTATCTTCTCCGGCACCACATGTTCCACACCGCTGTTCTGAATTCCTACATCGATAATGTCCGAAGTATACGACGGAAGTGCCAGATCACACATCGCCTGAACCACCAGCAGCGTAAGAATGATAATCACTGACTTCCAGTACGGAAGCATATTCTTCGCTATCTTACTCATGCTCTTTTCCCTTTCTGCCTTTCCATTTTCTAGTCTCTATTTCTTTTTCTGCCACAGAATACAGTCTATTCATATACGTAATTAAACGTTCCATATCTCTGACATTCATGTGGTTCAATACAGTCCTGCCAAAATCCTGCATGATCTGCCTGCATTCTTCAACAGTCCTTTTCCCCTCTTCGGTAAGTTCTACACAGATATTTCTCCGGTCGTCCTTATCAATATGTCGCTCCACATATCCTCTTTCTTCCAGTCCGTGTAACGTCCTGGATACAGCAGACGAATGCAGCTTACACCTGCATGCCAGTTCGGAAATTACAACCTTTCCCTCGGAGCTCTTATCCCGGATCACATTCATGATCACGAATTCCGACTGGCTGACATCCGGCATCATAGATGCCATATTCAGCTTCCGGAACTGATGGATTGTCTGAAAAAACTCCCTGTACAATTCATCCACTTCTATGTTCACCTCGGTTCTCATTTGATTATTTAACATTGTTATATATTAACATCTATAATTAATAACACCGGCAAGTAACTCTGTCAAGCTAAATGCCGGTGTTTTATACTTTCTTAATTTTTATTTCCTATTCTGCCTTAATTTTAACTTTCTTACCTGAAAATGCAATTCCAAGTTTAAGTATATTTTCAACGCCTTCTTGCATCATTTCGGAATTGTATCTCTTCTCGTTAATCTGCGCTAACGCATCTTCTGCCAGTCTCTCAAGATCCTCTGCATTTAGATTGCTATTCCACTTTAATTCCATGATAATCCCAGGATATCTTTGTTCTCTTGGCATTAGACTAATATCATATCTTCCGTCTCCGGATTCTCTGTTAAATGTTATCTTGTACTGATTATCCATGAGAGCAATCAAGCCGAGAACTAATCCATGATAAAAGCCTTCTGCTCCCGCATCATAAAAACTAATAGATTTATCCATGTATTCCGCAATAGCAACTACATTCTGGTCAATCCTCGCAATTACTCTTTTTCCTTGCAAAAGTGAAAAAAGTCTTTCTATAATATCATCTGTTGCAACTTGCAAAACGTCTTCAAGGATTTCATTCTTTCCCGTATTTACCCAATAAGGCTGTGGTATACATCCTTTCGAAAGATAATTGATGACTGACCAGGGATTATAAATCTCTTTGCTTCCAAAAAGATAACCATCGTACCACGCCTTTAGCTCAGCCTCTTTTTCCGTCACGCCATAATATTGCATCATCTCATGAACTTCTGTCTCAAATCTCGTCATAGAACTCCTTTTAATAACCTTCCTGAATAGGCGTGTCATATTCATCGATAATAATAATTGGCGCCTTACCATAATGCGACTTTAGCATCTTCGATATTTTTTCAAGAGCCGATGTAAGATCCACCTCATTTGCCGTTCCTTCAATAATCCGCATGAAGTACTCTTTCTCGTATTTTGCTATTTTATCACTTCCAAGCAGCTCCTGATGCCTTCCATATTCTTCCTGAAGGAGACCACGAATTTTATCAAGTGTTGCTTCCCACGAATCGAATTTAACATCTTTAAATGTAAGAAACACAACGGGATATCTCCCCTGATGAGCGCGATATTCCTCTCCACATTCCTGCCATTTCCTTACAAGTTTTCATCAGCGTTCACCTTCTATCATTATTCAGATTATTCTTCCCGCTAATTACAACTTATACTCAGAAGATTATCAATTATATTTGATTTCTTTCCGAAAATAATCACTATACTTTCCAATTACGTATTTCCAAAAGTCCAGGTACAAGCACTTTTGCGCTGGTTCGCAGGATGATCTCTCCTTTTTCTGCTGTTGCACCAGAAGGATCTCCACCGATGCCGATTGGTTTTCCGTCTTCTGTTTTCCAGTCTTCCGACACCCATCCAATCGACACGGAACCATACGGAAGCAAGGTCTTGTTATGAAGGAAGCTTTCCGGTCGACCGGCCTCGCTCGTTTCCAGTTTTACAAGACTTTCATCTACTGCCATTACCATCGAAGTTTCCATCTCGCCACCATGAAAATCCCAGATATTTCCTTCAGATACGGTGGCTTTCACATCCGGATGTCCAAAAGCACCGGAAGATAATATGAATGGTGAAATCCCCAGTTCGCTTCTCAGCTCTCTGCTTAATATCTGCACCACCGGCGCATTTCCACCATGACACACCAGAAAAGCAATTTTCCGGAACCCGTGATGTGCCAGACTGACACAGATATCATATAGCATATGATAATAGGTATCCGGCTTAAATGTAATCGAGCCACAAAAGTTCTTATGTTCTGTGCTCAATCCTATCGGAATCACCGGAAATGCTAAAATCGGAAAATCCTTTTCTCCTGCTGCATCCAGTTCTTCTCCAAGATACTTCACCATTGCTTCTGCTATGATATCATCCGTTCCAAGCGGAGCCTGATTGCCATGCTGTTCAAGTGCCCCAAGAGGAATCAGAATAATCGTTTCTTCCTTATCTACCTGTTCCATCTCCAGACGGGTCAGATCTCTGTAATTCCGAATCATGCTTCCACCGCCCTTTTCACAAAGCTGACTGTATGAATTCTCTCATAAAGCAGATAACCTGCAAAGCTGTTCAGTCCAATCTTAATTATGTTGAATGGAATGGTTGCCAGAATAATAAAGGATGTCAGATTCGTGATGGATGGGTTCACAGAAGCCACCATCTGGATCACCTGATTTAACGGCAATTCCATTGCTTTCGCATACAGCGGCAAGGTAATAAAGGCGTTGCAGAAGCAGGCAAATGCTGTACGAATCACCACACCGGCTGCCATGGAAACACTTGCTGCTTTTCTGGTCTTTCCCATCTTCTTGTAAACCAGCCACATTGGAATCACAAACAACGCAATGCCTATCAGATTGGCAAACTCACCGACATACATGGTATTCGTTCCTACCGTTACAAGCTTAATCAGGATCTTTACAACTTCTACTATCGCTGCCGATGCCGGTCCCATCAAAAACAACGCAATGATCGATGGCACATCACTGAAATCCAGTTTATAAAACGGCGGCATCATCGGCACTGATATCTCCAATGACATCAGCACTCCTCCCACTGCAGCCAGCATTGCTGTATAAATCAGTTTCTGTGTACTCCATTTTTTCTTTTCCATTTCTTTTTCCTCCAGAATGTTCTATTTGAGCAGAAATTCTAAATTCTAGAAGGTTTCGTTTGTGGAAGAAAAAAATCTCAGGTTCTTCGGAACCTGAGATCTTACTTTTCAACTCTGATGTCGCATGACTACTCTGCCACGCTTCCATGTTTGAATCATCTTCTCTCATCCAGACTATACTGTCGGTACCGGAATCTCACCAGTTCAACTGCCTGCGCAGCTCGCGGACTATACCGCCGGTAGGGAATTACACCCTGCCCCGAAGAATTTATTCTATTCTGTTCTGGGTCTAAGATAGCACACGACTAGTAACCTGTCAACCCACTATTTCATATCGGAAGCTTTACTTCTCTTCTGTGAAATAACCAGTCCTGTAAGAATCAGTACTGCACCGATCACCAATCTCACAGTCAGTCTTTCTTTCAATATCAGCACTGACAGGACAACCGTTACAATCGGCGATACATAGATATACACACTGGTCTTTAACGCGCCAATCCACTGTGTTGACAGGTTCCATACAAAGAATCCCATCGCGGCTGTTTTTGGGTAACAAAAAAAGCGGGTGATGGGAATCGAACCCACGTATCCAGCTTGGAAGGCTGATGTTCTACCATTGAACTACACCCGCGTGTTTCATAACACAAAAAATATAATACCATATTCCCAGAAAAATGCAAGTGAAATTTTAAAATTTTTTAAAAAATATATAAAATATGCACATCACACTCAATTCTAATTGGAATTCTATTTTCGATACCGTAAATCTCAAGAATGCCTCTGCAATCCTGCCGGAGGCTATATCAGCTGGGGGGATTGACTCCCATCTGATATATAAAACCCGGAGTCAGCGATGGTATCGGATATATATCCGCATCGCCGGCTCCGGGGATTCTGCATCACACAGCGTCAAAGAAATTATTTACTTTCCTTCGTAATGAATGACGCTCTCCACATCATAGCCTTTCAGCTTCTCTCTTCCTTTCAAGCCTTCTAATTCCATCAGGAAGATTATTTTCACTACTTCACCACCAAGCTCTTCCACCAATCTGGCTGCCGCTTCAATCGTGCCACCTGTAGCAATCAGATCATCCACTAATACAACCTTTTGTCCCGGTTGAATAGCATCCTTATGCATCTCGATCTCTGCTTTGCCATATTCCAGTTCGTATTCAGCAGAAACAGTCTCTCTTGGAAGCTTGCCTTTCTTTCTGACTGGTACAAATGCTTTATGAAGATTGTATGCGATTGGTACACCAAAAATAAATCCTCTGGACTCTGTTCCGGCGATCACATCAAACTCTACATCTTCCAGGAACTTCTGCATCTCATCAATCGCAAGATGTAAGCCGTCTGCATCCTGCAACACACTTGTCACATCGCGAAAGATAATTCCTTTCTCCGGGAAATCCGGAATACTTTTTACATATTCTTCAATCTTTTTCATCGATATCGCTCCTTAGTGAAATAATGACTACTCGTCTAGTATACCATAGTCCGTTTCAAAATTCCACTGTTCCTGTTATGCATTCTCTGCTCTATCTCTGATATTTTCTTATTCTGCAAGATATCTTGCTACACATACACCGCTGGCTGATGCATGAGACAGGGAATGTGTAACACCGCTGCAGTCACCGATAATAAACAATCCTTCATGTCTGGTCTGCAGGTGGTTGTCTATCTCTACTTCCATATTATAGAACTTCACTTCTACACCATACAGCAACGTATCATCATTAGCTGTACCAGGAGCAATCTTGTCCAGTGCATAGATCATCTCAATAATACCGTCCAGAATACGTTTCGGCATAACCAGACTCAGATCACCCGGTGTTGCTGCAAGTGTTGGTGTCACATAGCTTTCAGCAATTCTTGATACCGTACTTCTGCGTCCACGGATCAGATCCCCAAAACGCTGTACCATTACTCCTCCGCCCAGCATATTAGACAATCTCGCAATGCTTTCACCATATCCGTTGCTGTCCTTAAATGGTTCTGAAAAATGCTTGGATACCAATAATGCAAAATTCGTATTCTCTGTATGCAATGCCGGATCTTCATAGCTGTGACCATTTACCGTTACAATACCGTTCGTGTTCTCATTTACAACCACTCCCCGCGGATTCATACAAAATGTTCTTACCAGATCTTCAAACTTCTGTGTACGATATACGATCTTGCTTTCATACAATTCATCTGTCAGGTGTGCAAATACTTCTGCCGGAAGTTCTACACGCACACCAATATCCACACGATTAGACTTGGTCGGGATTTCCAGATCCTTGCATACACCTTCCATCCATTTACTTCCACTTCGTCCTGCAGAAATAATACATTTATCACATATATATTCGGCATCTGCAGTCTTCACCACATAACCTTCTCCACTCTTTGCCACTGTCTCTACCGGTGTCATGAAATGAAACTCGACCTTATCTTTTAATTCATTATAAAGGTTCTCAAGAACCACGTAATTAATGTCTGTTCCCAGGTGACGAACGGATGCATCCAGCAAATGCAGATCGTTCTGTAAGCATGTCTTCTTAATCTCAGTATTAGCTGTAGAATAAAGCTTCGTGCCCTTACCACCGTGGCTCATATTAATATCATCCACATACTTCATCAGATCAATTGCTTCTCTCTTGCCAATATATTCATGCAGAGTACCACCAAACTGATTCGTAATATTGTATTTTCCATCTGAAAATGCACCTGCGCCTCCGAATCCATTCATGATTCCGCAGCTCTTACAATGGATACAATTCTTGATCTTCTTGCCATCAATCGGACATTTTCTCTTCTCCAGAGGCTGTCCTGCTTCCAATACAACAACCTTCAGTTCCGGTTTCAATTTCATCAATTCATATGCTGAAAAGATACCTCCCGGTCCTGCTCCGATAATCACTACATCATACTTCATCCGTTATTCCTCCCTTAACTTACACAAAATATCTACCGTATGTCCGGATGCTCCCATCAGATCCATCCGTTCACAGGTAGCCATATGATATGTTATAAACTGTTCAAATTCATCTTCATCCAACGCATTCAGAAACGGACGCATATAATTCGCAGCTCCGTCTGCTGCAATGATCTGCAGCCGTTCCATACCCGCCTGCCAGTTCAATTCTGCAATATCCTCCAACCGAACCATACTATAGAGCTCATTTCCTTTCTCTGTACAGTGAAATGTTTCGTCCAACATTCCTTCCTGCACCGCTTCCCTGATATGCCGTTCCTTAAATGCATAAGTCAGCACGCTGAATTCATTCATAATATATGCCACCAACAGTACGCCATCCGCTCTCAGTACACGCTTCGCTTCCAGCAACGCCTGAAGCTTCTCACCTTCACCTTTCAGATGATACATTGGTCCAAACAGTAATACAAGATCAAAACTCTCCGGTTCAAAGCGTTTTACTTCAGTGCATTTCCCTGGTATGCCTTCACCAGGCTGCATTTCTGCTTCAGACGTCCCAGATTATGCTTTACAAGCTCCACTGCCGATACATCATATCCTTCTTCCGCCAGTGCAATACTGTAGCGACCTGTTCCCGCACCGATATCCAATATCCTGATCTCATGCCTGTCCCTGCCAGACGCATCTGCGATCTGATCTAAATATTTGTGAATATAATGCATGGAGGTCTGAAATTCCACTTTGCCATGCCGACTATCCAGACGCTTATCTTCATTAAACTTGTTATAGTATTCTTCTAAAGTCGTCATAAATTATTTCCCTTCGCTTCTATTCCAATATACAGTATAACAGGCATTTTTCATGCTCGCAATGAAAATCCTTACCAAATAATCCAGGTCATTGCGTGGAATTATATTCGTGCTATAGTAACCCATAGAAGGGCAACACACTCATGCTGAATTTTGCCTGTCTCGTCGATTCTGACGATGGAACAATATACACTTGCACACGAGAGTTATCATTTCTAATAGTAAAATTGTAAAAAGGATGAGAAACTTCTTCAAGTTGTTTCTCACCCTCTTTATTATCTTCTATATCATTCTATCTGCTCTTTAGCATCTGCAACTATACATATAGCTACTGTACGTCTGCATATACCCAGTCAATATTCAAACTGCAATAGTAGAATACAACACCTGTGGTATCTTCATCTAACATATAGTAAATATTTCTGGACTGCAGCGGAATGAATGCTCCATCAGCCAGAATCAACTGTTCAGCCTGATTCAGTTCATCCATACGTTTATCTGTATCAGCCTCGTCTGTAGATGCATTCAGAAGTGCATCCACTTCTTCATTTTTATATAAACTATAATTGTAAGAGCTGTCGCTCTTGAAAAGTTCAAGATAACTATACGGATCATCATAATCAGATGCCCATCCGCCGTAACCAATTTCAAAATCATGGTTCGGTAATACTTCGCCATAGATATCAGCATATGTTACCTGACGAATCTTGATATTGATTCCCAGTGCATTCTGCCACTGTTCCTGCAGAGTCTCAACAATTCTTTTGCTTGAATCAGCATCAGTTGTAACCACTTCTACAGTAATATCTGATGCCTTGGCAATACCCAGTTCCTGCATAGCAGCGTTCAGATATTCTTCAGCCTTAGCCTGATCTCCATCCAGCGGATAACTATAAGAGTCAAGATCATAGACTTCACCGTAAGTGCTTCCCTTCGCCTGTAATCCAGAGAATACCAATCCGTTAAATGGAGTAAATGTATCCGAATTAGCAAGCTTATTATAGTCATTACGATTCAGTGCATAATTCAGTGCCAGACGGAAATTCTTATTAGCAAGCACCGGATTATCGCTTCCCTGATTAATGTAACAAAAGTCTATATTACCATTTGCATATTCCTGTGCCTGATCCTTATACTCCGGAACATACGCAGTAGAAATCTGTACATAATCAAGATCTCCTGCTTCATACATTGACAGCTGTGTATCTGCATTTTCTACATAATTCAGTTCACATCTATCCAGTTTAATAGAATCTTTATTCCAGTAATTCTCATTCTTCTCAAATATCCATACGTTATTCTCGGAACTTGTCATCACAAAAGGTCCGCAATAAACATTTTTATCTGCTGTTGCTGCAAAGTCTGTACCGTATTTTTCAACAATATCCTGACGGATCGGCGCAAATTCACCTGATGAACCGATCAGACTCAAAAAGTATGAAGTCGGATGCTCCAGTGTGACCTCCAGTGTTGTATCATCGGTAGCCTTTACTCCCAGTTCATCAACAGCCATCTCACCTTTTTCAATCGCCTGTCCATTTTTCAGACAGTCACCAATAAATGCATAGGCACTGGCTGTTTCCGGATTCACAAGTCTCTTCCAGCTGTACTCAAAGTTTGCTGCTGTAACTGGCTCTCCATCGCTCCACACTGCATCATCACGTAAATGAAATGTGTACGTCAGTCCATCATCTGAAATATCCCAGCTTTCTGCAATACCTGGCTGAATATCACCACCTGTATTACGAACAAGTCCTTCCGTAATCGCATGCTGAATCTCATTATCTACCATGCCCTGACCCTTATTCGGATCCAGTGTTGTAGGCAATGTATTCGTAGCATAGCGGAACACTTTTTCCCCATCTGATGCTCCACCATCTTTACCACTGCCCGGCGTGCTGCAGCCTGTAGCAAGTCCCGCTACCATGGCCATACTTAGAAATGTAGCTAATAATCTCTTTTTCATAAAAACCTCCCTATTCTATTAGCTTATATGTAGTATTTATCAGACCTTCATAACCGTAATCTTAGAGTGATCCGTCCCTTCATTCCCCGATTTATCCGTTTCGGACACCCTGCCTAAATCATAAAAATCTGGTTCTACCCGTATAATAACTCAAGAATACTCTCGACATACTTTAATTCATAACAGCTTCGATATCTTCAATTGTTCTCGGAATATCTCCGGACAGGTTCTCGCATCCATCCTCTGTTACCAGACAGTTATCTTCCAGGCGGAATCCGATGCCCCATTCTTCATGATAGATACCCACATCGATACAAAATGCCATACCTGGTGCAATAACCTCCGGCGTCTTAACCACATCATGCACATCGTAACCAATGTGATGTGCTCCACCGTGCCACATATATGTACCGATCTCATCATATGAGTTCAACACACCTGCCTGCTTCAGCTGCTCACAGTTGTATCTGCGGATCTCTGCATCTACTTCTTTCATCTCCATGCCAGGCTTCACAATTGAGAACATATGATTAGACGTTTCCAATGCACAGTTAAACAACAGCTTCTGTTTCTCGCTGTACTTACCGTTACAAGGCCATCCACGGGATACATCAGTAATCAGGTTATCCCACTGTGCCCCAACGTCATTCAGTACCATATCACCATCCTGCGCCTGTCCCTGATAGCTGTAATAGTGTATACAGAAGTTATTCTTACCTGCTGAAATAATAGAAGGGAATCCAGGTCCCTTCGGTCCGAACTGTCCCAGCGCACGATCAAATTCTGCTTTATACTGGTATTCATACATGCCTGGTTTAGACGCTTCCATCATCGCCACAATACCAGCCTTTGTAATCTTCTCTGCCTGACGCAGTGCTTCGATCTCGCATGGCTGTTTAATCAGTCTCAGTTCTCTTACCAGCGCATTGGCATTGCCAATAGTAAAGAATGGCACCTGCTGCTGTACATAGTTCAGAAATCTCTGAGCCGGACGGTCGATGTCTTTTGCATTTATGCGGAACAGATCCAGATACAAATGTCCGTAATTACCACTATTAGCCAACGCGCGGAAATCCGTCTCAAATTTCTCATTAGAGCGGATATCTTCTGCTCCTGAAATCTCTGTCGCTTCATATGGCTTTACACGCACACCCGTCCATCTTTCCGCAAATGCATCTGGCGGAAGAATGTAGACACGCTCCTCCACACTGCCTTCTGCATCTTTTGCTGCCAGAAGAACCGCTTCTTTGCACTCCAGACCTGTCAGATATACAAAACTTCTGTCTGCAAAAAACGGATAATACTCGTCATTTGTCTTCGTGATCTCTTCACCGGAAAACATTACGAGCAATGATCCTTCCGGAAGCTTCGCATATAATCTCTCTCGATTACCTTTATGAAATTCTGCCTTCATCCTTGTCATTACCTCTTTTCTCTATTAGCATTCTTATTCACTACAATCATGCAGGCTGACACCCACTCTTTATACAAGCAATAGCTTCTCACTCATCGCACAAAAAATGGGAAGTGGCAACCCACCTCCCATTATTTCACAATCGCATCATCAATGCAATAGGCTTCATTGTTTTTAGTCCATCAAATGGCATGCAACCACATGTCCCGGCTTAACTTCTCTTGCCTGCGGTGTCTCCTGATGACATCTCTCGGTAGCGTACTGGCAACGTCCTGCGAAACGACATCCCTCTTTCGGATTGATCGGACTAGGGATCTCTCCTTTGATCGGAATACGCTTGTTGTTCTTAGCCTTATCCGGATCAGCTTCCGGAATAGCGGAAAGCAGTGCCTTTGTATATGGATGCATCGGGTTCGCATACAGTTCTTCTGTCTCCGCTGTCTCTACGATCGTTCCCAGATACATTACAACCACACGGTCAGAAATATACTTAACAACACTCAGGTCATGAGCGATGAACAGGTATGTCAGTCCTCTTGTCTCCTGAAGTTCTTTCAGCATATTAATAACCTGTGCCTGAACAGATACGTCCAGAGCTGAGATCGGCTCATCACAGATAATGAATTCCGGATCTACAGAAAGTGCACGGGCTATACCGATACGCTGTCTCTGTCCACCTGAGAACTCATGAGGGAAACGCGACATATGATCCTTATTCAGACCAACCGTCTCCAGAAGTTCTTCTACCTTCTGATCTACATCCTTATCGGCCAGTCCATGATGCTTAATACCTTCTCCTACAATCTCCTTAACCGTCATACGAGGATTCAGGGATGCATATGGATTCTGGAATATCATCTGTACCTTCTGGCAGAATTTTTTCTGTTCTTCTTTTGACAGCTTGGTGATATCCTTACCATCGTAAATAACTTCTCCGTCCGTAGGTTCATACAGACGGATCATGCAACGACCCGTTGTAGATTTACCACATCCAGACTCACCTACCAGACCGACGGTCTCTCCTTTATGAATATCAAAACTCACATGATCTACAGCTTTCAAAGTAGCATGTCTGTTGATCTGGAAATATTTACACAGATCTTTTACCTGCACGAGAGGCTGCTTGTTTTCATTTTCCATTTTACACCTCTCCTTTCTTAGCTGTTGCTTTCTTCAAATCTGTCTCCGGTGCCATCTCATGCTGCAGCCAGCAGAATGTTGTATGATCATCTGCTACTGTATATGCTTCCGGCGGCAACTGTTCACAGACATCCATACAGTATTCACATCTTGCAGCAAACGGACATCCTTTCGGAGGTGCGAACAGATCCGGAGGTGTACCTTCGATCGGTTTCAGTTTCTCGCCTTTGGCTGTATCCAGTTTGGCAATAGACTGCATCAGACCTTTGGTATATGGGTGAGCGGTATTGTAGAAGATCTCACCGATCTCACCTTTTTCTACAATCTTACCACCATACATTACTACTACACGGTCGCACAGACGAGAAATAACACCCAGGTCATGTGTGATCATGATGATAGACGTGCCGAGTTTCTCACGAAGTTCCAACAGCAGGTCAAGGATCTGTGCTTCGATTGTAACATCCAGAGATGTTGTCGGCTCATCACAAATAATTACACTTGGACGGCTAACCAGAGCGATCGCGATCATAACACGCTGTTTCATACCTCCGGAAAGCTCATGCGGATACTGTTTATAACGTTTCTCTACATCAGAGATACCTACCAGGCGCATGATATCCATAGCTCTTTCTTTTACTTCTTTTTTGCTGACATCCGTACGTCCAAGAAATACCTCTTCAATCTGAGCACCAACTCTCATGGTCGGGTTCAGAGAGGTCATCGGATCCTGGAATACAAATCCAATCTCACGTCCTCTGATCTTACGGATCTCTTTTTTAGACATTTTCAGGACATCCTGCCCTTTGTATAAGATTTCCCCACCTTCGAAGATCCAGGCGGCTCCGGATTCAGACGCAGAATACACTGAGCTGTTACACTCTTTCCACATCCGGACTCTCCCACGATTCCCAGAATCTCACCCTGGCGGACTTCATAGCTGACATCACGTACAGCCTTTACTTCTCCACCATAGGTGTGGAAGGAATATACTACATTCTTTAATTCAAGAATATTTTCTCTTTCAGACATCTTCTGCTCCTCCTATTCAGTTCCACGAAGCTTTGGATCTACTGCATCGCGCAGTCCATCACCCAACAGGTTCAGGGCAAGCATCGTTGTACAGATGAAAAACGCCGGCATAACAATCTCATGCGGATGGATCCGCAGGAACTGGATACCTTCTTTTGCCAGAACTCCCCAGCTACAGTTCGGAGGTGCAATACCCAGACCAATGTAACTCAAGAATGCTTCCTGGAAGATTGCGTTTGGAATAGCCATACACAGGTTTGTTACCATCATACCAAGAATATTTGGAATAATGTGACGAAGGATGATCACGATATCCGGGATACCGAGTACCTTAGCAGCCATTACGAAGTCCTGCTCTTTCAGACGATATACCTCACCACGCACGAAACGACAGGTACCGATCCATCCTACGATACACATCGCAACGATCAGACATGTAATACCTTTACCTAATACGATCATAACCAGAATAGTAATGATCAGACTCGGGATACCATATAACACATCAACGATACGCATAACGATCATGTCCAGCTTACCGCCATAGTATCCACACAGACCACCGACCACTGCACCTACACACATATTAATAAATGCAGAGAGCAGACCGATTGTCAGGGATGTTCTTGCTCCCATCCATGTACGAACCCACAGGTCACGACCTGTCGCATCACATCCAAGCCAGTGCGCTGAGGACGGTCCTGCATGAATCGAATTCGGATCCATGGTTGAAAATCCATAATGACTGAGCATTGGTGCAAATATTGCAAGTAACGCATACAGCACGATAATGCAAAGTCCGACAAACGCGGCGCGGTTCTTTCTTAATCTGCGCCATGCATCCTGCCAGAAAGAGAGTGACGGTCTGCTGATGGATTCCATACGCTGCGTATTTTTACCCTTAATAGTAAACATTTCTTTGTTCAGTTCAGCCACTTCTCTCACCTACCTTTTACCAATACGTACTCGTGGATCGGCCACTCCGTACATAATATCTACAATCAGATTACACAATACAAGGAAAAAGCCATAGAAGACGGTCATTCCAAGAATCATTGCATAATCGTTTTCATTTACACTTGATACATAATATTTACCCATTCCAGGAATAGCGAAAATAGACTCGATAACGAATGTACCTGTAAGTACAGCCGCTACTGTAGGTCCCAGAATTGTCATTACAGGCATGATCGCATTACGAATCTGATGCTTGAATGTAATTCTGAACTCAGACAATCCTTTTGAACGAGCTGTCTTTATATAATCCTGTGATGTTACTTCCAACATACTGGATCGCATAATTCGCGACACAGAGGCCAGCGTATAGAACGCCAGGGCAGTTGCCGGAAGAATGGTGTATCTGAATCCCAGATACTTTGCCACAGGGAAGAGTCCCCATTTAATTCCAAAGAAATACTGTAAAATTGCTCCCATAATGAAGTCCGGAATACTTGTTCCGATAATCGCAATGATTACACAGAAGAAGTCCAGCTTCTTGCCACGATTTCTGGCGGCAATAATACCAAGCACCAGACCAAATGATACGGCCATTACCAGTGCACGGATTCCAAGATCGGCAGAATATGGGAATGTCTGTCCGATAATATAGTTAACTGTCTTATTGGTGTACTTCATAGAGTAACCGAAATTGCCATGCAGCAAGTTCGCCAGGTAGGTGAAATACTGCTGGATCAGCGGCTTATCGAAGCCGTAGTACGATCTCATATTGGCAGCTACTTCTTTTGTCAGCTTTGCACTGGTAAATGGATCACCAGGCATCAGACGAACCAGAAAGAACACGATGGTAACAAGTGCCCAAAGTGTAATAATAGCTGCGATCACCCGCTTAACAACATACTTAAACATCTTTTTCCTCCTAAACAGATATGAAAAGGGGATTCAGGAAAGGAAGATGATTCCTTCTTCCCTGAATCACCTTTTCATTCTAATCTTGTACAGAGCCCCGGACATACCGGGACTCTGTATAATAGGCTATTTATCTTGCCATTCAGATACAAAATACTTATTTAGCATTTACATCTGCATATACCCAGTCGATGTTCAGACTGCAGTAGTAGAAGTTGATACCTGTTGTATCATCATCCAGCATGTAGTATACATTTCTTGCCTGAAGAGGTACGAATGCGCCATCAGCAAGGATATCCTGCTCAACCTGATTCAGCTCATCCATACGCTTATCTGTATCCGGTTCATCCTGAGAAGCTATCAGCAGCTGATCAACTTCCGGATTCTCATACTGGCTGTAGTTGTAAGAGCTGTCGCCCTTGAACAGTTCAAGGTAGCTGTAAGGATCATCGTAGTCAGATCCCCATCCGCCATAACCAATCTCATAATCATGCTCTGGGAATACTTTGCCGTAGATGTCAGCATATGTTACCTGACGAATCTTTACGTTGATTCCAAGTGCATTCTGCCACTGCTCCTGAAGAGTCTCAACGATTCTCTTGCTAGAGTCAGCATCTGTTGTAACTACTTCAACTGTAATATCTGAAGCGTTAGCAATGCCAAGTTCCTGCATAGCAGCATTCAGATATTCTGTAGCTTTGTCCTGATCTCCATCCAATGGATATGAGTAAGAATTCAGGTCATACGCTTCACCGTATGTGGTTCCCTTAGCCTGCAGTCCCGGGAATACCAGTCCATTGAATGCTGTGTATGTATCAGCATTAGCAAGCTTATTGTAATCGTTACGATTCAGTGCATAGTTAAGAGCCAGGCGGAAGTTCTTGTTGCCAAGTACCGGATTGTCGCTCTTCGAGTTGATGTAGCAGAAGTCAACGTTACCGTTTGCAAATACATCAGCTTTATCCTTGTAGTCTGAAACATATGCTGTAGGAACCTGCACATAATCCAGATCTCCTGCCTCATACATAGAAAGCTGTGTATCTGTGTTCTCTACATAGTTAAGCTCACATTTATCAAGGTTAATAGAATCTTTATCCCAGTAGTTGTCGTTCTTCGCGAATGTCCATACATTATCCTCTGAACTTGTCATTACAAACGGGCCAGAGTATACGTTCTTCTCTGAAGTTGCAGCAAAGTCTGTGCCGTATTTTTCAACAACATCCTGACGAAGCGGTGCATACTGACCTGATGATCCGATCAGACTCAAGAAGTATGATGTCGGGTGCTCAAGTGTCACCTCAAGTGTAGTGTCGTCTACAGCCTTAACTCCCAGTTCTTCAACATCCATGTTGCCCTGCTCAATGGCCTGACCATTCTTCAAGCAGTCACCAATGAATGCATATGGGCTGGCTGTCTCAGGATTAACCAGTCTCTTCCAGCTGTACTCGAAGTCAGCAGCTGTAATTGGCTCTCCATCACTCCATTTTGCATCTTTACGCAGGTGGAACGTGTAAGTAAGTCCGTCTTCAGACTCATCCCAGCTCTCTGCAATTCCCGGCTTGACATCACCGGCTGTGTTACGGGTAAGTCCCTCTGTAACAGCATGCTGGATCTCATTGTCACCAATGCTCTGTCCCTTAGTCGGATCCAGTGTAGTCGGCAGTGTGTTTACAGCATAACGGAATACTTTTCCATCAGCAGAATCACTGTCTGACTTTCCACTACCTGGTGTTCCACAGCCTGTAGCAAGACCTGCCACCATAGCCATACTTAAAAATGCAGCTAATACTCTCTTTTTCATAAGTCGTCCTCCTTCTTTAAAGTTCTATTAGCTCATGTGTAGCACTTATCAGGTTCTCATATCCATCCTCTGTAATGATACCCTGATCTTCGATCCGGACACCACCCCATCCCGGGATATAAATACCTGGTTCTACTGTCATTACGCTGCCTGCCTGCAGCACATCGGTATGGTTCTTACCAATAAATGGGAGCTCATGTACAAACAAGCCTACTCCATGACCGATTCCCGTATAGTTATACGGCATATATTCAGTTCCTTCTATCGCTTTCAGAGATGCCTGATAGCAGTCCTCACCAGTAACTCCCGGTTTGATTGTTGCTTCAACATCCTCTGTCATCTGTCTGCAAATGTTATATACTTCTTTCTGCTTCGGTGTTGCCTTACCGACAACTACAGTTCTTGTCATATCGGAAAGATAGCCATCATACTGGCATCCATAATCCATCAGCACGAAATCTCCGTATTCCAGGGCTCTATTTCCCGGAATGCCATGAAGAAGTGATGTCTTAGGTCCTGAGATCAGGATTCCGCCGTACGGCTTGGTATCTGCTCCTTCCATTACCATGTAATGTGATAACCTGGAAGCGAGTTCCTTCTCTGTCACTCCTACTTTGATGTCCTGAAGAATCTTATCAAATGCTCTGGAAGCAATATCACAGGAAACTCTTAACTTCTGGATCTCTTCCGGTGTCTTCACTTCACGGAATCTCTCAACTACGTTCAGTGTAGGTACTAATTCAGCATCAATCGTATCCTGCATGGATCTCCATGTTGCAAATGTAAGATAATCCTGTTCAAAACCAATGGTCTTAACGCCATCCTTTTTACACAGTTCTGCGATCACATTACCAATACTGGTTGATCTCCAGTTAATGATCTCATAATCCGGGCACTCCATGCCTGCCTGCTCGGTATATCTCGGATCTGTGATAAAATACTGATTTGCTTTATCGATAAACAGGTACGAATCATCGCCGGTGTATGCGCTGATACATCTGACATTAGCCGGTTTTGCAATATAAAATCCGTCCAGTCCTTCTTTTTCCATATAGCTTCTTAATTCTTCTAATCGATTCATAACGTCTGCTTATACCTGCCTTTCACTTAATAATTGTATATACATGATACGCTCTGTCTCCTACTTCGTAAACCGGAATCCATTTCCAGTCTCCGAGTCTGAATGCAAGGCCGTCTTCATACTCATCCATCCATTCCGCCCGATCTGCGATTTCATTCTCTTTGATTGGAAGTTCCAGGAACTCCTTCTCATCCGAAATTGCTGCCATAATATATGGTCCATACTGGATTGCCGCTTTTTCCGGTTCATCCGGTGTTCGGAGTACCTTCCATCCCGGCATCCACCGAATCCGAAGTTTCACATCACCGGAGTGCATCGTAATTTCGATATACCCGGCTTTATTTTTCTTCGTCTCCAACACTTCTCTATCCATCTCCAGCAAACATTCATCTGCCCACTCCGGATAGCGAAGATATAACTTCCGAAATGTGCCATTCTGAATCCTCAGTTCATATTCCTGTCTGCGCTGTGATACACACTCCATATGAAGCCTCATATCATCCTGGCTAAATTCAGACGGTATATACATATTTATAAAGAATGCATCCCTTTTCTGGAAATACATACCTTCCTGATACTTAAAGTGACTCTCCATGCCGGTTCCATGACAACAGCTGTTTTCAAATAAGAACTCTCTCTTCATCCCCGGTCCAAGCGGAAAGAAATAAGTACTTTCTCCGCTCCCGCTTTCATCCGGCGTTGCCAGAATGTGATTATAAAGAGTCTTTTCATAATAGTCCATATACCTGCTGTCAGGATCCATCTGATACAGTTCTCTGGTAAGCTTCAGCATATTATAAGAAGCACATGTCTCCTGAGTCGATGCTGTCAGAAGCTTTCCGATCTCCCGGTACCCCTGGAACATTTCGCCCTCACCGACACCTCCTGTGGCATATGTTCTGTTCTCCGTTACTGTCGTCCAGAACGCTCTTGCCATTTCCAGATACTTCAGATCCCCTGATGCTTTATAGATCTCTATTGCTCCCAGAATCTGTGGAATATGCTGATTCGCATGGATTCCATTCAACTGATCCCGATAGTGCATCAGTGGTCGGTATAACTTATCATTATCAAATAATCCGGCACACTTCAGGAATTCTTCTCTTCCCGTCAGTTCAGCAAGTTGTGCCATTACCACATTCATACCGCCAAATTCTCCGGCTATGTACATGCTCCACATCTTCTTAAGCTGTGCTTCCGGGAGCTGTGATAATCTGTGCCAGGTCCACACTCCCATCTGCTCTGCAATAGAAAGCGCTTCTTTCTTATCTATATATAGGTAACAGTCCAACAGTCCTGCTATAATCTTATGAAGTGTATAGTATGGAGCCCAGATTTTAGGATATGGTGTATACTCTTCTAACAGATCAAACTGTTCTTCCGAGTATGCGCTTAAGAATCCTTTCTGAATACCATCTATATTCTGAAATGCTCGCTGGCATTCTCCCAGTTCGTCTACCATGTAGACTGCCTTATCCCGGATCTTCTCATCTCCTGTAGCCCGATAACAAAGTGCCAGTGCTGAAAGATAATGTCCTGTGGTATGTCCTTTGAGCTTGCTCTCATCGGCGTCCCATCCATCCGGACTGTCAGCTCCTCCGGTGTCCAGCCCCGACGCCTTCCTGAAATGATACAGCATACTGTCATCATCCATCGAAAGCAAATACTTATGCATCCGTTCCTGAGCCTCGTAAAATGCATTCCCCGGAAGTATCCGGATCTCTGCCTCTGCGTTCTGATAAACTTCTGCATCTTTATCAGGTCTTCCCTGTACAGTAACTTCTATAGGATATGTGTCTGCATTCTGCTGTGGATTCTCCTGTTCCAGGATCGTCACTGCATATACTTTGCTGGCAGTAGCTTCTCCGTATGTAAAAGTACCTGTCAAAAGCACTTCCCGGTTTCCCATGCCATATAACGGACGGTTCACCCTGCCATCTGTATCAAGGAAACGCTCTTCTCCTGAGCTCCAGTTAATCTCTGATCCGTACTTCCCTTTTGCAGGAAGTGCAAGATTAAACGTCACAGTCTTCAAATTCCCAAGATAAAGAAAATCCATATCTTTTTGTACTACTTTCTGGTCGTTCAGGTTCATATTGACATCCTCTATAATTTTATACACGTTAATAATATAACACTTTTTAGACCAAAGTTCAATTCCTCTTTGCCATTTTTCATGATTTTTAGACGCATTTCATAAATTGTCTAAAAAAGTGCAAAAAAAGGCACCTTTTTAAGGATGCCTTCTTTGGTAACGCTTGACGTGATTATATACTATAGTCTAAATTATTTCCAGTCTTTTTTTGAATTTTTTTATTTTATTTCTTGCATTTTCGTTTTCACCTGTCAAACTATTGACAATCTGACCGCTATATGGTACTTTTAGACCATAGTACAAACCATAGTCTACAAACCTTAAAAGAAAGGAATAAACATGCGATGAATCTGATTACCAACATTCAAAAATTCTCTATACATGATGGTGACGGAATCCGCACAACCGTATTTTTCAAAGGCTGTCCGCTTAAATGTGAATGGTGTCACAACCCTGAGACACAGCGTTATGAGCAAGAGCTTCAATATGATTCTGAGAAATGTGCGGGTTGCGGCTGTTGCGCTAAGGTCTGTCCGTCCGGTGCGATCACGATGCAGGAGGGCAAGCCGGTACTCGATAAGACCCTCTGTCAGCTCTGTGGCAAATGTACGAACTTCTGTCCGCAAGGTATCCGTGAGATCATCGGCGAAGAATACTCCGTCAAGAGTCTGGTCCGCGAGTTAAAGAAAGACCTGATGTTCTATGAAGATTCCGGCGGCGGTGTTACACTCTCCGGCGGAGAGGTCATGACCATGTCAACTGATTACATTCTTGCAATTGCCAAAGCATTAAAGCATGAAGATATCACCCTTACCATTGACACCTGTGGTCAGGTTTCTTATGATAAATTTGAAGCAATTCTTCCATATGTGAATACATTTTTATATGATATCAAAGTTATGGATCCAGAACTTCACAAAAAATATATCGGTGTCGACAACAAGCTGATCCTCGAGAATCTGGTGAAGCTTTCTAATGCAGGCGCCCGCATTTATATCCGGATTCCTACTATTAAAGAGGTCAACGGTAATGAACAGAATATGACAGAGACGATTAGGTTTCTGAAAGAACACGACATCCATCCGGCTCAGGTCAATCTCCTGCCTTACCATGATACAGGCAGCGGCAAATACGCCAAGCTGGATATGGAATATAAAGGAACAGATTTACATGCACCATCCAAAGAAGAAATGGAAAGCTTTGTGCAGCTTTTCAAGGATGCAGGATTTCAAAACACCAAAATAGGAGGTTAGGAAAATGGCAACAAAACGAGGCATGAACGAAAGAATCCAGAAATTAAGAGATCTCAGCGTTAACACTCCGGTACATATCGACCTGGAAAGAGCTAAGATCGAGACTGATTTCTACAAAGAAAATGAGGGTAAATACTCTATCCCGGTTATGAGATCTATGGTTCTGAAAGAATATTTCTCCAAAAAGACTCTGTATCTGGGAGACGGCGAACTGATCGTCGGAGAAAAGGGTAAAGATCCACAGGCATCTCCTACCTTCCCGGAATTGTGCTGCCACAGCGTAGAGGATATGACCGTTATGAGCGAGCGTGATCTGGTATCTTTCCACACTACCGAAGAAGACAGAAAGCTTCAGGCAGAAGAGATCATTCCTTATTGGAAAGGTAAGACCATGCGCGAGAAGCTTCTCTCCATGATGACTCCGGAATGGCACGACTGCTACGAGGCAGGTATGTTCACAGAATTCATGGAACAGAGAGGTCCTGGACACACATGCGGCGGCGAGCAGGTGTTCACAACCGGATACATGGATTACAAAGAAAAAATCAAAAAGACTATGGATTCCCTGGATTTCATGAACGATCCGGAAGCCCTGGATAAATTAGAAGAACTGAAAGCTATGGATATCTCCTGCGATGCAGTGATCATTCTTGGTGAGAGATATCACAAACTGGCTCTCGAGATGGCTGAAAAAGAGACAGACGAGACACGTAAGGCAGAACTTCTGCAGATTGCTGCCAATCTGGAAGTCGTACCTGCTCATGCTCCACAGACTTACTGGCAGGCAATCCAGTTATACTGGTTCACACACCTTGCAGTTACAACAGAGCTGAACCCATGGGATGCATTCAGCCCGGGACGTATGGATCAGCATCTGATCAAATACTATGAGGCAGATACAGAAGCAGGTATTCTGGATGACGAAAGAGCTCTGGAGCTTCTGGAGTGCTTATGGGTTAAGTTCTACAACCAGCCGGCACCTGTCAAAGTAGGTATTACATTAAAAGAAAGTGCTACCTACACAGACTTCGCCAACATTAATACCGGTGGTGTCACACCAGATGGCAAAGACGGCGTTAATGCTGTCAGCTATCTAATTCTTGACTGCATGGACGATATGAAACTGGTTCAGCCTAACTCCAATGTAACCATCAGTAAGAAAACACCGACCAAGTTCTTAAAGAAAGCATGCGAGATCTCCAGAAAGGGATGGGGACAGCCTGCATTTTACAATACAGAAGCTCAGACTATGGAGCTTATCAACGCAGGTAAATCTTTGGAAGACGCACGCCGCGGCGGTTCTTCAGGATGTGTTGAGACAGGAGCATGGGGAAGCGAAGCATATATCCTGACCGGATACATGAACATTCCAAAGATTTTCCAGCTCACACTTTACAATGGATATGACAATGTATCCGGCAAACAGCTTGGTTTGAAACTCGGATATGCAAAAGACTTCAAGACATATGAAGAACTGTGGGAAGCATTCAAGAAACAGATGAAACACTTCATCGATATCAAGCTTCGCGGTAACAACGTGATCGAGAAGCTGTACGCAGAATATATGCCGGCTCCTTGTCTGTCAGTTGTAACCAACGACTGTATCAGCAATGCAAAAGATTACAATGCAGGTGGTGCAAGATACAATACCAACTACATTCAGGGTGTAGGTATCGGAACTATTTCTGACTGTCTTGCAGCTGTTAAATACAACGTATATGACAAGAAAAACTTCACAATGGAAGAGCTAATCGAAGCAATGGATCACAACTTCGAAGGATATGATGCTATTTACCGTATGGTTCATGACAAATCACCTAAGTATGGCAATGATGATGACTACGCTGATGATCTGATGCAAGATGTATTCTATCTGTACCATGATCTGATCACAGGTCGTCCGAACATGAAGGGTGGTAAATATGGCGTAGATATGCTTCCGACTACCTGCCACGTATACTTCGGTGAAGTTATCGGAGCAACAGCTAATGGACGTAAAGCTAACGTACCTGTATCCGAAGGTATTTCTCCTGAAAAATCTGCAGATACGAATGGTCCTACAGCTGTTATCAAATCCTGCGCTAAGATGGATCACCTGGCAACAGCAGGTACTCTGCTGAACCAGAAGTTCACTCCTGACGTAGTTGCCGGCGAGGAAGGTCTGAACAACATGGCAAGCCTGATCCGCAGCTACTTCGCTATGGACGGACATCATGTACAGTTCAATGTCATCGACAGACAGACTCTGATCGATGCTCAGAATAATCCGGATGACTACAAGGATCTGATCGTTCGTGTAGCCGGATACAGCGACTTCTTCCGCAACCTGTCTAAGCCGTTGCAGGATGAGATCATTAACCGTACAGAGCAGTCCTTCAACTAACTCAAACAAATAACTGCTTAGCAGTTTAAAGTCTGAGAAGACCTTTCACACGCGCTCATGTGTAAAGGTCTTCTCGTTTATCACAAACTATTTGCAGAATGCTGATGGCTTGTGATAGAATATTTAACAATTACATTTTGTTTTCAAGGAGAATCTATGGAACGTACAAAAAAAGGAAAAAGCGCTAAGAACAGAATCGTAACCGCAGCATGGCAGCTTTTCATGAAAAAGGCTATAACGGTACTACCGTGGATGATATCATTGCTCTGTCTGGTACATCAAAGGGATCATTTTATTACTACTTCAATACCAAAGATGAACTGCTCAATACTCTGTCTGTGATTCTGGACGATTTCTATGAAGAATTGGAAAGCAGAATGAATCCTGATCTCAATTCTTTTGTAAAGCTTCTGAATGTGAATTACGAAGCCCATAAAATGATCGAGGAAAATATCAGCATTGATCTGATCGCATCCCTCTACTCTACCCAGCTCGTATCACAGGGACAGCGAAATCTCCTGGATCAGAACCGCACATATTACAAATTTATCACCCGCATTATTACAGAAGGTCAGATGCGCGGGCAGATTCGAAATGACATGTCCGCTATAGAGATTACCAAGTATTTTACCATGTGTGAACGCGCATTAGTGTCTGACTGGTGCCTCAGCAGAGGTGAATTCTCGCTGAGCGAATACAGTCACAAGTGTATGCCTGTCATGTTGGAGCACTTCAAAGCTTAAACCCATTGACGCATACCGCTGTTACGAATTATAATAGAGAAAACGTATTTCACACGAGGAGGAAAATCATGGAAAACGTATTCGAACTAAAACACCCACTGATTCAGCATAAGATTTCAAAATTGCGCGACAAGCATACAGGAACTAATGAATTTCGTAAGCTGGTAGAAGAAATAGCCATGTTAATGGGATTTGAAGCTCTGAGTGATCTTCCGCTTGAAGATATTGAAGTAGAGACTCCGATCGAAACCTGCAAGACTCCAGTCATTGCCGGCAAGACACTTGCAGTTGTACCGATCTTAAGAGCCGGACTTGGTATGGTTAATGGCATCCTTGCACTGGTACCGTCTGCAAAGGTAGGACATATTGGACTATATCGTGACGAGGAGACTCACGAGCCACACGAATACTACTGCAAACTTCCGGATCCGATCAATGAACGACTGATTGTTGTTACCGATCCGATGCTTGCTACCGGCGGATCTGCTATCGCAGCTCTTGACTTCATCAAGCAGCACGGCGGAAAGCACATCAAACTCATGTCCATTATCGCAGCACCGGAAGGCGTAAAGCGTGTACACGAGGCTCATCCGGATGTACAGATTTATATCGGACATGTTGATCGTGAGCTGAACAAAGATGCTTACATCTGCCCGGGTCTTGGAGATGCCGGAGACCGTATCTTCGGAACCAAATAATCCACATGATATTTTAATTGTATTTTCAGACAGGACGCCGGAATAAGCGTCCTGTTCTTATATATGCCAACGAGAAAGGCACTACCGCTGATGCGGCAGTGCCTTTCTCTAATCTTATAAATATAACATATTTGGAGAAACTTATTATCCTTCGTAGTACGCTTTCAGATAAATTTCCTTAATTTCTTTGAACAGAGGATATCTTGGATTAGCACCTGTACACTGGTCGTTGAATGCATTCTCTACCATTTCATCCAATGTAGCGAGGAAGTCTTCTTCCTTAACACCATATTCTTTAATTGTTCTCTTGATTCCAACTTTTTCTTTCAGTTCTGCGATAGCTTTGATGAAGTTATCAAATACTTCGTCATCATTCTTACCTGTTACGCCACAGAATCTTCCAAATTCAGCATATCTCTCTTTAGCCTTTGGATATGGATACTGAGAGAATGTTCCCATCTTAACCGGTGCCGGATCTGCATTGTATTTCATAACAAGCTCGATCAACAATGCGTTAGCAATACCGTGTGGCAGGTGATGATATGCACCAAGCTTGTGTGCCATAGAGTGGCAAACTCCCAGGAATGCATTGGCAAATGCCATACCAGCCATTGTAGATGCATTAGCCATTCCTTCTCTTGCAATCGGATCAGCAGCGCCCTTCTCGTATGCATCTGGCAGATATGTAAAGATGTTCTTACCAGCTTTGAGAGCCAGACCATCTGTATAATCTGTAGCCATGATAGATACGTATGCTTCCAGAGCATGTGTCAGGGCATCGATACCTGATGCACTGGTCAGTCCCTTCGGCTGAGTCATCATGAAGTCTGTATCTACGATTGCCATGTTCGGCAGAAGCTCGTAGTCAGCGATCGGCCATTTTGTACCTGTGTCTGCATCTGTGATGATTGCAAACGGTGTAACCTCAGAACCTGTACCTGATGAAGTAGGAATTGCTACCATCATAGCTTTCTCACCCATCTTCGGGAATGTGTATACTCTCTTACGGATATCCATGAAGTCCATAGCCAGGTCTTCGAACTTACACTCTGGATGCTCATACATGAGCCACATGATCTTCGCTGCGTCCATAGATGATCCACCGCCAAGAGCGATGATTACATCTGGCTGGAATGCCTTTAACTGCTCCAGACCTTTTCTTGCAATCTGAAGTGTCGGATCCGGTGCTACTTCATAGAAACATGCATACTGAATGCCCATCTCATCAAGTTTATCAGTAATAGGAGCTGTCATACCGCTGCTGAACAGGAATCCGTCAGTTACGATAAACGCTTTTTTCTTATCATAATAATTCTTTAATTCATCCAGTGCTACTGGCAGGCAACCCTTCTTAAAGTATACCTTCTGAGGTGTTCTGAACCACAGCATATTTTCTCTCCTTTCGGCAACGGTCTTGATGTTCAGCAGGTGTTTCGGACCTACGTTCTCTGATACAGAGTTGCCGCCGTAAGAGCCGCATCCCAATGTCAGTGATGGAGCTAATCCGAAGTTATAAAGGTCACCAATACCACCGTGAGAAGAAGGTGTGTTGATCAGAATACGGCAGGTCTTCATGCGTGCTGCATGCTCAGCCATCTTCTCTTTTTCATTTACATTGATGTACAGAGATGATGTATGTCCGTATCCACCGTCAGATACAAGCTGCTCAGCCATCTGAAGTGCTGTCTCATAATCTTTTGCTTTGTAAAGAGCAAGTACCGGAGACAGCTTCTCATGTGCAAATGGCTCAGATACATCTACAGATGTAACCTCACCAATCAGGATCTTGGTATCTGCAGGTACTTCAAATCCAGCTAATTTAGCGATCTCTGCCGCAGGCTGTCCTACGATCTTAGGATTAACGCTTCCTGCAGGTGTCAGGATAATCTCACGAACCATATCCAGTTCTTTCTTATTAAGCATATGACATCCACGTTTGATAAACTCAGCGCGTACTTCGTCATAAATGTCTGCGATTGCTGTAACAGACTGTTCAGATGCACAGATCATGCCATTGTCAAATGTCTTAGAATGGATAACTGAGTACACTGCTGTCTGAATATCACAGCTTGAATCCATGATAACCGGTGTGTTACCAGGTCCTACACCAAGTGCCGGCTTTCCTGATGAGTAAGCTGCTCTTACCATTCCCGGACCACCTGTTGCAAGAATCTCATCTGCATTAGCCATGATCAGACCGGACATCTCAACGGTTGGCTCTTCCAGACAGTCGATGATACCTTCCGGTGCACCAGCTTTTACAGCTGCTTCTGCTACTAGCATAGCTGCTGCTCTTGTACATTTCTTAGCACGTGGATGTGGGCTGATGATGATTGCGTTTCTTGTCTTCAGACAGATCAATGTCTTGAAGATAGCTGTAGATGTCGGGTTCGTTGTAGGAATGATAGCTCCTACCAGGCCAACCGGCTCAGCGATCTTCTTAATACCATATGCAGGATCCTCTTCCAGAACACCACATGTCTGCAGGTGACGATATTTATTATAAGTATACTCTGCTGCGTAATGGTTCTTGATTACCTTATCTTCTACGATTCCCATTCCTGTCTCTTCGGCTGCCATCTTTGCCAGCGGAATACGTGCCTTATTAGCTGCCATAGCCGCTTCGAAAAAGATCTTATCAACCTGTTCCTGAGTGTATGTTGCAAAGATCTTCTGGGCCTCTTTCATCTTGGCCATCTTCTGCTCCAGCCATTCAGGTGTATTAACTTCCGGTGCTTTGATTTCTTCTTTCTTTGCCATAACTTCCTCCTTAATATGTATTTTTGTTTGGCTCTAATCTCTGACTGTATTGTGCCATATTATTTTGTAAATTTCAAGTATTTTTTGCTAAATTTACTGACATTTTTGTGTCACACAGGTTAATTTTTTCACTACTTGTGAAATAATTATCTTTAAATAGTGTTTAGTAGTACTAATTACTACCATTCTTATCAATCACATTCCATCTTTTGTGTATTTTGTCAGTCAATTGACTTCTTTTATTTGTTTTTTTGGTTAATTATTAGTCTAAATTACACACGTTTTTATACATTTTTAACAATCAGAGCGTGTTCTATTTTTATTTTTTGTTCACATTTGCCTATACTTTATTTAGATTGACTATTCTGAAAAAGATGCGTTACAATGTATACGGAATTTTTTTAGGAGGATAAGCCATGAAAATCGTATTTCTAGAAGCACAGAGCATCGGAGACGACATTGATCTTTCCGGATTTGATGCTCTTGGAGAAGTCGTTAAATACCCAATCGCAACTGCCGAACAGACACCAGAACTGATTGCCGATGCGGATATCGCCGTACTCAGCAAGATCCCTGTCAACGAAACCACCGTAGGTGCAGCCAAGAACCTGAAGCTGGTCTGCCTGACTGCAACGGGAACCAACAATCTGGACAAGGATTATCTGGACAGCCACGGTATCGCATGGCGCAATGTAGCAGACTATTCTACCGAATCTGTGGCGCAGCATACATTTGCCATGCTCTTCTATCTGTTGGAAAAGCTCCGTTACTATGATGACTATGTAAAAGATGGAGCCTATACGCAAGATACCGTATTCACTCACTTCGACGAGCGTTTTTGCGAGATAAAAGGTAAAACCTGGGGAATCATAGGTCTTGGCAACATCGGACGCCGTGTAGCTGCGATTGCATCCGCATTTGGTGCCAATGTCATCTACGCTTCTGCATCCGGAAGAACGGCTCAGGACGGCTATCATCAGGTAGATTTGGACACCTTATATGCAGAATCCGATATTATCTCCGTACATGCACCGTTGAATAAATATACAGAGAATCTTATTAATAAGGATGCCCTGAGCAAAATGAAATCAAGCTGTATCTTTATTAATGTTGGACGAGGACCGATCGTGGTCGAAGAAGATCTGGCTGACGCACTGGAGAACGGCGAGATTGCCGCTGCCGGACTGGATGTACTCCGCGTAGAACCAATGCTTGCCGATAATCCGTTAGGACGGATCAAAGACAGTAAAAAACTCCTGATCACTCCACACATTGCATGGGCAAGTGTAGAGGCACGCACCAGACTGATGGACATCATCCTGGGACAGATCAAGGAGTTCTTTGATATAAAATAAGCTGCCGCTGATTATTAATTTTTATTCTGAAAAAATTCAGATAGTACAGTCATAACCGCACCTGCAAAGATAGCAAAGTCTCCCACATTATAGGTAATGGAAGAGAACTTTTCCCAGTGGGTGCGGATTCCTATATAATCCACTACTTTTCCGTGTCTGACACGATCGACAAAGTTACTGAGCGCACCACCAGTCATACACATCATGCCAAGCTTCAGCAGATGTCCGCCTTTCTGATGAAGTAAGATAAAATCATACGCCACGACTGCTGCCACCGCTGATGTGGTCAGCATCCGCATAGTCTTCGGCTGATCCTGCAGCAGGTTAAACGCCACTCCCCGGTTATACACCTTGCGGATAGAAAATGGCGTGCCGGAGAGTTTTTTCTCCTCACCTGGTTTTATACATTTCTCTACGCGGCTCTTCAGATAAAGATCCATTCCACAGATAACTGCTGCAACTGCCGGATATAGTCTGGACTTCATTATTCTTCTGAGGTCTCTTCAAAAACCTCTTCCTCTTCCGTTGCATCCGCTGCAGCAACACCATTGATGCGGTCAATCTCTGCCTGAATCTTTGTAACTTCTTCATTTCTCTGAGCGATTGCTTCACAAAGTGCTGCCATATCCGTATCAACAACTTCACCGTTACGATACTTTTCAAATATGATTTTGCCGATATCCATATAATCTCTGTCATTTGCCCGACCCAGAAAGCGGATATCGCTCTTTCTCTTCTGTATCTCCAGTGTATCTTCTGCCTTCTTCCCCAGATCATTTGCCGTCTCTGAAAGTCTCTTTCCTAAATCATCAAAAAATCCTGCCATCTCTGTCATCCTTTCTTGTATATATACGTTTTATAACTCCCGAATCGTCCGCAGTGTCTCATAGAGATCCAATGCACCATATCCCCAGGCTTTATCTGGATACTCAATATCTGTCCGTTTTCTGGCACCTAATATAAAAAGTCCTTTGAGCTGCATCGTATCATAACCTGCCGACCGCTTTTCCTGCTCCAACAGCCATTCCAGCAAAAGCGCACTCGCACCTGCTGCAATCGCTACCCCAATGCTGGAACCGCTTCGCTCTGCGAATCTTCCTCCCGGCAACGCTCCGGTCACATTCACGCCCGGCACTGCAAAATCCGGCTTTACACTATTAAGTCTAGTATAGCCTCTGCCTGAGTTAATATCAATACTATTCTCATCTCCATTATAGTAGGCTGCTGTGATCACAGATCTCGTTGTCCCAGGTCCGGTAAGCGTTGTATCCGGATCAGACTCCAGAAAGATTACATTGCCTGTCAGGAACTCCTTCATCGGAAGCCACAGATGGAAAATCCCACCTGCCAGCCGCACCGGTTCTGCCACAATCCGCCAGATGCCAGGCACTGGCGCTAAAAAACGCATAAAGATCAGCTGCGCACTGTTAAATTTGGACAAAATCTGATTATATACCTGCACAGTCGTCTGCTCAAACAAAAAGCGAAAAGAAAACATCCCGCTCTGTCTGACAGAGATTCGCGGAAGCACTTCCCCGGATGGTGAGATTACTGAAACAGCAATCAGATTCGGCAGTTCTGCCCACAATTCTATTGAAAACGCCTCTACACCTGTTCCGACCTGAAGTTCAATCTCTCTGCGTTCGGTAAGTGCCTCTATCTTTCCCTGATAATGATGCCTCTGGTTCGCTTCATTTCCGGTACCGCTCACGATGATCTGATTGCTGGAGTTGGCATAGATCTGCAGCATAAAGTCCAACGAATTATTGCCATTGTGTCCGCCAAAACTGGTTCCCACCGCCAGACAGATCACCAATGGCATCTGATACCTCTGTGCAAGATTCCTGAGATACCGGATTCCCAGCATGATATCATTTTCCTGATAGCAGACCGCCTCTCCTGCAATCGCGTAGAAATCTCTGAGATAGCGCTTGGCAGGCTTCAGTTTCACCATAGCAATCGCTGATTCCGGTGCCGCACCAAGGAATCTATTCTCTGCATTTCCACTTCCGCATGCAAGACTCGCCACAAATGTCCCATGAGTAATGGTATCTTCTGACGGTACGATTACTTTCGGATCTTCACTTTGTAACGCCTGGTTGAGCATTTCTTCTGTATATTCACTTCCATAGGCAAATCCATCCGGTACTAAACCATCCTGTATGGTCTGATCCCAGATTCTCACAATACGCGTACTCCCATCCAGCTTACGAAACACCGGGTTCGTATAATCAATCCCCGTATCCACAAAACCGATCATAACCCCCTCACCTGCCACATTCAGCGTTGGGTAATACTGCACCTGACTGATCCCTGCCTGATTCATGGCATCCATATCCAGAAGACCGTAACACTGTGGGACCGCATTATACACATACCGATCAAAATCAATGGGTTCTGCAATATTCTTATTCAGATATACGATCTCGTATCCTGCCCCAACCTCCTGCGAACACACCTCCTCGGGAAGCGCAGGGAGGCTCATCCTTCCACCATCCGTTGACACAATAAAATCCCTGTAATCATTCGACAATATCTGCGCCCTGCACATTTCCAAATCCATATAAAAACACCTCATATACTTTCAATCCAGTATATGAGGTATGTATCCGAATTAGCCTTCCAGCTGTGGAAGTTCCTGACCGCGCAGCATGATCACCGGGCCGCCGGTTCCTTCTATATAAGATCGGGTGATCACTACTTCACCAATGCTGTCATCCTTTGGAATCTCGTACATAATATCCAACATAAATTCCTCAATGATCGCACGAAGCGCACGGGCTCCTGTATTCTTCTTCACTGCTTTCTCTGCGATTGCACGAAGCGCATCATCCTCAAATTCCAGCTTTACTTCATCCAACGCCAGAAGCTTCTGATACTGCTTCAGGATGGCATTCTTAGGCTCTTTGAGAATCTTAACCAGCAGATCTTCATCCAATCCCTGGAGCGTAAATATAATCGGCAGACGTCCGATAAACTCCGGGATCATACCAAATGCACGCAGATCTTCAATCGTTACCTTAGACAGAATATTCTTGTCATGGTCATATTTGTCTTTCAGCTCTGCATTAAATCCAATAGTTGCCTGTTTGGTCAAACGCTCTTTGATAATATTGTCCAGATCCGGAAATGCACCGCCGCAGATAAATAAAATATTCTTGGTATTCACCGTAGTGAGCGGCACCATAGCATTCTTGCTGTTGGCTCCAACAGGAACTTCTACTTCACTGCCCTCTAATAACTTCAGCATGCCCTGCTGAACAGATTCACCGCTGACATCACGCTGGCTGGTATTCTTTTTCTTGGCAATCTTATCAATCTCATCGATGAAGATAATGCCCTGCTCTGCCTTCTCTACATCATTATCCGCTGCCGCCAGAAGCTTGGATACCACACTCTCAATATCATCACCGATATAGCCCGCCTCAGTCAGAGACGTTGCATCCGTGATTGCAAGCGGCACATCAAGAAGTTTCGCCAGTGTCTTGACCAGATATGTCTTACCGCAACCGGTAGGACCAATCATCAGCATGTTAGATTTCTCGATCTCAATATCATCCATCGTATCCGTTGCTACACGTTTGTAATGATTATATACTGCTACCGACATTGCTTTCTTGGCATATTCCTGTCCTACTACAAAGTCATCCAGCTTCGCCTTAATCTTATGCGGTGCCGGAATATCCTTGATATCCAGGATCGGCTTACGCTCTTCGCCTTCTTTTTTCTTCTTGATCTTCTGCTTCTTTGGGATCACATTCTCAAGATCATCCACACTGAACATCTGCACTCCCGGCATATTCAGAAGCTGGCTGTAATCCATCTGTCCGCCTGACATCATATCGAAGCTCTTCTGCATGCAGTCCGGACACACACTGATATGATTCGGCAGATCCATCATCTTGCCGGTCTGGCTTTCCGGTCTGTGACAGATGAAGCATACCTTTTCATATTCATCATCATCTTTCTTCTGATCTTCGACAACAACATCCTTGTCATCTACTTTTTCTACTTCATTTTCCAATTCATTATGATTCATATTATCTTTTTCTGACATTCGTTTTCTCCTAATTTATAACATCCTTAAAAAGTCTTCTTCCGTAATAATCGGAATACCCAAATCTTTCGCCTTTTTATTCTTGGAGGATGTAGATTCCACGTTATTATTGATCAGGTAATTGGTCTTGGATGTTACTGAACCAGTCACCTTTCCACCTTTGGATTCAATCAGTGTCTTTACCTCATTACGGTTAGCAAAATGCTCCACACTTCCGGTAATTACAAAGTTCATTCCGGCAAATGTCTGCTCGCCCACATCTTCCTGTTCTTCCGGTAACTTCACTTCCTTTAGAAGCTTTTCAAATAATTCCCGGTGCTCCGCATCTGCAAAATACGCCACATAATTGCCCGCGATCACATCACCGATTCCATCAATCGCAGCCAGATCTTCTGCGGTCAGATCCTTAACCCTCTCTGGGTCGTGTCCGATTTCCTTGCAGATCAGCTTCGCATTGGCAAGACCTATATTGGCAATTCCAAGTCCGTAGATCAGTCTCGGCAGTGTCGTCTCTCTTGCCTTCTCCACACTGGCGATCAGGTTATTATACGACTTCTCACCAAATCCATCCATCTCACAGATCTCCTCCCGATGCTGCTCCAGATGAAACAGGTCTGCGAAATCATGAATAAAACCTCTGGCTATAAACTTTTCCAATGTAGCTTCCGACAATCCATCAATGTTCAGCGCATCCCGGCTTACGAACAATGCGTAAGACTTCAGTTGCTTCGCCTGACATTCCGGATTGGTGCAATACAATGCTTTGGCGTTACTGATACTCCGGATCTCCGTGGCACCTCCGCACACCGGACAGACCTCGGGATATCTTTCACACCGCTTCTGGTCAGATTCTCTGCAATCTGCGGAATGATCATATTTGCCTTATAGACCTCGATCTGGTCTCCGATACCAAGCTCTAATTCTTCCATAATGCTGATATTATGAACACTAGCACGGCTCACAGTCGTACCTTCCAGTTCCACCGGATCAAAGATTGCTACCGGATTGATCAGTCCTGTTCTCGATGGGCTCCATTCAATCTCACGCAATACCGTCTTGCTCGTCTCATCTGCCCATTTAAAGGCAAATGAATCTCTCGGAAACTTCGATGTTCTGCCCAGAGACTGACCGTATGCTACATCATCATATATTAACACAAGTCCGTCAGACGGAAAATCATTCGACACGATTTTTTCCGAAAATTTAATAACTTCATTCGGTATCTCTTCCCGACTCACAACAATATGTTCTACTACTTCAAAACCCTGACTCGCAAGCCAGTCTAACTGCGCTGCTCTGGAATTATGGAAGTCCACACCCTCTGCCTGTACCAGCGAAAATCCGTAGAACTTCACATTACGCTTTGCTGTGATCTCGCTGTTTAACTGGCGGACCGATCCGCTGCACAGATTTCTCGGATTCTTATATTTGGCATCTACTTCTGCAATCTCTTCATTAATCTTTTCAAAATCTTTATATCCGATCACTGCCTCACCACGAAGAACCAGCTCACCCTTATACGGAATCTGCAGCGGCAGATTCTTGAATGTTCTGGCGTTAGCTGTAATAACCTCACCGACTTCACCATTTCCTCTGGTAACCGCCTTCACAAGACCGCCATCACGATAGGTTAATACAATGGTCAGCCCATCCATCTTCCAGGACATGACCACTTTCTGGTCTCCGGCAAATGCCTGCAGTCCGGCAACATCTTTTGTCTTATCCAATGACAGCATCGGACTCGGATGCCGTTCTTTTGGAAGCTCGCTTAATATTTCATATCCTACATTCACCGTCGGACTGGAAGACAACGTAACTCCGGTCTGAGCCTCCAGTGCCTGCAGCTCGTCATACAGTGCATCATATTCGTAATTGGACATAATCTCGTCCGCATCCTGATAATAGGCTTTCGCCGCCCGGTTCAGAAGCTCCACCAGCTCCTGCATTCTCCTGGTATCTGTATTGTTATTCATAATCTTCTATCTTCCTTTTCCGCCCGGCGCATTCTCCGAGCCTTTCAATTCTTCATATAATTCATTCAGTTCCTCATCCGTAAGGCTCCGATATTCGCCTCGCTTCAGATTCCCCAGTTCGATATTCATAATACGCACACGCACAAGCTCTGTCACCTTATACCCCAGCGCCTCGCTCATCCTTCGGATCTGGCGGTTCAGTCCCTGTGTCAGCACGATGCGGAACTTATATTTTCCAATCTTCTCTACCGTACACGGTCTGGTCACTGCATCCAGACCTTTTTCCTTATCCTGAATATGCACACCTGCTGCCATCTGTTCCACAAATTCATCCGTTACCGGCTTGTTCACAGTCACCTTGTATTCCTTCTCATGACGGTTACCGGCACGCATCATTTTATTAATGATGTCACCGTTATTGGTCATCAGAAGAAGTCCCTCCGAATCTTTGTCTAAGCGTCCTACATAAGTCACCCGTACCGGATAATCCAGAAACCGAATGATATTATTCTTCGTGCGCATGTCTTCCGTACAGACCACACCCGCCGGTTTATTCACTGCAAGCACTACCATAGCATTCTTTCCGCGGATCTCCTTCTTGCCAACTGTCACTGTCTGATTCGGCAATACCTTCATGCCGCAGGATGCCGTCACTCCATCTATCTTCACTTTACCGGCTTCGATCAACCGGTCTGCCTCACGCCGGGAACAGATACCCGCATCACTGATGTACTTATTCAGGCGGACTGGCTTCACTTCCCTGCGATTGTATTCTTCCTCAATTCGATTCTTCATATTCGATACCCTTATATCCTAAAATATTACGTTTTCTTTCCTATATATAATAACGGGTTATGGTACTTTTTGCAACGAGCATAATGTAAGGAATTCTCCCTACAATCCATTTCCATTTTCTGATATTTTATGGTATATTTAATATAAAATTATACTTATATGACAGGTGATGTTTGCATGATAGATCTCAAAACAATTCATTATATCAAAGCAATTGCCGAAGAAGGCAGTTTTCAAAAAGCGGCTGCTTCCTTATATATCAGCCAGCCTGCGCTTAGTCAATACATAAAACGTATAGAAAACGAACTGTCTTTTCCTTTATATGAACGCCAAAACGGTAAATGTGTCCTTACACCTCCGGGAGAGATTCTTCTTCAAAAGGGATCTGATATATTGTCACAGTTTGACACGATGATTGAAGAAATGAAAATCTGTGCCAATTCTCAAAAAAAGGATATATATTTCGGTTGTCCTACTGGCTATTCCGTTCCCTGGTTCAGTGAATTTCTGTTAAATTGCAAACACTTCTCGGATTGTGAGTATCATTTATCAGAAGATTCCGTGGAAGCCCTTATCAATATGCTTGCCAAAAAAAAGCTCGATATTGTATTCATACCGGCAATTTACTATCATCCCGATATCATATATCGGACAATCTGTCACGAAGCTTATTATCTTGCTGTTCCGAATGGACACACAATCAATAAAACGATAGAAGCTCACAACGAAAAGGGAACGGTTGATTTATCCACGTTGGATGAGCTGGCTTTTATTTCCGGTCCAGCCAAGGCATACACAGAATTCATAAGACCCTTATTCGAAGATGCAGAACTTGATGTAAATACCATTTTTGTCGCCAAAAACTGGGACATTGCGCATTCCATGGTAGAAAGAGGCATTGGAACAACGATTGTGCCTTATTGGTTTACACACCACCAGAATAATTACGTAAATTATTACCGCATAGTCAGTTCCAAGAAAACCTACCGGATTTTTGCTTACGCCATGCGCAATCAGTGTAACATCTCTGCTGAAACACAGCACATCATCGACTATATCATCCAAAAGTGTGGGGATATACACGCACACGAAATCGTAGAACCCACATCACTGATTCTGGATTATATGACCAAAGCGCCTTTATCGGAGATTTTTGAAGAATAATCTCTGTACAAAAGAGCACCCGGACAAATCACTGTCCGGGTGCTCTTTTACATTCCCATCATATATACTTTTACATCACACTATTCTGCATTTTCTAGGCTGACCACTTCAACTGGTTCATCAGTTTTCTTCATTCGCATATATGCATAAAATCCAACCCCTAATACTGTCCAGATAAGCAGACATATATACGCCTCTTTTCCAAGCACGCTATTCAATCCCGGAATTGGTACCAATAACAAAATTGCAAACAAAACAGATAAAACAACGCCTATTCCACCTATAATCATGCAATTAGTTGAATGTGCTTTTCTTGCACATTTAAATGCAGCCAGCGATGTGTAAAAATATCCGATGGCACCACCTACGCATGACATATCAACCAGCCACCCCAGCGCAGTTCTTCCAAAGAACGGAGCAACCATTGTTATGATCATTAAAAAAATAATTGCGTTTTTCGGAGTCTTGCTTTTTTTATCAACAACCCCAAACCATTTTGGCAAGAACTCTTCTCTTGACATAGAGAACAGCAACCTGCTTGCAGCCATATAGAATCCTACAATTCCCGATAATACTGCTGCTAACACAGCGACACCGATAAACAGCAGTCCTGCCTTACCCAACAATTCATATGCAGCATAAAACGTCGGTAATGCTTCCAGACCTTCTAACTGCTTTGCCTCCCGGATATACTCTATCCATGAAGAATATCCCGCTGGAAGCACAAAAGCTGTTACCGTATTCAAAATAATATATACACCACCGCCGAACATAATCGAAGCAATCATAATTGTTCTCGTTTTTTTAGGTGAAAAATTACTTTCTTCCGCAACCTGCGGTATCGTATCAAATCCAAAGAACGCCCATGGAGCCATTGTCACGATTGAAAATATACCGGCTATTTTAGAGGTTTCACTCGAAAAGAATGGTCTCATATTATCTACTGATGCTTTTGGACTCACTATACTTGCCACTGCTATTACAACCACACCCAGAACCAGCATAACTGTCAGAAGAATCTGAAAATTACCAGCCATATTCACACCCTTGATACACAGTATTCCAAGCAGACAGCTAACAGACACAGCAAGAGCAATTTCACCTACATACACTTCGTATCCTGCCACACTATAATGCGGTCCTATCCGAAACACACTATTTAACAAGGTTCTTCCAATTAATGCTAACGCTGTTGCATTCATTGCAATCGGCATAATATATGCCAATGACAAAAACCAGGAACAAAAATAAGCATGTCCATCTCCAAAGATCATTTGTGTATACTTGAATTCTCCACCTGCCACTGGATACAATCTTACCATATAGTTATAATTGACCGAAATCAGACTCATAACAACAATTGCCAATATCATACCAATCAAAGTCCCAAGCGGTCCCGCATCCATTAAGAACGTATCTCCAGGCATCACAAATGCTCCCCATCCGATGATACATCCAAAAGCTAATGCCCATACACTTGTCGTTGACAGTTTCTTTTCTAATTTCTGTTCTTCACCCATTCGCTTGCCTTCTTTCACCGCTTACTGTTTTTCTTTAGTGCCTACCTGACAATGAATTCCTCTTCCATTGAAGTATTCTGCCATTTTTTTAACCTTTTCAGTAAATGCTTTACGGTCTACCACAATATTTTCCATCTTATACGGAATACCCAAAGACTGATATTTTTCCTCGCCCAGCCGCATAAAACTTAATAATTGCAAGGTTCTAACTTTTCCATCCATTTCGTTCAAAATGAAATCTGCCGTTTTTTCAAGATTATCTTTGCCATCGTTAATGCCAGGGATCACCGGAATTCGTAAAATAATCTCTTTATTCAGATCTGCCAGTTTCTTCAAATTCTCCAATATCAGATAATTGTCCCTTCCAGTATGTTTTTTATGCACATTTGTATCCATATGTTTGATATCAGATATGATGATATCTGTATATGGGAGAACTTTTTCAATCGTACTCCATTCTGCATAAAATGTTGATTCCAGACATGTCTGTATCTTTTCTTCTTTACAACGTCTGAACAACTCAACAACAAAATCCATCTGTATCACAGGATCACCGCCAGACACTGTAACTCCACCACCAGATTTCTCGTAATAGCCTCTGTCTTTTAATATGATCTCCATGCACTCATCTACAGTCATCTCTTTTCCCCATGCTTTGATCGCATCGGACGGACATGCCTGGTAACATTTCATACAATTTGTACATATATCCCTGTTAATCTTAACGAGCTTACCATCCTCGAAACAAAGAGCCCCGTCTACCGGGCAGACATTCTTACAGGCATTGCACTTTTCCTGAGAAATGCATTTACTCGAATATATCCCCGCCTGCATATGATATAGCCAGCTTTCCGGGTTACTGCACCATTCACAGCGCAATGGGCAGCCTTTCAAAAACAACTCTGTTCGAATACCAGGTCCATCATGAATGGTAAATCTCTGGACATTGAATACAATTCCTGTATCTTTACACATTCTGCACCTCCTGACTAAATAACTTCAATTAAGCTTCTTACGAAAAGATTACATCCTACTGCGAACAGAACTACATAGATTACACGCAGGAACTGTTCTCTGTTAATCTTGTCAAGGAATTTAATTCCAAGTAAGAATCCTACTGCTGCAAATGGCCAGCATACTGCTACAGCACTCCACAGGTATGGTGTCCATGCTCCGTTTCTAAACTGATTGATCGCATTCAGGGTATCCATGATGCACCAGAAACAGATCATTGTATTTCTGAATCTTGTCTTATCCTTAACTGCACTCAATGTATACACTGTAATCAATGGACCTCCGATATTGAATGCTCCATGAACAATTCCTCCTGTAATAAGACAGATAACACGAAGTACTTTTGCTTTTGGAGAGTCATCCTCTTCTTTCATTTCTTTCTTCAACACTAATGGCACAATAATATTCTGATAAATCTTAAACAGTGCAATTACCATAACAACTGCTCCGATTGCAATCTTTGCCATTGCCGGATCAATCGCATAAAACAGATACTGACCTACCAGAAGACCCGGCAGACATGCAATAAGTATTTTTCCCAAATCCTTCCATGAAATATTTTTCAGAGATTTTAATGTTAAGATCAGTGCCAGTGACGTGGACATGATTGTTCCAAATGGAACCGCAGTCGTTACACCTAAAATACTTGTTGCGAATGGTGAAGAAATAACTGTACATCCAAATCCTGCACTACCTTCCACAAAAAAGCCAAATATCTGTATAATTCCAAGTAATATAAATCCCATCTCAAATGTCATCGCATTTTCCTCCTTTAACCACGAAAGTCTGGAGTATATTACATGCTCCAGACTTTCTCATTTCTCAAATAATCAAACTATAACCATTCATTAAAAATGAAATTCTGTACGGTCAATCAGGTCATTCTGTAATGGTGTACCCAATTCAACGAAGTATGCACTGTAACCAGCCACACGAACAAGCATATCTTTGTAATTTTCAGGGTGCTTCTGAGCCTTTCTCATCTTATCAGCGCTCATGATATTAAACTGAATATGCATACCACCTTTATCCAGATATTCATCAACAAAGCTTACCAGATTATCTCTTCCTTCCTCTCCGGATACAGCTTCCTCCGGGAATCTTGCATTCAGAAGAGTTCCGTTCTGTGCCAGGCTGTGGTCAACCTTTGCAACTGAGTTGATCAGTGCTGTCGGTCCTGATACATCATGCTGACTGCCCTGTGTATGAACTGGTCCCATATTATCAGACAGTGGTTCGCCATTCTTACGTCCATCCAGTGATGCATTTGTTGCAAGTCCAAGTCCTACGTTAGCATTTACTGTGTAAACACCTGGAATGTATGAACCGCCACGAGGATTCGTACCTTTATTCAGATTTCTGCAGAAACTTTCATATACAAATTTGAACAATTCATCTGCATAATCATCATCATTACCATAATGATGAATCTTAGAGCTGTTAACCAGTGCATATAACTGATCATGTCCTTCCCAGTTATCATATACTGCCTGAAGCAGCTCATCGCCTGTATAACGTTTTTCCTCAAATACCAGCTGTTTGATTGTAGAAAGAATATCTGCACAGGTTGCAATACCAGCCGCCTGCGGTGCTGTAAAGTTATACTTTGCTCCGCCTTCTGTGATACATTTACCTCTTTCGATACAATCTTCATACATAGATGAAATATATGGTAATGGTTTAACTTCTCTGTGAGCGATATCAATCACATCATTGCTTCCACGAATCTGTTCACACCAGTATGCAAACTGTTTGTCAACTGCTTCCAGAACTTCATCAAATGTCTTGTATGTACGAAGACTTCCGTAATCAGGGCCTAACTGTCCGTCGATATGCATCAGACGTCCATTATTTAATGCCAACTCTACAATCTTGGCAGAATTGATATATCCTGCGCCATGCCATCCATTTTCCTTACCTGGCAGATTCGGCTCTACACATCCTACAACACTGTAGTCTCTTGCTTCTTCAAGCGTATGACCCTTCTTTAACATAGCCTCAATAGCCGGTGCATCATTGAATACCTTCGGATGTCCAAATCCGGCTCTGATACATTCAATCGTCTTAACTTTCAATTCGTATGGTGTATTTTCATGCATACGTACACAAAGCCATGGATTCATCATACGAGTATGAGCAGATGCTTCAATCATCATCATAGTCAGATCATTTGTTGCATCATTTCCTTCTCTGTCAACTCCTCCGATAACAAGACTTTCTCCACCAAATCCACGTCCATTACGAACCACAACTGTACTCTTGTCTTTCAGCTTGGTCGGATTGTTCATCTTAACGTACTGATTCTCAATCAGCTCAAGCGCAAACTCTTTCGGAATTGTACCATTTTTCATGTCCTTCTCATAGAATGGATATAACCACTGATCCATACGTCCGTATGAAATTGAATGTCCATTTCCCTCGATCTGGATCAATGTTGTTGCCAGATTAAACAGCTGAATTGCCTGCCAGAATGTCTGAGGCACACCACCAGCGATCTGATAACAGTTTGCTGACATTGTCTCTAATTCCTGTTTTCTCTTCGGATCTTCTTCTTTTGCAGCCATTTCTTCTGCAAGCTTTGCATAACGTCTGATATACATCTTGACAGAATCAAGCATCATAATCATAGCTGTCAGGAAATCTTTTCGTTCTGCATAATCCTCATCTGTTTCTTTCAATTTAGCAAGTGATTCTCTGGCCTTTTCCTGAATTCCATCATATCCAAGCTTCATCAGCATTGCGTAATCTACTTCTGTATGTCCAACTCCGGCATAATGATAGTCATTTGTAACATATACCTTAGCTCCTGCCTCTGAGCCTTTCAACTGATCAGGTGTCAGTCTGGAATTGATCAGGTCATCAACTGTTTTTCCTCTCCAGTACTCTGCGAGCTCAACAATATCTTTACGATCCTGATCATTTCTGATATAGAACTGATCATGTGCACGTTCCTCAAATGGGAAATGAAGCACTTCATCAATCAGCCACTCTACTGAAAATTCCGGATAAATCGGAGCTGCTTTAGCAGGTGCGGCAATTTCTCCCACGATCAGGTCCTCATCATAGATATAAAGTGGAATGTTAGCCAGAATTTTATCAAAAGCATATGCACACTGCATCTTTCTTGTACAATCCTCATGCTCTTTGTAAGATTCTGTAACCAGTCTCAGTCTGTCTACATCCACATCATATGGTCTGTCCAGGAATTTCTGTCTGAGGTGATTAACTCTCGGAAATGGTGACCAGTCTTCATGATGTACCTGATATCCCAAAGAATATGTGTGATCATATGGATGTATTCCACTTGCGGTTGTGTGCTGAACTTTCATGTTATATCCTCCTTGTGTTCGATATATTCGTTTTTATATTTTACGGCCGTTTTTCTTTGTCTAAAATATAACATGAATTACCGTTCTTGGATAATACCAGTTCCTTATACATCTATATAACTTAATGTTATATAACTTTCACAATAACCTTTCGTTATGATATTTTTTACAACTCATTTTTGTTAATTCTTATTTTTTTGTATATTATTCCTCACCTTATAATTATGTAGACACTCCAACTGTTTTCTTTTTATGTCTTATTTTTAACATTCTGACAATGCATTTTTATCTTCACATAAGGGGATTACATATGATATACTGAATATTACTATATACTAGTCTTCCGAATGGAGAACATCTATGATCAGCTTAACTTTAAATACAAAAAAATGCATGGCAGAGCTTCTGCTCCGCGAGACATTCGACTCGTTTCTGTTTATCGAAGGCTCTGTCACCACGTTTAATAAATTCACCATCGACGGCTATATCCACAGCGATTTCTATGAAGAGAATGCTCCGGCAGAACCATACAGCGTCTGGAAATCACTCCGGGAATTTGTCTTTTCTATTATTAAAGGCAAACGGACACCATTGGATTTTCACTTCGTATTCTCCCTATCTGCTGATGCCGTCCGCACTCTTATTACAGAGAATGCGTTGGACTTTCAGCCGGAATCTGTGCAGGGACTATACCTTAACTTCCGATATGACGGTTCCACGCTCACCTGTGTGACAGGAACTTCATTAAAAGTATTTACATTGGATAAATCACTGGATCACGCATTTGATAAATGGGTAGAAAAATTCTTTGCAAAACATGAAATAGAATATAATGTAGCTTTATAGCAGAAAAGATTGCGATTTATTCGAATCGCAATCTTTTTGTTAATCGTATGTATTTTATTAAAATATTTAATTTGTCATAATTTCAATTGTATTTATCTCTTACAAATGCTATACTCATCACATGGGTGTTACCATAACGGTAAGCGGTTAGTTCTTCAACAGAGGAACTGCGATCCTCTGATTACATAGAAACTCACATGGGAATCTAACGGAAAGGAGGACTAAGCCAATGAGTATTGCAGATTTTATTGCAGTAGTAAGCTTCGGCTTAACTTGCTTTAGTATCGGATACGCATTCGGTAAAGATATTAACAAAACGCAAAAATAGCCGCCTCGTCTGCAAACTATGCGGCTATCTTTGATATTCTAATAGCAAATCGGACTAACCGTCTATCGGCGACACCCTATTTCTATAATCATATTATCATGGTTTCATACAAATGTCAAAAAGATTCCATTATAAAAAAGTTACAAAAAGAGCCGCGACTTTCATCACAACTCTTTTTGCATCTAGGAGAGACAATCTATTTCAGTATATCTGCTATGTCTTTTTTCTGTTCCAGGGCTTCCAGATCTTCCATGATCTCTTTTTGCCACTCTTCCGGTAGATCTACAATGTACTCTGCTTCTGTTTTCAGAAGAGTCTTGGTCATTTTTCCATAATACAATGCACTGGCTGCTGTCAGGAGCAGCTCCGGTGAGCTCTGGTCATGCTTACGCACGATAGCAAGTGGTGCCATAATTCGCTCGGTAGCACCAAGCTTACGGTCTACGTCTCTTGCATTACGCTCGATACTGTCTACAATGTTTCTGTTCTGGAATTTATCAACCGCCATATCAGAAAATTCCTTCTGTTCCTTGGTTGTAATCTGATATTCTTCACAGATGCAATGATTTAATGTCTTTAAGATGCCTTCGATGCAGGATACAATCTCTGTATCATTGGCAGCATCACTGTAGACTTCATATTTTTTATAATATCCAAGGTAAGATACTACCGCAGAAATACAGTTATATGTGTAGATTTTTCTCTGCATCAGTACATCCAACTTCTCCTCGGCTACCATATTTTCATATGGCAGGGTATGTCCCAATGCTACCACATCGTATGGCAGATAATCCAGGTTCTGGCTCAGGATATCCAGAGACCATTTTTCTCCAATGGTTGTACAGAATACAATAGCTTCTGCCAGATGCACTCTCTGATCCTCGCAGAGTTCCATCATATCCTGCTTCACATTAACGCCATTCTCTGCAGTCAGTATATCAATATCATCCTTTGTACGCACTGCCAGCCCCTTCTTCAGACTGACTGCTACATCTTTCAGATTCTTCTTGCCCACACTTACCATGATCAGATCTGCATCTGCCATAGCCCGGATGCCATCTTCCGAGTCAATCAGATAAGCATTATAATTCTCCAGTTCCAGCGGTTTTCTTGCTCCCGGTCCAAAAGACACATGATAACATGGCTCAGTCTGCAATGCGTGAATCAATTCTTCATCTTTATCCAGAAAAGTAATTGATTCCGCTTGAAAGAAACGATTCAGATACCCTCTCCCCGTCTGGCCGGCTCCAATGATTACTATATTACTCATGACCTTTCACCAATCCCTGTTCTTTTATTTCTTCTACTGATTTCAATACTTCTGCGTATAATGGTTCTTCTTTATCAAGTTCGCACACATTCTGCAACACATATTCCACACCATATGTCTGACGCATCTCTTTAAGTTTCATGGCAGATTCATCCGTCGACTCATCGAAATACAGTGCCTTCGCTATAGTATCAATCAACGTCTTCGGATAAATACCATGTTTTAAAGCCATACGGCATGGTGCTACGAGACGATCCTGTGGTCCGAGCTTACGTAGTGGATCCTTGGCATGACGAATAACCTTATCTACAATAACTCTGTCACAATATTTTGCTCTTGCTTTCTTAGCAAATGCTTCCTGCTGCGCCGGATCTACACCAAGTTCTGCTTCCAGTGTCTGATTGATCTCTTTGTATGCACTGTCCAGAAGCTTCTGGATCTCCGGGCTGTTAGCTGCATCTGCAAGAATATCATATCCAAGTAAATATCCTGTATATGCAATAACCGCATTACTGGTATTATTGGTGTACATCTTCTGTGTCAGAAAATTACCAAAATGATCCATCAATTCTACACTTTTAATCTCTGGAATCTCCCCTTTTAATCTTGACTTATCAATCGGCAGATACCAGAAGTTCTGTACCCATACATCCTGTGGATACTTCTTAGCAAGTTCCTCATCCGGCTGTGTAGCGGTACGCATCAGTACAGCTTCTGAGATACCCACATATTCTTCAAATATCTTGCGGTTCTCGTCATTTAGTGCTTCCATCAGAGGCTTCTTAAATGTCTCTGCTGCATCTTTCCAGTTCTCACATACGATGATGTTCTTCACTACTTTCTGTGCTCCGTATGTATTAATGATATCCGCAACACTCTGGGCTGCTGCCGGCAGGTGATTACCTCCTACAGATACAAATGCCAGATCTGCTTTGTAGAACTCATCGTAAATCTCTTTTTTAGAATCGTATGTAAATGCCTGAATACCTGTAACGTCACTGTCTAATGATTCATCTCCGAGTACATGTACATGATACTGTTTCTTTTCATTCAACACATTTACAATTGGTTCAAATACATCTACAAAGGTAATTTCAAAATCACTAAGATAAAGTAACTGTCCGATAAATCCTCTCGCAATCTTACCCGCTCCAAATATAACTGCTTTCTTCTTCATGAATTTCCTCCAAATGTTTATATTTCCTGCAAATTTTAGTAAACAAAAAAGTCAGCAGATGCTGACTTTTTTATCATTAGTTTTCTGATGCGATCTTCACAAATGTCTGTGCTCTTCTGGTCAGTTCATCGTAATTTCCTTCTGCGATTACTTTCTTGTCAAGGAGTCGTCCGCTGATACCAGCTGCAGAATATCCTGCTTTCAGGAAATCTGCAAAATTCTCTTCATTCACTCCTGCTGCTGCAAGGAATTTTACGTGGTTAACAGGACCTTTGACATCCTTCAGATATCCAAGTCCAAGCCATCCTGCCGGGAAGATCTTCACGATATCTGCGCCAGCATCATGTGCATCCAGGATCTCAGACGGTGTCATTGCTCCCGGAATAGATACCAGACCAGCTGCTTTTGTAGCTTTGATTACATCAATATTTACATTCGGTGACAGGCAAAATTCTCCGCCTGCTTCTTTGGTAGCAATTACGTGCTCTACACAGGTTACAGTTCCTGATCCGACTTTCATGTCCGGAAACTCTTCTCTGATCATACGGATTGCACCACAGGTCTTCTCAATTGCGTCCGGATCTGCCTGGTCGAATGTCACCTCAGCCATACGGATTCCACCCTTATGAAGAGCAGTGATCACCTTGCGGAGATCATCTCCGTAATATCCACGACAGATTACCAATACCTTGTTGTCTTCAATAAATTTTACTACGTCACTCATTGTATTACGCGCCTTTCTTATAACCTATACATATTTTTCAACCAGTTCCTCTGAGTCTGATACTACTACACGGAAGAATACTTTAATTCCTTTGTCGATCAGATTTCTCAGATCCTGATTCTCAGCTTCACTTGTGGAAATGTTCTTATATAATGTCTTACGCCCTGCCTTAGCGCCAATACCGCCCACATTAACAGATTCTAGTTTAACGCCTGCATCTGCAAGTGCTACCAGAACGCCTGGTGTCTTAACCAAAACCAGGATTTTCTTTCCATCATCTTCACCCTTTAAATAATCGATTCCATCTGCCACGTTGAAAATCTCAAGGTTAATCTTTGCAGGCACACTGGATTTCATGATCATCTGGATGAATGCGTCTTTTGCCACACCGTCATCTATGATTACTACCTCATTTGCATCAGCGTGCTGAATCCACTGCGTCATTACCTGTCCGTGAATCAGACGGTCGTCAATTCTTGTCCATACAATATTTTTCATGATTATTCTCCTTTCTTAACACCGAAATACTCTAAAATGTGATCTACAGCTGTATTGGTCATCAGATTGATTGCTTCTACACTTACTGCAGCAGTATGCGGACTTAATACCACATTATCAAGGTTTTCAAATTTCTCATTGATATGCGGTTCCCCTTTAAATACGTCCGTACCATATCCGTATATTCGGTGCTCTGCGAGTGCCTCAATCAGCGCCTCTTCGTCTACCAGAGAAGCTCTGGCAGTATTGATCAGAACTGTATTCTTATTCATAGAAGCCAGTTCCTTTTCTCCAACTAATGGAGTTCCATCCGGATTACCCGGAACATGAAGGGTAATAATATCTGCTTTTTTGAAAATCTCTTCCGGCTCCATAACCGTGATATCGTTTTCCTTACAGTAAGCTTCGTCTAAGAATTTGTCATATCCAAGAATCTTGCAGTCAAAACCTTTCAGTCTCTTTACTACCTGGCGTCCAATAGAACCAAGTCCGACAACGCCTACGGTCTTGTGGCACAGGTTGATACCAGTCTCTTTCTGCCATGTTCCTGCTTTCAGGTTCTTATCTACTGTGCTGATATGACGCATTACAGAAAGCATCAGTCCGATCGCATAATCTGCAACTGCTTCTGTGTTGCAGTTTCTTGTAATGGTAACTTCAATATTTCTCTTTTTAGCTTCTTCCAGATCGATGTTATCAATACCTACACCATAACGAGAAATGATCTTTAATTTATCTGCTTTCTCTAATACTTTTTTGCTGACTGTGTCTGAGCCAAGGATGATTGCGTCTACACCAGGTACTTCACCCATCATTTCCTCTTCATTCATAATGTGATGATATCTGTTGCCGACTACCTCCCAGCCCAGAGACTCCATGAGTTCTCTGGGTTTGGAGTCAAATTTTCCAAAGCTGTTAGATGTAATTAATACCTTCATGTCTAAATGCCTCCTACAGAATGCCGATCAGTCCACCGACAATACCTACTACAAAAATACCAATGATTACTTTGTTGATGCTTACTTTCTTTTTACCAATCAACCAGAATACCAGCATAACTGCACAGAATGGAAGCAGGTTCAGGATTACGGAATCAAGGATATCTGCCTGAATGTTCAGAACCTTTTCTCCAAGTGTCAGTTCCAGTGGTGTACTTAACTTAACCGTATTGGCCGCCAGCGCTCCGATTGTTACAGAACCCATCGTAGTGATGATAGTCATGATCTTCTCCATACGGTTACCCTGGAAGAATTCTGCTACGAAAGCAGTACCTTTGTCGTATACTTTCATGAACAGTGTGTGGCTGATACCCCAGTTAAGTGCCAGCGTAGCAAGCATATAAAAGATTGGTGCAAACAGATTACCTGCCTGTCCAAGTGCAATTGCGATAGATCCGATAATCGGGATCAATGTTCCCTGACGAAGTGTATCACCGATACCTGCCAGAGGTCCCATCAAACTTGTCTTGATAGCACTGATTGCCTGTCCGTCGATGTCTGCACCGTTTGCCTTTTCCTCCTCCATAGCGATTGCTGCACCAAGGATTACAGGTCCTACCAGAGCGAACTCTGAGTTATAGAATTCCATGTGGCGCTGGCAGGCTTCTGCCTTCTGCTCCGGATCATCGTCATACAATTTATCAATGATGTTTCTCATACCTGAGAAGAATCCAGGTGCCTGCAGTCTTTCATAACTACAGCAAGCCTGTGCATATGTTTCAAATGTCCAATATGCTTTATTCAAATCTTTTTTTGTCAAAGATACTTTCTTCTGTGTTTCCATTGTCTGCTCTCCCATTTTCTACACCTCCTGATCTTTAAATTTCAGTTCGCCGTATACGTATGCAAGGATACCAGCGAAGATTGCGATTACAAGCATTCCAAGTCCTGAATATGTCTGAAGGAAGAATCCCAGTACAAAGAAAAGAAGGATTCCTTTTCTTGTGTTCAGCATCTTCAGAAGCATTCCGATACCAATTGCCGGAAGGAGGCTACCGATTACGCTCAGAATGTGAAGTGGTGTTCCTGATAATGCATCGATTGCGCCCTGTACTGCTGCTGATCCAAGGTATACCATTGCGGCTACAGGAATTGTAGTTACTAAGCAGGCAAAAATCTGGGTTGGCCATTTCTGCCAGAATGCCATTTTCTTTGTATCACCTGTCAGTGCGTATTTGTCCATCTGGTGTACAAAGTAGATATTTACTGTCTGGCGCAGTGTCCAGATCATTGTACCTGCAATACCAAGAGGTACTGCGATAGCAATTGCTGCCTCAGCAGAAGCTCCTGATGAAAGTGCAAGTGCGGTACCTACGATACCACCGATACCGGCATCTGCCGGAAGTGTTCCACCTGCATTGATGAATCCAAGGTACAGTGTGTTGATTGTTGCACCGATGATAACGCCCTGTGTTACATCACCAAGGATCAAACCTGTAATTGCACCACACACGATTGGCTGACGGATAGATACACTACCAAGACCGGTTACCCACGGTGTTCCGTTGTTTGTCAGGTAATACAGTAAGCCTAACAAAATTGCCTGAAATATTGAAATATGCATAATTCTCTTCTCCTCCTTTTAGATCTGAATCTTGTCTTTTAAGTTAACGATGCCCTCCGGACCTGACGTCAGGCAGGCGCTTTTGAGTTCTTCCAGGTTCATATAGGATGTACCGGATGCAGCTTCCAGAAGCATCGGCAAGTTCACTCCGGTAATACACTCTGCTTTTACCTCACTGCCTAACTCGTAAAAGCTTCGTGCAGTCGCATTGTACGGGCTGCCTCCAAGCAGATCGGTCAGAACCAGTACTCCATCTCCTCCTGACTGCTCTTCCAGTCGGACGATTGCGTCCTTGACTGTATCTTTCAGCGCGTCTATATCGTCACCATGATATAATCCATAGCTCTCAACCAAAGGTGCTTCTCCCATGATCAGCTTTGCGCTTCCTACTAATGCATTTGCCAGATCACCATGTGTGACCAATAATAATGCTACCATCTAATTCTTCCCTCCTTCATTCTCCGGAATTATTGCAATAATCTCGATGAACACACTTTATCACCCAACTATTTTTTTGTAAAATTTTAGGTTTTTTTACACACTGTGCCTTTTGTGTATCTCATCTTTTTTCGCCATTTTATGCTGTTTTTGACAACTTTGTTCTATTTTTCACGAATTTTGCAGTTGAATTTTTACAGTTTTTCATAGATAATACAAAGTACCGACACGGTAAATACACTTTCTGTGTTCGAATCACGCAATAATTTACACAGTTTTCTTTATACTTTTTTTATTTTTTGCTCAGAAGGGAGACACCATGGAGAAAAAAGAACAGGTATATCAACATATTCGTAGTGATACGATTACCAAATTAAAAGAAGAACAATTTGAATCGCTGGGTCTGGACACGCTGACGGTCAGCCTGGATCTGAAAATGAACCGTGCCAACATATCCAGACTTCTTAATCAGCTTTATAATGAAGGAAGACTGATCAAAACGGATTCGAGACCGGTATTCTTTATGGATCGGTCAGCACTGGACCGCTATGTAGAACACGCCTACATCCCTTCCATCATTCCAAAGGACAAGACAATCAAGGACTATCTGGCTACCTCCAATGCATCTGCATCCAAGGTACGACAGGATCATATCAACACCTTTAACCGCTATATCACCAATCTCCGTCATTCAAAAATGGCAGAACCGGTGCGTAAGGCAAAGTCAGCAATCCTGTATCCTTCCGGACTGAACACACTAATCATCGGCGATAGAGGTACCGGACGTTTTCAATTTGCGAAGGCAATGTCCAATTATGCAAGAGATGCACACTTTATTGATGATAAGAAGAAGATTCATATTGTAGAGTGTCTAAATTATAGCGGAACTCCAGACAACACATTGCTTAAATTGTTGTTCGGTGAATACATTGCAAAAACGAACACCTGGAAGCGAGGACTTTTTCAACAGTCTTCCAATCATATTATCATTATGAATAATATCGACCAGCTGCCGTCAGGTGTGTTAAGTTCCCTGTACAATGCCATTTTGGATAAATCATTTTCACCGATCAATTCCAACAAGACGATTCCGTTGTCATCCCTGATCATTGCCACTGCATCCACAGCAGTTTTGAGAAATGACGGGGATTTACGCAGATGTTTTCCAATGTTTATCGATATGCCGAACCTGTATGAGCGATCCATTGTAGAAAAGCTGGTGATCATCATGCAATATCTTCAGGATGAAGCACTCACAATTGACAAGACGATCCGTATTTCCAAGGACGCGCTGAGCTGTCTTACCATGTCTGAATATAGCGGAAACCTGGCGCATCAGCGTTCCGAGATCCGGCAGGCATGTGCCAGCGGTTATCAGCGATATGTTGAAGAAAATTCCATGTTTATCGACATCGATCTGGATGATCTGTCCACACCTGTGCTGGAGAATATCTTCAATGTCGACGATCACATTGCAGAGCTTAATGAAACACTGAACCTGTTCTCAACAGAATATTTCTTCTTTTCAGCACAGAAACTCAATCCAGAACTGCAGCTTCTGTATGATCTGGATCAGCCGAACAAGAATGATAACCCGTTGACCGTCCGCAAAGTTGGTGATGAGCTCATCAATCAGTGTATTAGTGATATTGAATCTGCTGCTAATTCACAGCTGAACAGCCTTCGGTCTGTCATGTTACAGACGCTTTATGATACGATCCATCCAATCGTCCAGAATCATGCAATCTGTAAAAGCGAGAATCTGCTCTATGGTCTGCTTCTTCACATTTCCGGAGAGCTGAACAACCTAAAATCAGGCGTCACCTCTTCCACCGTCAGTCTGAATAACAAGATTGCCAGAGGAAGTGATTACGCCTATGCCAGCAGGATCTCCTCCACACTGAACGAAACAGATCACGTTAAGCTTCCGTCCATTGAAGTGGATTATATTGCAACATATCTGTACCTGTCTTCCCAGTGGATTGACAGACGATATATCCAGCTTCTGATCATTTCCTCCGGAAGAGAAATTTCCAGAAATTATGCTGATTTTATTAATGGTCAGAAGTTCAAAACCCATGCATCCTATATGACCGTATCAAAGGATGAACCGGCAGAAGCAATTATTCATGAAATTGCTGAGAAAATGCGCAAAATCGACCGTGGTCGAGGTGTTATCATCATCACCGACCAGTCATTTATCCCAAAACACAGTTCGCTGATTTCAAAACATTTTTCCGGCAAATACACGATCGTAGAGGATATGACGATTCAGAAGATCGTATCGATTGCAGAACATGTCGAATCTCTGGGTGCTACGATTCAGTCCTCCAATGCTTTTGATTCACTGACCACCGAACAGGTCACGGCAGAGACTTCGGTAGAGACACCGGCGCAAGAACTTCTGCAGAATATTCAGGAAAAATTGCTGTCTGAATCTCTGGTATTCCTGAATCCCGAAAAGGCATGCCAGGCTCTGTTCCATGTTCTGCTGAACATTTTGCAGGATCTGTCCGTTCCGTATTCGGACGACTTACTGATCAAATTCATTTTCCATACATCTTTTGCACTGGAACGATGCATAAGAAAAGAGCCGTTCGTCTATCCAAAAGCACGTATACTGATTAAACAGCATGCGACACTATTCAATGTATTGGAGAAAAATTTTGAGATCATCACTGAATTATTTTCCGTACAGATTCCTGCCAGTGAAATGGGATATGTTATAGAGATATTCCTGCCTTACTATCAGCAGAATGAAGAAAGTTAAGAGAACCTATAAAAGCCATAGCTCTGAGCCATGGCTTTTATCTTCTATAATTATTTTAATCATTCTTCACCGGAGTTCCGCAATTGGTACAGAACGCAGCGTCATCTTCCAGTGGCGTTCCGCAGGCGGCGCACACCTTTCCTGACGGATTCGGTGTAGCCGATGCCGGCTCACGATTGATAGCTGTTCCGCAATTCACACAGAACTTCGCATTCGGGTCCAGTTTCTTACCACAGTTCGGACATACCTCAACAATTGAAAGCTGCTCGATCTGCTGCTTATTCGCCTCCATTGTCTGATAAAGCTGATCAATCTGTTCAATCAGATCCGGACATTTCTCTGCACACTCGTCTTTGTAATTTGCATAGTATCTTAATCCAATCTGATAGATAAGCTTCTCGACTTCTTTTTCCATAGATTTATTCGCATTATTCAGACGATATATTTCTGTCGTATCTTTCGCCTTCTTGCTCAGATCCTGACTTTTCTCTGTCAGGCTGTTCTTTACATCATCAAAAAATCCCATGTTCCTGCCTCCATTTATTATCTTAGAACAGCTGACGGTAAATCTTCACCATCTGTTCCACATTAAACTTTACATAGCTCTGGTTCAGCAGTCTCTGCTGGTTCTGCTCTACACCTTCTGCGAAGCTCTGGATCTGATCCTCTGTCATGCCATACTCATGAAGCTTCTTTCTGGCAATGATCTTATCTAACAGCTTCTCAATCTCTACATAGACCTGATCCACTTCGCAGTGAAGAAGTCCCGCAAGATGTTCGTTCAGCTCTTTTAATTCTCCATCTGGATTCACTCTCTGATATTCTGCAAATACAGCTGTCAGGAACAGATAGTTGGCTTCTCCGTGTGCCACATGATACTCCCCACTCAACGGATAGGACATAGCATGCACCGCGCCTGTTCCCGCATTGCCAAATGCCACACCGGCAAGATCGCTTGCCACCAGAAACTGATCCAGAATCTCCATGCGGTATTCCGGTCCATACTCCACGATCTTCTGGAATCCGTCCAGGATCATTTCCATTGCCTGGTTACTGAACATCCGTGTATACAGCGTTGCCTTTGGTGACACATAAGATTCGATGGCATGGATAAATGCGTCAATCGCACTGGTAGCAAAAAATGAATACGGAAGCTTGGTCAAAAGTTCCGGCACAAGCACTGCCTCATCTGCAAAAATACTGTCGTCCGCTAATCCCATTTTACTGTGAATACTGGTCAATTCTGCGATCGATACGTTGGACACTTCTGATCCCGCGCCACAAGTGGTAGGTACTGCGATCAAGGTATGCGCTTTCTTCAGAGGTACCTGTCTGCGATACACCTGCTCAGCAGTATGTTCACCTTCCAGCACCAGAATCTTAGCCATATCGATAACTCCACCGCCACCGATCGCTATGATACGGTCACATCCGGATGCTTTATAATCTGCAATCAGCGCATCGATCATCACATCCGTCGGTTCTCCTTTTCCATACTCGCTCTTGTATTCCACATGGGCATCCAGACCTAACGGCGTAAAATACGCATCATAGGTACTCTTGCTCGCCAGGATAAAATCTCCCTTGCCGATCTGGTAAGCCTCTGCAAATTCTTTTGCCGTCTCACATTTGTTAATCACCGTCTTCTGCTGAAATAACTTCATTGCACATACCCTCCGTGTCTTTCCTTCAAGTCTATCGTTTTATTCAATAACCTGCAGTTCTTTGGTGTAAGAGTTCAGCACTTCTACGCCGTCTTCTGTTACCAACACCAGATCCTCAATTCGAACTCCTGTATCTCCCGGCAGATAAATACCAGGCTCAATAGAGAAGATCATGCCAGGCTCTGCTTTTGTCTCATTTGTCAACGATACATCACCAAACTCATGCTCAGACAGTCCGATAAAATGTCCCAGACGATGATTGAATCCCTCACCGTATCCTGCTTCTGTGATAATATCTCTGGCTGTTTTATCCAGTTCACAAAGCGGTACGCCAGGTTTGATCTTTGCGATAGCAGAACGATTTGCATTCAGTACCAGATCATAGATCTCTTTATTCTTCGCTGTTACTTCTTTATAGCAGAAGGTACGTGTCATATCAGAGCAGTATCCGTCCTTGATACATCCCACATCAAACAGGATCACATCTCCTGCTTTCAGTACAGTATCATCTGGCATGTGATGCGGATCGGCTGCATTGGCTCCAAAAGACACGATCGGATCAAAGGAGAATCCCTCTGCTCCCAGTTCTTTGTAGATCTCAAGAGTCTGATCAGCGATCTCTTTCTCTGTAATGCCTTCTTTTACAAGCTCACGGAATCTCGCCATAGCCTGATCGTTGATCTTAGATGCTGCACGCATCTTTTCTTTTTCTTCTTCATCTTTAATACCACGTGTCACATCTACTGCAAGAGAAGCATTTTCAAATCCTGTTGCGGCATGATTATCCATCAATGGCAATAAAAATCTTGCTTTAATATCTTTATCAACGCCAAGTCTACAGTTTGGATCAATATATTTCATCACATAATCCATCGCCGGATCTGTATCGCTATACCATACCTTCTCCAGTTCTACGCCATCCGGAATGGTAAATAAATTATTCAAAAATAATACATGACCTCCATTCTTCCGCAATAATAATCCGTAGAATCTTTCATGTGGTTCAATATAAACACCGGTCATATAATAAATAGACATCGGATCTACTACCAGCATCTGGCTTAATCCACGTTCTTCCAATGCCTTCATAATGCGTTCTGTTCTTGTATTCATTTGCTTATCCTCCTGTGAAATGAAATCTCATAACCTCAATAATCGAGCAGGCTGACGCCTATTCGACGTGCACAAAAATCCGCCGATAGTCATCACCATCGACGGATTCATTATATCACATTATTTTGCAAGCTTCAGCATAATCTCATTACTTCTCTGTACAAAAGCTGTCATCTCTTCCGGTGATAACGGCTTATGCGCCAGCATAGCCAGGTCATATAACTGCTTACAGAAGATACCTGTATTCTCTTCATCCTTATGTGCCTGTACATACTGTACCAACGGATGATTCGCATTCAGTACCAGTGTGCCGGTCGTTCCAAACATAGACGGATCCATACCTGCCATACCATACATCTTCATCATATCCTGCATACGGCGACTTTCTTCTGACAGTGTGATCATAGCTGCCACAGACTCATCTTTGATCTTCTCTACCTTCACTTCCAGATTCTCATTGCCAAGCTCTTTACGGAACAGTGCAACCAGTTCATCGGTTGTCTTCTGGAATGCCTCCTTCTCTTCCTCAGATACTTCTTCCTTCGAAGATGCATTGACATCCGCATCAATTCTCTGGAACTTCAGTTCCGGATTGCGCTGCTCTAACTGTGTAATGAACGGAGAGTCAATGTTGTGTGACAGGATCACAGCATCCTGTCCCTGCGCACGGAACATATTGATGTACTGGCTCTGCTGCTGTTCATCTGTCACATAGTAGATGGTAGTCTGCTCTTTATTCTCAGCGTTGTCACCTTCCGGCTTCTCTGCTTTCTTATCTTCCAGCTTGCCACCATTATTCTCTACACACTCTTTCAGTGTCAGATACTTATGATCAATATTCTTGAACAAGATGTAATCTGTCATCTTATCACAGAACTTCTCGTCCTTCAGGCATCCAAACTTGATAAACGGACTGATATCATCCCAATACTTCTCATAAGACTCTTTGTCTGTCTTGCACATTCCGCTCAGCTTATCTGCAACCTTCTTGGAAATATAATCCGCGATCTTATTAACAAATCCATCATTCTGCAGAGCACTTCTGGATACGTTCAGTGGCAGATCCGGGCAGTCAATCACTCCCTTTAATACCATCAGAAATTCCGGAATTACTTCTTTGATATTATCTGCGATAAAGACCTGATTGTTATACAGCTTAATGGTTCCCTCTACAGAATCATATTCGGTATTAATCTTCGGGAAGTACAGGATACCTTTCAAGTTGAACGGATAATCCATGTTCAGATGAATCCAGAACAATGGCTCCTTATAATCCATAAATACCTTGCGGTAGAAATCAATGTAGTCTTCTTTGCTGCATTCATTCGGATGTTTCGTCCACAACGGTGTCGTATCGTTAAGCGGTACCGGACGTTTGTTGATCTTAACTTTATCCTTGGCAGGAGATACTTCTACCATCTCCTTCTCGCCATTTTCATTCTCTTTTTCTTCCATCTTGGCTTCTTCATGGATACGCTCTACGACTACGTCATCCTCTTTCAGATCCGCCTCATCGATAGTCTCATATTCCTGCTCCGCATTCGCCTTCTCCAGATAGATCGGAACAGGCATAAATGAGCAATATTTCTCCAGTACTTCTCTTGCACGGTATTCATTCGCGAACTGTAAACTATCCTCATTCAGGAACAGTGTGATCTCGGTACCAACACCTTCCTTATCGCCTTCTGACATCTCATATTCTGTGCCTCCGTCACTTACCCAGTGTACCGGCTTTGCCCCTTCTTTATAAGAAAGTGTATCAATATGAACCTCATCGGCAACCATGAATGCAGAATAGAATCCAAGACCGAAATGACCGATCATATCATCTTCTGATGTCTTATCTTTATACTTCTCCAGGAATTCTGTTGCACCGGAAAATGCGATCTGGGTAATATATTCTTCAACTTCATCTTCTGTCATGCCAAGACCATCATCGATAAACTTCAAAGTCTTATCTTCCGGGCTTACAACAACACGAATCTGTGGTTTGTAATCATCCGGAAGCTGATATTCACCCATCATATCCAACTTCTTAAGCTTAGTGATCGCGTCACATCCATTCGACACCATCTCACGGAAGAAAATGTCATGATCGGAATATACCCACTTTTTAATAATCGGAAAAATATTCTCACTGCTGATTGATAATGAACCTTTTTTTGCCATGTCTATCACTCCTGTTTTTATTCTATATAATATCAGAGCCTACCAGCTCTTTTTTCCGTACTTTATGTACAAAAATTATGATAATACTGTAAAATTTAAAAGTCAATAGAAAATTAGCACTCTTCAAAAAAGAGTGCTAATAATTTCCTTAAATTTATAAACTGTTTATTAAATCTGTCTTCCAGGTCCACCGGAGCATCTTCAAGAAGCTTTACTCTACGCTCTTCAAAGACTCCACCATATTGATCTTCTTCAGTTTAAAATACATGATCCCGTTGATCAACAATGAAAATCCCACGGTAAACAACAGACTATAAATAAAACTCGGCAGATAGATACTACGTCCAAACATAGCTGCATCTACTTCCACCGTCTGAATCGTAAACAAATGCAGAACCTTGCCAAGCACAACACCCACTGCTGCGCCGATAAACGTCAACAAAATATTCTCACGGAATACATATTGTGCCACTTCTCCGTCGTAGAATCCCAATACCTTCAATGTAGCTAATTCCCGCTGCCGCTCTGTGATATTGATCGTATTAAGATTATAAAGTACAACAAATGCCAGCATTCCTGCTGAAATGATCAATACAATAATAACAAGATTAAGGCTGGACAGCATTTCATCCAACTGTTCCTGAATATCATGAACATAGCTGATGCTTAAAACTTCATCCCGTTTCATGATCTTCTCGCCAACGTCTTCTACCTGTGTCTGGCTGTAAGAATCATCCGTTTCAAACAGAACACTGTTATACTCCGGCATTGTACCAAATACCTTATTATAATAAGTTGGCGTCATATAGATATAATGTCCCATATAATTCTCACATATATGAGAAATGGTGAGTTCTTTATCGCCGTTTTTCTCATCCTGAATCGTGATACGATCTCCCGCTTTAGCGTTTAGAAGCTTAGCAGTCTTTTCACTGATAATCACACCATCATCTGTAAGTTTGTATTTCTCATCTGATTTTCGGTCGTGAAAATCTACATACCGTCCTATATTTTTCACATCTCCAAACACCGTAATGTAAGCCTGACGCTCTTTCTTTCCATTCTTAAGTGTAATGCTCTTCATATAAGCATCCATATAAGATTCTACGTCTTTGTCCGTATCCAAAAATGTATTCAGGTGTTCTCGATCCTGCTCATTCAAATCTTCCTGCAGCACGATCTGACCGTCATAAAGCTGGATCTCAGAATACTGGATATCTGCAATCTCATATACAGAATCCCTAAGTCCATATCCCACGATCATCAGCGCCATACAGCCACCAATACCAAATATCGTCATAAAGAAGCGCTTTTTATACCGCATCAAATTGCGCACTGTAGATTTCCACGAGAAATTCAATCGTTTCCATATAAACGGAATCCGTTCCAGGAAAACCCTTTTTCCTACTTTAGGAGCCGGAGGACGCATCAGCTCAGACGGCTGTGCTCCCAGTTCCTTATAGCAGGCAAAGATTGTTGCCATCAAAGTGCACGCAATTGCTGCTGCCGATGCCATAATACCGTATGACGGCACATATGGCACCAGAATCTCCGGAATGTGATGATATAAAATACCATATGAATAAATGATTATATACGGCAAAATCTTCTCACCAACCAACACTCCGAGAATACTTCCGGTGATAGTTGCCAAAAACGCATAACCAATATACTTCATAGCAATTGTTGATCTGCGATATCCAAGTGCTTTCATCGTACCAATCTGTACTCGTTGTTCTTCTACCATACGAGTCATACCGGTAAGACTGATCAGAGCGGCTACCAAGAAGAACAATACCGGGAAGACTTTTCCTATAGCCTTCATCCGATCTGCATTCTCCCCATAACCATTGTACTCCGGCAATGTACTTCTGTCATAAATATACCATTCTGCCTCCGGGATATCATCGATCTTTTTCTCACCATCTGCAATCTTATCTTCCCCATCCGCAATATCCTGTGCTGCTTTTGTTCTGCCTTCTTCCAAATCTTGTTTTGCATCTGAGATCTTATTCTCATTTTCCGTAATCTCAGACATCCCTTTTTCCAGTTCCTGTTCCTTCTCAGACAGTTCCTGCCAGCCGGCATTAATCTGCTCCTGTCCACTTGTCAGCTGCGCCGGTACTGACGCCAGCGCTGCCTCAGATGCATCCAGTGCGGCCTTCGTATCTGAAAATTGCTGTTCCGCAGAAGCGAGCTGATCTTTTGCCATCTGTAGCTGAGCTGAAAATTCTGTTTTCTGCTGCTCCAATCCCTCCAGTTGCTGCACCAGTCCAGCGTATTGTGCTCCTATCTCTGTATCCGGATTTCCATAAATGGATTCATCATTACCACACATATCTTTGAGTGCATCTAATCCATTATTGCAGATATCAATCCCCGCCTGGATCTGTTCAAGAGCTGCTTCGCCTTCTGTAATCTTCTGTTCTGCCTCTGGCTTTCCTGCTTCAAATGCAGTCTTCCCTGCTTCATATTGAGCACGTCCATCCTGTAATTGCTGCACACCATCTGCATATTGTGCTTTTGCCTGATCCAGCTCCTGCTGTTTCTGTGTCAGCGTATTCTTTGCTTCCTCTATCTGAGCCCTGCCGCTTCTGATCTTTTCTTTCGCATCTGCCAGCTGACTTTCTGCATCCGCTATCTGTGTCTCCGCATCTGATAATTCCTGTTCTGCCTTCGCTTTTCCCTCTTTCAGATCTATCTTCGCCTGATCCAGCTCTCTGGTAGCATCATCGACCAGTTCCCGTCTTCTGATGATTCCCCGATCATTGGAGAGTTCCTTCACATCATCCATAGCATCATCTATCAGATCTTCGTATTCATCTGTATAAGCAATACACTCTTTCGCTCCCTTTACTAACAGATAGCATTCTGTGTACACGTCCTGTGTAAATGTCTCCCTCGGAACCACAAGAAATGCTGACAGACTTCCGTTGCCGATCGTCGTACTGCCTCTGCCGTAAGATATATAATATGGACTGTTCCCTGTACCAACCACAGTAAGTTCATCTGTTGCCAGTGTATCTGTAACCGGGTCTTCCGTACCGGACGTAAGCTTGATCTTATCTCCGACCTTATAGGTGCTCTCGTCATCTGCCAGACATTCGCCAGACTTCTCCGGAAGTCTTCCTTCTGTAACCGTAATCTGATTCATATCCTCAGACAACGACATCACATGCAATGCACGCTGTTTCTCACCATCATAATTCAGAAAATCCCCGCTGTATGCGCCTTCTGCTTTCTCGATACTGTCCAGTCCTTCGAATGCTTTCACATCATCTTTTGTCAATCCCAGTGTACTGATAACCTTGATATCCATCAGATTCGCCTGATCAAAATATGCATCTCCTGTCACACGCATATCCGGTTCCGAAGCACGGATTCCAGAGAAAAATGCAACACCAAGCGCCACAATAAACAGTATCGACACAAAACGTCCCGAGCTCTTTTTAATCTCTCTGAAAAATTCAATCGTCGTAGTCTTCATATCCAAGCTCCTACCATTCTATCGTCTCGACTGATACCGGATGCGGATTCACCGTCATCTTCGATACCTTACCATTCTTAATCTGGATCACCCGGTCTGCCATTGGTGCGATTGCCGAGTTGTGCGTGATCAGGATTACCGTCATCCCCTTTTCTCTACAGGTATCCTGGAGCAGTTTTAAAATCGCCTTACCTGTATTATAATCCAGGGCTCCTGTCGGCTCATCACAGAGCAGAAGCTTCGGATTCTTCGCCAACGCTCTCGCAATTGATACTCTCTGCTGCTCACCTCCGGAAAGCTGTGCCGGAAAATTCTTCAATCTGTCACCAAGTCCTACCTCCCGCAACACCTCTTCTGCCGGTAACGGATCCTTACAGATCTGGAGTGCCAGTTCCACGTTCTCCAGCGCAGTCAGATTCGGAATCAGGTTATAGAACTGGAATACAAATCCGATATCGTCTCTGCGATATGCTGTCAGCTGCTTCCCAGAATACTTTGCAATATCTACTCCATCCACCAGCACCTGACCGGATGTAGCCGTATCCATTCCGCCAAGGATATTCAGTACCGTTGTCTTTCCTGCTCCACTTGGACCAACTACAACTGCAAACTCTCCCTTTTCTATCTGAAAAGAAATACCATCAGCTGCAGCGATCTCAACTTCACCCATATGATATATCTTACGGACATCGTCCAATTTCACAAAATCTTTCATAAGTTCCTCCGTATCAGCAATTTGGAATTTAAAGATATATTTAGTATAACATTAGATGCGTCAGAAAAACATTCCCCGATTTCACAATTTAGAGTTATTTTAGGATTTATATACAAAAACAGAAATGCCTCGGAGCGGCAACTCCGAGGCATTTCACTCATACTACATATGCAAATGGCTAGACAGAGGGAAATAGCATAAAACCAGCCTCAAGATTACTCTCTGTCTATCTGTAATATAGCATATATTATCTCATATTTCAAGTTTTATTTTTATTATTTGTATAAAATACTTTTCTTTTTCTTTTCATATTGTTTAATTATTTAAACCATGTTATACTCTATCTACTGTCTCACCTATACAAGGCAGTAGATAGGAGGTGAGACTGTGAATCTATTCTATTCGTTTGTACTTTCCGTAATGGCAAGTGTAGTTGCATACTACATATGCAAATGGTTAGACGGAAAGAAATAAAAGACTAACCTTAGGATTAAGCCACCTAGCAAAAAACGGAATAGAAATGCCTCGGAGTGCCAGCTCCGAGGCATTTCATTTGCTCACGATTGTGAACCTATTCAATTCGTTTCAGCTTATCGCCTAATAAAATTATAGCATAAGCTTCATCCATTTTCAATCATTATTTTCAATTACCGTATCACGGTTCATCCATTTTATTCTTTACCATTAAAGCAGTATGTACATACTTTACATGGCTCGATACCGATAGATGCTAGCAGATCATCCAGTCTGTGGTATCTCAGTGTGGTGAAGTTCTGCTGCTTCCGGATATCTTCAATCATCTGCTCATATTTGCAGGTGCATGGATCTGCATATTCATCCAGTACTTCCTGCGGACAGTTATCTCCTTCTCTCTTCTGGATCATCTGACGGGCGATCAGCTCCATCTCTGATCTGGAACGTGAGAAGTTCAGATATTTACAACCGTACATGATCGGTGGGCAGGCCGGACGCACATGAACTTCCTTTGCGCCGCTGCGATACAGAAATTCGGTTGTCTCACGAAGCTGTGTACCGCGGACGATGGAATCATCGATGAGCAGAAGCTTCTTATCTTCAATCAATGCTTTCACCGGAATCAGCTTCATACGTGCGATCAGGTTACGCTGACTCTGATTGGTCGGCATGAATGATCTCGGCCAGGTCGGTGTATATTTGATGAATGGTCTTGCATACGGAACGCCGGATTCATTGGCATATCCGATGGCGTGTGCAATACCGGAATCCGGTACACCTGCTACGATATCCGGATGCACGGAATCACCGTCACGTTTTGCAAGCATGCTACCGCAACGATAACGCATCTCTTCTACATTCACACCCTCATAAGCAGATGTCGGATATCCGTAATATACCCATAGGAAGGAACAGATCTTCATTTCCTTACCAGGCTCTACCAATGTCTCCACACTCTCCGGAGTCACATAAACGATCTCGCCAGGTCCCAGTTCTTTATAATCCTGAAATCCGAGATTAATATATGCATGGCTCTCAAATGACAGACAGTATGCGCCTTCCTTATGTCCTACAACAATCGGAGTACGTCCCATCTTATCTCTTGCTGCATAGATTCCTTCCTCGGTCATCAACAGCATGCTCAATGATCCATCCACCAGATCCTGCACATATCGGATACCTTCCGCAAAGCTGTCCTTCTCACAGATCAGTGCTGCGATCAGTTCTGTCACATTGACCGTTCCATTCGTCATTTCCTGAAAGTGTGTCTTAGATCTGCTATACAGGTCTTCCAGTAATTCCTCATAATTATTAACTTTACCGACAAATGCAAGACTAAAACTTCCAATCTTAGAACTGAACAGCAGCGGCTGCGGTTCATAATCTGAGATACAGCCAATACCGATATTGCCTTTCATATTGCCGACATCTTTGTCAAACTTGGTTCGGAACGGTGTATTTTCAATATTATGGATTGCACGGTCGAAGCCATCTTCCCCATGAACTGCCATGCCCCCGCGTCTTGTTCCCAGATGAGAGTGATAATCCACTCCATAGAAAAGTTCCAGTACACAATCTTCCTTCGATGCTACTCCGAAAAAACCACTCATAACTTTCTCCTTATCTTACCTGTTATTCTGACATACTATATACAGTATAGCACCCGTCGATAAGATGTAGATATTATTTCTCCTAATCTTATTTATAAGCTGTGTTTTCTGAAATACAGATACGATGCCACTCCTGGAATCAGTGTCACAATCATAATAATTGCAAGGCTTACATAGACCGGATCTACCCATGACTGAAAGCCAGCCAGAAAGGTTAGTACACCACCTGCTATCCACCATTTGCCAGCCATCCGGTGCGTATAATCCCAGTTTTCTTCGTCTGCCAGTGTCCATGGCAGTTTAATACCGATCGTATAGTTCTGTCTGCATTTCGGCAGATAATTACCGACCACGATCAGTATCACAGCCATCAACGCATTTATCCAGACTGTACTGTTTACGCCCCTATAGTCAAGTGCATTACCATAAACAGTGGCACCCGCATAAATAGATACCAGCGGACAGATACAGAGTATCAGACGATAAACTTTCGGACTGATATTCTTTCCTTTGGGATCCACACTTGTCACCAATGCACAGAATATATGTACCGCCAGGCAAAACAGATAAATCCCTATTACCGCAACCAACTTACTGCTGTATCCATTCGGTGTACCGTCAGTACCAAAATGTGTCGCTACCCGATCCGGCAGCTGATTCCACAACAGCAACCCGACCAATATCGGGAGCACTGTAATAATACATGTTACAATAAAAAACTTTTTATTCGCTTTCAGCATGAGTTCCATCCCCTTTCAGCTCTGACAGCCAGAGCATCACTTCCTCAACTACGGAAGTATTCAATGTGTAATAAATGTAATTCTTTTCCCTGGTCTCAAAGACCAGTCCTGCTTTCTTAAGGATCTTCAAATGATAGGAAATTGTCGCACCTGTCATGTCAAAATGTGCTCCAATCTCTCCAGCCGACATCCGTCCTTCTCTCAATAAAGAAAGAATGTCCCGGCGTGCCGGGTCTGATAGTGCTTTAAATGTCTCTCCAAATCCCATACTCACCATCCTTTACCTGTCGTGAATCTATTTAGAAATATTTCTAATTACTTTATAACACACCTCATCGCAAAACGCAACAGGCATTTAGATATTTTTCTAAATACCTAAATGCCTGCCTGTTTTTCTATATAATACTGTTAATACTAATGTCTCATTCTGTCTTAAGCTAACATCTCACGAAGCTTCTTATTAACCGCTCCTGGATTGGCCTTGCCTTTCATTGCCTTCATCGTCTGTCCAACCAGAGCTCCCAGTGCTTTTTCTTTACCACCTTTATAATCAGCCACGGCCTGTGGATTGTCTGCGATAACCTTCTTCAGCACTTCTTCCAGTGCTCCGTCATCCTGTACGATCTTCAGACCCTTTTCTTCTACGTATTTCTCAGGATCTACGTTCTCATCGAAGATCTTCTCAAATACTTCCTTGGCTACGGAGCTGTTGATTGTACCAGCTTCGGTAAGTTCAATCAGTTTTGCAAGATGCTCCGGTGCAAAGCAGATGTCTTCCGGTTCCTGTCCGCGTTCCTTTAACAGTCTCAACGTCTCTACCATCAGCCAGTTAGCCACTTTCTTTGGCTTTCCACAGATGGCTGTGGTTGCTTCAAAAATGTCTGCCATCTTCTTGGAGTTTGTAATGATCTCTGCATCGTAACGCGGAATATCAAACGCTCTGTTGTAGCGCTCCAGCTTCTCGGTACGGAACTCTGGCTGTCTGGCTTTGATCTCTGCGATCCATTCGTCGCTGATTACGATCGGTACCAGATCTGGTTCAGGAAAGTATCGGTAGTCCTGTGCATCCTCTTTAGAACGCATAGCATGCGATGATTCTTTGTTGTCATCCCAGCGCCTTGTCTCCTGCACGACTGCACGTCCTGCTTCTATTAAATCAATCTGTCTCTGACGCTCTCCGTCAATGGCTCTTGCAATCGCTTTAAAAGAGTTCAGGTTCTTCATCTCTGTACGGGTACCGAATTCAGATGCCCCTACTTCACGAACAGACAAGTTCACGTCAGCACGCATGGAACCTTCCTGAAGCTTACAGTCTGATGCGCCCAGATACTGAATGATCAGACGAAGCTTTTCCAAATAAGCCATAACTTCATCGGCTGAACGCATATCCGGCTCGGATACGATTTCTACCAGTGGCACACCGCTTCGGTTGTAATCTACCAGAGAGGTGTCATCCCATTCGTCATGCACCAGTTTACCCGCATCCTCTTCCATATGCATCTCGTGGATACGAATCTTTTTCTTCTGCTCTCCGACTTCGATCTCTACATATCCGTTTCTTGCGATTGGAAGATACAGCTGCGAGATCTGATAGTTCTGTGGGTTATCCGGATAGAAGTAGTTCTTACGGTCAAATTTGCATACCTGTGTAATCTCACAGTTCGTTGCAAGACCGATGGCAGCAGCGTATTCTACTACCTGTTTATTCAATACCGGAAGAGACCCCGGCATACCGGTACATACCGGACAGGTGTGTGTATTTGGTGCACCCCCGAATGCTGTACTGCATCCGCAGAATATCTTCGTCTTAGTGGCAAGTTCTACATGGACTTCCAGTCCAATGACGGTTTCATACTGTTTTGCCATGATTATCTGCCCCCTTTCTCAGCTGCTTCTGCCAGCTCCGGCCGTACATAACTTCCTGTCTGTTCATATGTGTATGCTGCCTGGAGCAGTTTTTTCTCCTGATAACAGTCACCGATCATCTGCATACCGATCGGCAGTCCTTTGGAATCACGTCCCACCGGAATGCTGATACCCGGCAGTCCTGCCAGGTTCACAGATACAGTATATACATCACTCAGATACATTTTCATCGGGTCACTTAAGCTCTTACCAAGCTCCGGTGCAGTCGTCGGTGCAGCTGGTCCAATAATCATGTCGTATTTTTCAAATGCGCGGTCAAACGCTTTTTTGATCAATGCCTTGGTACGAAGTGCTTTCAGATAGTATGCATCATAATATCCGGAACTCAGCACAAAAGAGCCAAGCATGATACGACGTTTCACCTCCGGTCCGAATCCTTCAGAACGAGATTTCTTATACATATTGTGAAGTCCTTCATAGTCTGCTGTCCGATATCCGTATTTCACACCATCAAAACGGGACAGGTTGGAACTTGCCTCTGCCGATGCGATTACATAGTATGCTGGAATTGCATATTCTACCAGGCTTAAGTCAAATTCTTCTACAACCGCCCCTTTTTCTTCCAGTACCTTCACCGCTTTCAGGATAGCTTCCTTTACTTCCGGATCCAATCCGTCACCGAAATAATCTCTCGGAATACCGATCTTCATGCCTTTCACATCTTCTACAAGTGCAGATGTGAAATCATAGCTGTCTCTTCCTATAGAAGTGCTGTCTTTTTCATCATGTGCTGCAATCGTTTCCAGGATTGCCGCGCAGTCCGTCACATCCTTTGCCACCGGTCCAATCTGATCCAGAGAAGAACCATAGGCGATCAGTCCATATCTGGATACCGTACCATATGTCGGCTTCATTCCAACCACGCCACAGAATGCGCTTGGCTGACGGATTGAACCACCTGTGTCAGATCCCAATGCACAGAAGCATTCTTCTGCTGCCACTGCCGCACAGGAACCGCCGGAAGATCCACCCGGCACATGGGCTGTATTCCACGGATTCTTTGTCACTCCATAATAGGAAGTCTCGGTTGTACTACCCATAGCAAATTCATCCATATTGGTCTTGCCAAGGATGACTGCGCCGGCTTCTTCCAGCCGTTTTACCGCTTCTGCCGTAAATGTCGGCACGAAATTTCCCAATATCTTAGAACTACAGGTAGTAAGCACGCCTTCCGTACACATGTTGTCCTTAACGGCAATCGGCACACCTGCAAGCGGTCCCGTAAATTCTCCTGCATCAATCATTTTCTGCACCTGATCTGCACGTTTCAGTGCTTCGTCTCTGCAGATCGTCACGTAACTGTGGACTTCTGATTCCACACTGTCTATCTGTGCAAGAGACGCTTCCACTGCTTCGCGAACGGTAACTTCTCCTGCCTGTATTTTCTTACCCAGCTGAACTGCTGTCAGACTTCTGATACTCATCTCTTATCCTCCTGACTCTGTCTATCCAATGGTCTTTGGCACTTTGAAGCACTGTTCCTTCTGAAGCGGCGCATTCTTCAAAGTATCTTTACTTCCGTCTCCATTCGTCACCACATCTTCCCGGAATACATTATTTACCGGAAATACATGTGACATCGGCTCAATCCCCTCGGTGTCCAGCTCATTCAGTGTATCGATATAATCCAGCATCCGTTCCATATCGGATCTGGCTGCTAATTTCTCTTCTTCAGACAGTTCCAGCTTTGCCAGAATGCCTACATATTCGATGGTCTCATCTGATATCTTATTTGCCATAACTACTCCTTTATCCGTACTCTGTTCTATGGTTCCAGTCTGCTTAAGTCTCTTGGGAAGAGTGTAGTCTCACGGACATTATCCTCTCCCACCAGCTTCATGGTCAGGCGCTCCAGGCCAATACCCAGTCCACCATGCGGCGGCATACCGTGTTTGAATGTATCCAGATAATGTTCCAGACCTTCCTCTTCCATGCCACGTGCTGCGATTTTCTCGCGAAGTGCTTTGTAATCATGGATTCTCTGACCACCTGTGGTAATCTCCATTCCCTTATACAACAGGTCGAAGCTTAATGTGTATCTGGTATCTGCCGGATCATCCATTGCGTAAAACGGACGTTTTTTCGAAGGATAGTGGGTAACAAATACGAAATCACTTCCCCATTCTTCCTGCGCATACTGTCCGATCAGCTGCTCTTCTTCCGGTTCCAGATCAAATGGATTCCGCATCTTATGACCATATTTTTCAGATACCTTCTGTTTGATCTCATCAAACCTCACTGCCGGGATCTTGCTGACATCCGGAAGTGTAATATTCAAAATCTTCAGTTCTTTCTCATAATCCTTAGCGAGCATTGCCATCATGTACTGCAGGAATCCCGTTTCCATTGCCATAATATCTTCAAATCCATCGATGTAACCCATCTCGAAATCCAGACTGGTGTACTCATTCAGATGACGCTTGGTGTTGTGTTTTTCTGCCCTGAATACCGGTGCTGTCTCAAATACTCTGTCAAACACGCCGACCATCATCTGCTTGTAAAGCTGAGGACTCTGCTGCAGCACTGCCGGTCTGTGGAAATAATCCAGACGAAACAGGTTCGCTCCGCCCTCTGCACTCTTAGCTCCGATCTTCGGTGTATGAATCTCCGTAAATCCCTGTTCATAAAGAAAATCACGAAATGCTCTTGTAATGCCTTCCTGCAATTTGAACTTTGCCCGTTCTCTCACATTGCGCAGTGCGATCGGTCTGTAGTTCAGCTTTGCATCCAGTGAGGTGTTCAGCTTCCATTTGGAAATGGCAAGTGGCATCATATCTGCTTCCGGCTCACTGAGGATTCGCAATGATTCCATGCGGATCTCGATACCGTTCGGTGCTTTTTCATTCTTCTCCAACGTTCCTTCGATCTCTATGGTATCCGCTTCCCGCAGATCCTTCAGATCAAATCCGGCTGTGCCTTCCTCGTATACACCCTGCAGCAGTCCTTCTCTTTTTCTCAGAACAACAAATGCTACGGTTCCCATGTCACGGATCGTATGAACGGCTCCGTTAACCTTAACCTTCTGTCCTGCCAGATCTCCGGCAAGCAGTTCACTGATTTCTAAAGTCTCTTTCTTGGCTACTCCTGTTAAATATTCCATGATTGGTCCTCCTTTTTTGAACGGGACGGATCTGTCTCTTATGATTGAATTTAAATAAAAGAAGTCCCGGAACATGATCTCTCATATTCCGGGACGGATCTGACATAATCCGCGGTACCACCCGCTTTGAATCTCCGGGAATCTTCTCCCTTTTAATTCCTCTCTTATGCTTAACGCGCATGACACGTACTGTCCTACTAAGTCATAACTTTTCAGCCAGTCTGCTCCCAAGTGTTCCCATATCTCTCATTCCCTAAAAGGTGCTCTCAGTCGGTGACACCTTATTCCTGTCAGGTTCCAGAAAGTTGAGTCTTGTTCTCAGCATTCTCTGAAATTTGATTCAATCTTAGCACAGCTATTTTTATTTTGCAAGTTCTAATTTCAACGCTTTCACTTTTCAAATATTAAATCAATGAATTTGATGTTTTATTCTTCTTTTTCAACATTTTCAAGATATGTGTGTCACGATTTATTTCAACCACATTTACAGCATTGAAAGAAGCACACAACCATGATATGATGCATGTATGTGTGTATGTCATATAATCATATAGGAGGTTACTTTATGAATCACATTTTTGGTTGTCCCATGCATTACGGAGTGGGTGCTCCGGGACTGATCAACAGTCTGGATTATCTGCAATCTTTTTGCCCTGAACTGGATATTCATATACTTCCGGAAATCACCAGACCGGAAGAGAACCTGAGCAATCTGAAATATCTGAACAGCGTGATTGCAAACTGTTCACAAATTGCTGAATCTGGATATCATGCATTATGCAAAGGTGAATCACCACTTTACATTTCCGGCGATCACAGTTCCGCCATCGGAAGCGTCTCTGCTGCCGGAACATATTGCGAAGATCTTGGTCTGATCTGGATCGATGCACATCCAGACATCAATACTGACAAAACCACTGTCACCGGTAATATCCACGGAATGCCCGTTGCCGCTCTAATTGGTATGGGCGAACAGTCATTGACCAGAATCTTGTCAGACAAGCCTAAAGTCAAACCATCTAACATTGTCATGCTGGGGCTTCGCGATATTGACCCGCCGGAGATGGAGTTTCTGAACAAGCTTAATATTCGCTATTATACGTGGCAACAGATGGCAACTCTCGGTATCCAACGCTGCATTGATGAAACACTTCAATATCTGGCACATCTGCAGAATGTCCATATCAGCTTTGATATTGATGTAATGGATCCCGCACACCTTCCCGGAGTCTCAGTTCCGGTTCCAGGCGGTCTGTTGGAGGAAGAAGCGTTTACGCTTATGCACCAGCTTCTTACCGGTCTTCCTGTGATATCATGTGATATTGTTGAATTTAACAAGGATTATGATATATCTGACCGGACTGCCACGTTCACACGTCAAATGGCACACCAGATTCTGACAGATTTTTAAAAGCAATCCCCTGCGCAGGTTTACTTTCCTCCGCAGGGGACCTTTTTATTTTGTATCGTTTTTTGATTTATCGTTTTTTGTATTGCTGTTCTTCACTTCACCTGCTGATTTTACTGATGGATCCTTCTGTGCGATTGGCAGTGCATCCTGCACTTTCTTCACGCCATTACCTACAATCCCATCTGTTCTGTCCAGAGATGCTGTCACATCATCTGTCAGATTCGTAAGTCCTGTATTCTTTTCCAGATTCTCCGGATTATCCAGTGGCAGAATAAAATATTCATTATCCGGATTCTGATCCATGTATACCCAGGTTGGAATAAAATCTGCGCCATCAAGAGAAATATTGCCTTTGGCATCTCTCTTTACAGTAAGCTTCACCATCATGCCATCTTCCGAATAGCCATTCGTCAGACCTTCCATGTATTCGGTACGCTGATTGGACAGATGATTGCCAATCGCATATGCGCATACCATTTCATGGTCACCGTCTGTGCTGGTCAGAAGATCCACAGGTTCAATTACATGCGGAGGACTGGCGATGAGCGCGTCCACGCCCATATCACACAGCTTCTGCGCGATCTCGTCCTGATCGGAATTCTCTTCCGTCTGGTATTCTACACCCCAATGCATACACGCAACAGTATATTCCACACCGTCCTCTTTCATATCAGATAAAATCTGCTCTACATCACTATATAGAGACTCCGGATCTGCTTCTTTAAAAGAATTGATCAGATCTGCACTCTCATCGTTCACTGCGATACCGTTGATTGTCTTCTGTCCATTCACTTCTTCAGTCTCAAATACATAATTGAAGAAACCAACCTTGATTCCGTTGATATCCTTCACCACATACTTCTTATCGTCGGCTTTCTTACGCACACCGGTATACATGATGCCATCCTTATCCAATACTTCCATAGTACGTTGAAGTCCTTCGTCTCCACCGTCATAAATATGATTATTCGCAAGCAGGCACATATCGATCCCATTCTCTGCCAGCGCATCTGCAATAGCATCCGGCGCACAGAACGTTGGATAACCGCTGTAATTACCGCCAGTCAGCGCATACTCTGTCGTACAGATAGAAAAGTCTGCATCATTATAATAATCCTTTACATATTGAAAGATCGGATTATAATCATAGTCGTCTCCATTCTTATACACCGAAGAAGTCAAAAATGGCTTATGCATAATAATATCACCTGCGATATTAATGGTCGCTGTCGCTTCCCTGGATTCCGCCTTATCTTCCTTTTTCACTTCCACAGAAGTTGTCTTTGCCGGTTCTTTTTTACTGCTTCCGGTCACTTTCTTCACTACTGCTCTTACCAGCAGCACAGCCAGAAGCAGGATCAACACCATTGCCGCAATCAGAATTGCTCTCTGGATCTTACGCTTCCTTCTCCGCCTTTCTCTTGCCGCACGGCGTCGCCTCATCTCTGCACGATCTCTGTCCTCTGCTTCATGTCTTTCCGCCGCAGCTTTATGTGCCTTAATGCCTCCCGGTCTCGGTGTATGCTCACCCGCAGATCCCTTTTGTTCTGTAATTTCTTCCATAATGCTTTTCTCCCTCCACAGCCATTTCTCTGGCTGCTTCCTTTTTCACTTTCCTATACCTAATAAGATACTCGAAAAATGTCAAAAAGACAAGATTACGGAAGGATTTCAGTATACCGGGCTTCAACACTCTCCGTCCAGCCTGATTTTCGCTGTCCTGCCTTAAATATTTACCTGCTTATTCTGTAAAAATATCGTTACCAAACTTTGTGCAGGATGTGAAAAGTCTGCGTTTTTGGATATTTATAGACATTTTCTATAAGTCAGAATATTTATAAAACTTTTCAATTTTACCCTCATTTTTCAAAAAGGTATAATATATTCGATATTATTTTTAATTTAAGGAGGGTTTGATATGTTAGAATCAAACGTAAAAATTGGAGTAACTGAGATCAGTCCGAGAGCCGTACAGCAGGCTGCTGAGCTGAATTTCAAAAATGGCTATTACTGCTGTGAAGCACTGATGGCCACAATAAAGCAGGAGTTCAAACTGGATGTTCCGGATTCTGTAATCGCTATGGCTTCCGGTATGGCTGTCGGCGCGGGTAAATCAGGCTGCGTCTGTGGTGCATTCAACGGCGGTATCCTTGCACTTGGTATGTTCTTCGGTCGCACCGAGCAGAACGGTCCAACCAATCCAAAGAGTGTAAAATGTATGGAACTGACGCATGAACTGCATGACTGGTTTAAAACAGCCAATAAGAAAAATGCGATCTGCTGTCGTGTGCTCACTAAAGAATTCAATATGGGACAGGGCGAACACAAAGAACAGTGTATCTTCTTCACCGGCTTATGTGCATGGAAGGTTGCTGAAATCGTTTGTCGCGAATGCGATATCAAGAATCTTGATGAGGTTGATGAGCCATGCGAGCGCCGTGCTCTTTCAGATATTGTCTAGGCACACACATTTTAAAGCATCAAACTATCTACTAGAAATGAGGAAAAACTATGAGTAATGTAATTAAAAAAGTATCAATTCCACTCTGCGGAGTTATGCTGGGAACTGCCGCACTGGGCAATCTCCTTCAGAGCTATTCCGAAGGTATCCGCTATGTATGCGGAGTATTCGCTGCATTCCTGTTGGTACTCGTACTGTTGAAACTGATCATGTTCCCGGGAGCTGTCAAAGAGGATATGAACAATCCGATCATGGCAAGTGTCTCCGGAACATTCCCAATGGCACTTATGATCTTAAGCACCTATGTGAAGCCATTTATCGGACAGGCAGCTTACTATATCTGGCTATTTGCTATCGCACTTCATGTCGTGCTGATCATTTATTTTACCATTAAATTCATCGCAAAATTAGCAATGCCGAAGGTATTCGCAAGCTACTACATCGTATATGTAGGTATCGTTGTGGCATCTGTTACAGCTCCTGCTTATGAGAAACAGTCTCTCGGAAGTGCCACATTCTGGTTCGGTCTGGTGACTTTGATCATCCTGCTGGTACTGGTAACATACCGCTATGTGAAGTTCAAAGAAGTTCCGGATCCGGCAAAACCGCTGATCTGTATCTACGCCGCACCGACAAGTCTCTGTATCGCAGGCTATGTACAGTCCGTTATGCCTAAGAATTATAACTTCCTGATGGCAATGTTTGTTGTCGCTACTGTAATCTACATCTTCGCACTGATCAAAGCGATCGGATATCTGAAGATGCCATTTTACCCAAGCTATGCAGCATTCACCTTCCCATTCGTAATCAGCGCGATCGCAACCAAACAGACAATGGCATGCGCTGCCAATATGGGACACCCGATGCCGTTCCTTGCAAATATCGTACTGATCGAGACGATCATCGCAGTTGTCCTGGTGGTATATACATACATTCGTTTTATGGGTGCCATCTTTGGTGGAAATAAATAAATTGTAATTATACAAAGAATAGCTTCCGTCTGAAGACAATTCTCAGGTGGAAGCTATTATTATTTTAGTTACTATTCAAAACCCTGCTCATATATTATTTAAATAAATACTGATATTTCCTTCTTTGCTGCATCAACACTGTATACACCCGTTTCTTTACATCCTCTGCATATACCTGATCCTGTCCCAGAAATTCTCTGATCTCACGCTCTCCATACTGAAACTGTATCGTATCTCCATACAGCTGCTCTGCAATGTCAAGCTGTTCTTCAAATGACCTGCTGAATGTCTTCGCTTCCACAGTTCCGATCAGATCTATCACATCCTTTTCCAATGGATAATCCACGGTTGTATCAGCAAGCAATGAGGTTCCCTGATCAAATATCGGACAATATCTGTATTCATCATATCCGTCCCAAAGGAACGCTATATTATGTGTGTGTCTGTCCTCATTCAAAAACAGCGCATCAATAGTAATCAGTTTACTCATATATTGTCCAAAATCAGATAATCCTGTCATGCGAACCACCTGATCAACCATAAACTTCAGCCGTTCCTTCGTCTCTCTAATACGGAACATGCTGATATATAGACTCTGATTGTATTTTCTTCGGAACAAACGTTCTGCTGTAATTACCTGCCATTCTTTATCCTCTCGAAAATCCTGACTGCTGCATCCCGAATATTCATGATCCGCATATACAATCCGTTCTGTCTCATACAATACGTACTCTTTGGCATCAAGTGTAGAATATCTTAGCAGCTGTGACACCATGTATTCTGCCAGACCTTCATACCCTGTATAGTCTGCCTTATACCAGATACCATCCTTCTCCCATTTTAGCTGATTACCTTTAGATGACTGATGGATGTGTTCCCGTAGATCCGCTTTTTTTAATCTTACCACGCTCTCACCTCTCTATCCGTATCCAGAAATCATCCTCTGCCATCCTGCCTTCTGTCTTTTCTATAATCATCATCGGATCGTAAAATGGCAGATCCAACTCCCTCAGAATGAGTTTCATCTTATCTCTTGTTCTTGGAAAGCATCTGGATTCCAGAAATTCTTCATAGTCTTCATAGGTCGGATGCTCGTTATCACCAAATGCTTTTTTCAGAAAATGATTCGTATAGTTCAGTGCGTTCACACTCCGTTTTCCTTCATCCACATCGATGATTGTACATAACTCATTACGGAACATATAGGAAATTCTGATCGGCATTTCTTTTTCCGGTATGACCAGTTTTTCTTCCCACGCAGGTTCATTCATTAATATCTGTATCAGTGTCACGATCGGACCTGTTATCGGCTGTCCGCTGTATTCCCACCGCTCTACCGTCTTCTTCGATACATTTGCAGCTCCGCAAATTCCTCCTGAGACACACCGAGCCTCTTACGACATTTTTTTATTTCCACTCCTGTTACACTTTTCTTCACTGCATATTTTTTCATTGTATCGTTCTCCTTATTTTAAGGATGTTTTTTATTATTTTACCCTTATATATAGGATATTGTCAATGTTTTCTACAAATTTGCTATTACTCACCACCTGAAAAGATGGGGGTCTTCTCGACTGAGATAAAATGGGCATTTTCATAGTGTTAATTCTAAAGAAAAAATAGTATAATAAATAGGAATGTTTTTGAGAGTACAAAGGAAAAAGAGGTTTCTATCATGTCCAGAAAAGAAGTTTTATTTCAATATTATTATGAACATATCCGCCATAACATCGTGAATTTCTTGAAGTGGCTTGTGTTAGCTGTGCTGACCGGCCTGATCGTCGGCGGTGCCAGCGGTATCTTTGCCAAATGTATCGGCGCGGCAACTGCTTATCGTGACGCGCATATCAGGATTTTTCTCCTGCTGCCGTTTGCAGGACTGCTGATCGTGTTCTTATATCAGAAGTTAGGAAGCGAGGACGGCGGCACGAATCAGGTGCTCGCCACGATCAAGTCCAAAGATAAGATTCCATTTATCTCAGCTCCACTGATCTTCCTGTCCACACTGCTGACTCACCTGACTGGCGGTTCTGCCGGACGCGAGGGTGCTTCGATCCAGTTTGGCGGAAGCTTGGAAGCTGGCTTGGCAAGCTTGCGAAGCTGGATGAATTTGACCAGCATGTGATGATCATGTGCGGCATGAGCGCTGCGTTCGCTGCCGTATTCGGCACCCCGATGGCTGCTGCCGTATTTGCCATGGAGGTAGCAAGTGTCGGCGTTATGTATTATGCTGCATTGTTCCCATGCATGATCGCATCTATCATTGCATCACGGTTTGCTGATGGAATGGGAGTAAGCCCGGAGACATTTCTGGTAGTAAAGGTGCCGGAGCTTACGATTGCAAATGGTCTGAAGATTGGTCTGGTTGCAGTCGGATGCAGTTTTTTAAGCATCCTGTTCTGTATTCTGTTGAAATACATCAGCAAGTTCTATCAGAAATATCTGAAGAATCCATACCTGCGTGTCTTTGCCGCTGCATGCATCATCATCGCAGTGACCGCACTTTTGAACACCAGCGATTACATGGGTGCCGGTGGCAATCTGATCACCCGCGCCATCGAAGAAGGTCAGGCAAAACCGCTTGATTTCCTGTGGAAAATGATCCTGACCGCACTGACCATGCGTGCCGGGTACCGGGGCGGTGAGATCGTACCTGCATTCAGTATCGGTGCCACGTTCGGATGTGTTGCCGGAAGCCTGCTCGGATTGTCACCGGGGCTGTCCGCTGCCGCCGGAATGGCTGCTCTGTTCTGCGGCGTTACCAACTGTCCGATCACTGCCATGCTGATTTCTTTTGAATTGTTTGGATTCTCCGGTGTGGCATATTATCTGATCGCGATATCCATCAGCTACTCGCTGTCCGGATATTACAGTCTGTATAAGGATCAGACCATCATTTATTCAAAGTATAAAGCAAGATATATTAACAGGAAAACAAGTTAAAGCATTCAAGAATGCCTCGCATTCTTGCTGCGAGGTGCGCGTCATACAATTGCATGACATACTTCTACTGCGCACCTCTGCAATCCTGCCGGAGGCTATATCAGCTGGGGGATTGACTCCCAGCTGATATACACAACAGGGAGAGGCCATACGGTCTCTCCCTGTGCTTATCTGATATTTATTTTATCTAATCTTATCTGCGCTCTATCTTGAGCATTTGTACAGCAGATCTTCCCATCTTCTGTCTACTTCCTTCTGGAATGCTTCGATCAAGTATTCGTTGCCTGGTTTGAAGAGATGTTTGAATCTTCCCTGTTTCTTCAGGAATTCTTCTACCGGAAGCTTCTTCTTCGGTTCGTAGTTCAGGATCCATTTGCCCTCTACGACCTCAAACAGCGGCCAGTAGCAAGTCTCTACACCCAGCTTACAGATCTCCATGATATCCGGTGTGTTATATCTCCATCCACGCGGGCACGGTGCCATGATGTTCAGGAATGCTGCGCCCGGCGTGTAGATTGCTTTTTCAGACTTGATGTGTAGATCCTTGAAGTTCTGAACAAATGTCGTCTGCGCTACATACGGAATGTCGTGGTCAGCGATGATCGCAGCCAGATCTTTTCTGTTCTGCGGTTTACCGTTACTCTCACTTCCTACCGGTGTCGTCGTAGTGTCTGCGAACATTGGTGTTGCAGATGAGCGCTGGATACCTGTGTTCATGTAAGCACCGTTATCGTAACAGACATATACCATGTCGTGATTTCTCTCCATTGCACCTGACAGAGACTGCAGACCGATATCATAAGTACCGCCGTCACCGCCGAATGTGATGAACTTGTAAGTCTCGTCCAGTTTGCCTTTTCTCTTCAGTGCCTTGTACGCGCCCTCTACACCACTCATGGTAGATCCCGCATTTTCAAATGCATTGTGGATATAGCTGTCTTCCCATGATACGTATGGGTATGTAAATGTAGATACTTCCAGACATCCGGTTGCATTACCGATGACTGCCTTATCTCCTTCGTGAAGTCCGCGAAGTACGTTACGAACTGCGATCGTACCGCCGCAGCCTGCACACATTCTGTGTCCCGGAGCCAGACGTTCCGGTTTATTCATTGTCTCTTTGAAATTATAAGCCATTTGTCGTCCCTCCTTACTCTCTGATACCCATGTAACGATAGGTCTCACCTGCATCATCGTTATCGATCATGGTCTGCAGATCTGCAAATACCTGTTCCATATCTTCTACGCGTACGTCACGTCCGCCAAGTCCGTAAATGATGTTAGTTGCAAGTGCTGTGCTTCTTGCACGGAACATTGCTGCCATCACATCAGATCCAAGCGGTCCGCCGTGGTTGGTGTATCCCTCAGCACGATCCATAACAGCGACTGCTTTGACATTTTTCAGTGCTTCTGCAATTGCCTCTGCCGGGAACGGACGGTACAGACGAATCTTCAGAAGTCCGACTTTCTCTCCCTGCGCTCTCAGCTTATCGATCGCATCCTTTGTTGTACCTGCTGCTGAACCGATCATGACAACTGCACGGTCAGCATCTTCCAGCTTGTAAGCCTCAAACAAGCCGTATTCTCTTCCGGACATCTCAGCAAATTCTTTCGCAACATCCAGTACAACCTTCTCTACATGCTTCATGCCTTCTGCCTGATTTCTTTTTGCTTCCATATAGAAGTCTGTCACAGAGTAAGGACCGACAGCCATCGGACACTCTGGGTTCAGCAGATAATTCTCCGGCTCATACTCGCCTACGAATCCTTTGACCTCAGCATCTTCCAGCAGTTCAATATTCTCTACTGCGTGACTGGTGATGAAACCATCCTGACAGATCATAATTGGAAGACGTACATCTCTGTGCTCAGAAATGCGGAACGCCTGAACCATGTTGTCGTATGCTTCCTGGTTGTTCTCTGCATACATCTGGATCCATCCGGAATCTCTTGCACCCATACTGTCGGAATGATCGCAGTTGATGTTGATCGGACCTGACAATGCGCGGTTCACCAGTGCCAATGCTAACGGCAGACGGTTAGAAGCAGCAATGTAAAGTTCCTCCCACATATATGCCATACCGCAAGAAGATGTTGCAGTCAGTGCTCTTGCTCCTGCTGCGGATGCTCCGATTGCAGCACTCATAGAACTGTGCTCACTCTCTACCGGAATAAATTCTGTATCTACCTGTCCATTTGCTACGAAAGAAGCAAAATACTGCGGAATCTCCGTAGACGGTGTGATTGGAAATGCCGGAAATACATCCGGATTAATCTGACGAAGCGCGATTGCTACGGCTTCATTACCTGACAAACGATCTCTTTTTCCCATCTTATTTCACTCCTTCCATTGTAATTGCGCCGAATGGGCATGCCTTTACGCAAATACCACATCCTTTGCAGTGATCATAATCAAATTCTCCACGTTTCATATCCTTGATCGGAATGCAGCTGTCCGGACAGACCGGTGCGCATAATAGACACTGCTTACATTTATCTGCGATAAATTCCGGTTTCACATGTGTCCATTCTCCTGTCATAAAGTCTTTGGAAGTACCCGAACCGGCAATTACCATACCTTCGGTCAGATCCTGCCATTTTGCTTTTAATCCTAATTTGCTGATATCTGTTGCCATTAGTGTACCTCCTCAAATGCCATTTCGAGAGCCTTCATGTTACCATCGATTACCTCCGGCTTGCTGGCAAATTTGTGATGGAAAGAAGCCTGCATCTCACGTAAGAATGTCTCTTTATCCATAATTCCTGCTACTTTTACGATTGCTGCCAGAAGCGGTGTATTCGGGAAATATTTACCAAGCGTTGCCATGGATACCTTCTTGGCATCGATTACATACACATCTCCCTTATAGCCTTTCAGATGCGGAATGATCTCTTCTTTGCTGCGTTCTGTGTTAACCAGAATCGCTCCATCTTCTTTTAATCCACTGGTCACATCTACCGACTCCAGCAGGGATTCGTCAACAACGACTACATACTGCGGATCGTAAATGTTGGAATGTGAACGGATCACGGTATCACTGATACGGTTATAAGCTGTGATCGGTGCGCCCATACGCTCCGGACCATACTCCGGAAAGCCCTGTACGTATTTACCGGTCTGAAATGCTACGTCTGCCAGCAGAAGCGCAGCAGTCTTGGCACCCTGGCCGCCACGGCCATGCCATCTGATCTCTGTGTGGTTACTCATCTTCTTTCATCCTTTCTGTGTGTATTTACCGGATGATGCGGTCCGATGATATAAAATAAGATCCGCCCCAACTAGGGACGGATCTTTCTAATCTTCTATCTTCCGCAACCACCCTGTTCTAACAAACAAGTTGTCTCGCGCACTAACATACGCAATTCCTGTAACGGGAAACGCCCGTGGAAACTTACACTTACTTCAGTCTCCATTCTCAGAGATGATCTTCAAAGTGGTATCTTCACTGTCTCGCACCAACGACAGCTCTCTGTAGAACATATCCGTTCTTCTACTCTTTCTCTTCATAGAATTTAAATCACAAACCAAATTTTAGAGCGCAATCTGTTTTACGCTTAATGTGATTTTATCCTATTTTTTCCAGTACGTCAATTACTTTTTTCGTCGCTTTTGAAAGAAATGTGACCATCCAGATACTGATAATAATTCTCGTGCAATACCATCTCGGATACACTGAATTTATCATAGACGACTGCCGACATCTGATCCAGATATTCCTGCGTCACTTCCTCTTCTGTCAGCGGCGTTACCGAACCATTGACCGCATTGTAGATGCATTTCCCGGAAATGAAGCTGCGATTCGGGAAACATACAAGCTGCTCACTGTCTGATAAAATATCCTGACCAACCATCAGACGGGAATCATATTCCAGACCCAGCAGGTTGGAAATAGTCGGAAGTATATCTACATCGTAGCAGTATTTATCCACCTGCACCGGCTCTTTCATGCTGCCGGACCAGATGATCAGATCATTTTGATACCACTCCACACCTGGATCCAGTTCATGTCCTGCCAGTTCATCACACACCGGCTTATCGTCATATGGTATGTGATCCGCACCGAGTACGATCACCGTATGATCTGCTAGCCCACGGTCTTCCAGTTCTCCAACCAGCGTCTCCAGTGCTTTTTCCAGTTCCAGCTGGCACGCCAGATATCCTTTTGTCGTCTCGGAATATGGAAGATCTGCCACCTGATCGTAATTCTTATATGCCATCTGATTGCTGTTCACATCGTACATCATGTGTCCGCTGACTGTCATATAGTATGTATGGAACGGCTCCTGATCCATGTACATATCCATACTCTGCAGCATCAACTGTACATCCGACTGCGGCCAGTAATCCTTGCCACTTTCGGTCTTCTCCGGCTGAAACCAGTTACCTGTTCCATACCAGTTGTATCCCATATTAGGATGTGACTTATCACGTCCATAATACGTATAATCATTGTTATGGAATCCGTTTAACGTATATCCTTTTCTCTCCAGCTGTCTGCCCAGCGTAAAGAACATATTATTACCGTTCTCACCCGCTTCACGCATAGAGACGATCCCGTCTGTAGGTAACAATCCGGTCAGATTCGCATACTCGCCATCCGAAGTACTGCCATACCACCCCGGTGTATAATAGTGATTGAACACAAATCCCTCGTTCTTCAACTTATACAGCATCGGAGTCCGCTCTTCATCGATCACATATCCGCTAAATCCTTCCGCTGTAATAAAGATCACATTATATCCCTCAAACATGCCTGTGTACTCGTTCTTATTGGTACCACTCTGTGTCTGAAAATACTGGGTCAGCTGTGTCACAGAATCATTCGGTGATGCTGCAAGGATTCCATCAAAATCAATATCCATGATATTCGGTGACGTATCGATTCCGCTATCTTTTCCATCCGCATCTTTCTTATCACTTTTCTTATCTGCATCATCTGCCACTGCCGTCTGCAATGTCCGCATTGGTTTTCCTACCACTTGATACCAGGCATCCAGACGATTTGTAGTCAATACACCAAACTGTTCCACTGTCAAATCTGTAGACACGTTATGATAATAGATATCATTCAAGTTGTACGGTTCCTGGCTCATACAGCCAAGGATCAGAATCGCTGCCAGATACATTTCCGCTGCTAATGCGATTCTTTTCAGACTTTCCTCCCAGGAATACGGTCGAAATACGATCACGTTCTTCCGTTTTCCGATAATCAAAAAGATCATCGGCAGCCACAACAGAATCAAACCGCCGATCGTCAGCAGAATGTTCTTACCGATCACATCCATAAAATCAAATGCCTGTCCTGCCACGCCCAGCATACTGAATAATGCCAGGAATTTCTGAAAAACGGATTTGTATACGATCTCAGCGCAGAAAAACAGACACAACACCGCCGTGACAACGATCGTCACAATATATGCTGCGCGTTCCCTCATTTTCCCGATCAATGCTCCGATAAGCACACCCCCCATTACCGAAAACAGCGTCATAAAAAAGAAGCCGCCGGACAATGATCTGAATTCGTATATATGAAATACCATTTCCAGATATAAGATTGCTATAGAAAAGTAAACTGGCAGCGTTATCTTTCGTATTCTCATAATCACTCTCAATTCCTCCTAATCATCTGCTTTCAAAGAAGAATACAATGCCACGCCAAGGATCACTGCTCCTCCGATCAATTCTCTCACAGTCGGAACTTCCCGCAGAAAAACAAATGCAAAGATGATTCCATAGACCGTTTCCATTCCTGATATAATTCCCGCCGTCTGCGCGCGCACACCCTTCTGTGCAGATACATATAATGAATATGCAATCGCCGTGCATACGAAGCCAATAGCCGCCACACCTGCAATATCAACCGGTCTCCACTCCACTTTCACAAGCCACAGCGCAGGAAGAAGTACAATCGCCGCTGTTCCCTGCTCATACAGGCAAATGATCCGTCCTGTATATTTTTTTGAAAAATAGCGGTTACCCAGCGTCATAATTGCATAAGTAAAGCTACACAATATTCCCCATAGGATTCCCACGGTCACCTGATTCTCCACAGAAAATTCCGGCACCGTAATATACACGCCAGCCAGCAGAATCACTGCACTGATCACGCTCCTCGCCCGAAGCTTTTCTTTGAACACGACCGGCTCCATAAACGTCAGAAACAGTGGAAATGTAGAAAATGTGATCGTTCCGATTGCTACCGATGACACCTGGATTGCCTGAAAGAAGCTGGACCAGTGAATCGCCATGATCACACCGGTTCCGATAATCAATGCATAATCCTTTTTTGATTCCAGTGTCAGCTTGTCCTTCTTCACAAGCGATATTGCCAGAAGTAACAATGACGAACAAATGACTCGCCCCATCGCCACCAGCACAGCCGGAACCTGCACATACTGTGCTAGCACTCCCGAAAAGCCAAACAGCATAACCGCCACATGCAAAAATAAAATACTCTTTTTGTTATTTTCCCTCATCTTTTGCCTCACTCTATCAACATTTTTAAATCAATCTTTATGATTATACTCTGTTTTTTGACATAATAAAACACCTTTATATATAGTTTCAGCCCCATGATTAATCAAACAGTTTTGATTACTAATAAAACATGTTTGATTAATCATAGGGCTGAATACATATACTAATTATCGATTTCCAAACAGCATAACAATCTTATTTGATATATTCTTTCACATAAATAAAAAGCCATAAAACCTGAATTAACAAGTCTTATGACTTTTCATAATAGTCGGAGTGACAAGATTTGAACTTGCGACCTCTACGTCCCGAACGTAGCGCTCTACCAAGCTGAGCCACACTCCGATTCAAGAATCGGATACATATGATGTATCCGATCTTAGTAGCTACGGATAGAGGACTCGAACCTCTACTAACAGAGTCAGAGTCTGCTGTGCTGCCATTACACCAATCCGCAATAGTGTTTCGCATCAGCGACAAATATTATTATAGCAGAACTTTTCTAAAATGCAAGTACTTTTTTAAATTTTTTAAAATATTTCAAAAATTATTAAATCAGCAGCTCCTGCTCAATCTCCATCCCTTGTTTCAGGATGTCCTTCATCATATGATTCGTCACTTTCGGGTGACACATACCTTTCTTGGTTCCCTTTCGGTATGCATCACCGTCTATGATCTTAATCAGCTGCTGTATCAGTTCCTGTCTGCTTTCTTCCATCTTTCACGTCTTCCTTGCCTGCATTTCCTTCCATCATTTCCAGATACTGCCCTTTATCGATATGCATCATGGATATCTGATTCCTATGTCTGCGGAATCCATACACACTGTCCACATTGCGGATCAGTGACTGCAGACGTTCATCCGGCACGCACACGATTAACTGCAGTTCCAGTTCTCTCGCATAGCGCAGGCACACTTCGCTTCGCTCCTTATCCATCTTGGAAAATGCCTCATCCAGAAGCACCAGACGGATCCTTGGATCTCTGCTGCTCTGCTGCATGTACAGCATTGCAAATCCCGCAAGCAGTGCAACGTATTTCGGGTTCTGTCCCTCACCGCCGGAATCACGCCCCGCCATCTCGTCTACCGAATTCTTCTTCACATTACCATGTTCATCTTCCACACGCTCATACATACTGAAGGTAAGGTAATTCCGATAATCGGCATATTTTTCCATCTCCTGCTTGTGCAGGCTTCTTTTCTGACCATCCTCATCCTTCGGTGGCATGAATTTCTCCGTCAGACGCTCGATCTGCTTCTCGTATTTCTGGTAAAATGTATCTTCCCCAAAGCTTAACTGTCCGTCAAAGCCGTCATTATCTAACACCTTGCTGTCCAGTTCTTCTGCCATCAGCATCTCATAGAACTGTCCGTTCTCATTATCCGCCGGAAGAATATCGATCTGATACGTACTGTCCGAGAAACGGATACGGGACAGCATCCGGTTGATCTCTTTCCGGTGACGGTATGCAGCCTTGATCTCCCCGTGAATGGTCGCAATCACATTTTCCCGCAGGGAATGATATACCAGCAGATACTGCTTCTCGAATTCTGCCTTAAACTTCGGCTCATAATCCTGCTGAAGCTGATCCAACACCTTGTCATACACATCATTGTCATGCTCCAGACTGGTAAATCCATACGCCGGATATTCATTATTAAACCGGATTCTTGCAGAAGTCCGTTGGTCGCCGGCTGATTCTTCCTGTGCAGACAGCTTCGCAAGTAATTCTGTATTTTCCCGTCGGTACGCCTGCTCGGTGCGGTTCATGAGAACCTCTTTCACCTGCGCCAGAAGCTCCTGATTTGGCACAAATCCTTCCTGCAGCAGACTCAGACGTTCTTCATAACTCTTCTGCTCACTCTCAGCGATCCGCTTATCTCCGGCACGTCCGATCCGTTCTTCATTCACAGACTTGATCTTTCGTTCCAGATCTTCCACTTCACGTTCCAGCGTCTCTCGTCTGACATTCAGTTCAGCAGTTCTGGTTCCGTCTTCCAGTTCTTTTAATTCCTGCTGAAGCTGATCCTTTTTCGCCAGATAACGCTCCAGCTCATCTGCTGCCCCGGCAAGACTTAATATCTGCTCCGGACTCTGGCTGAGTCGTTCAAATCGCTGTGCCTGATTCAGGGTATCCCGCATCTGAATATCTTCAATCTGCTCTTTCTGCATATCAAATACTTCATCTTCCAGCTCTTTTAACTTCGCCTTGGATACTCGGGTACCGATACATGCATAACGGGTATAATCCATTTCCCGGAGATGTCTGAATATGTAATTACTATAAGAATAACAGTCCGGTGTCACGCCATCACGCACCTGATGCAGTTCTTCTACCGTCTCACATTTATAAATGCGTCCAAGATATCTGCGCAGACACAGATCCACATACGCCTCTTCGCTGCGCACTGCTTCATAGAGTGTTCCCTCTTCTGCTTTCGGCTCATCGCGCTTAATCGCTGCCGTATTGATCAGATCAATCTCTTCATATTCCCTACGCTTCATCCTGCGGAAGATTCTCGCCGCATCCAGCGCATACTGCGGCTCCGTTACCAGACTGTGCTTAATCCTTCCAAGTCTTCCTTCGATAGCATTCTTCCATTTTTCATCCGTAATATCAAAAAGATCGCCAAATATCTCCACATGGATCGTTCGCCCGTACTGGCTGCTCAGTTCACTCTGAAGCTGAGCTCTGGCACTCTTTAACTCCTTACGATACGGCTTACGGTCATTTTTTAGATCCTCCACCATCTCCTGTTTCTCTTTCAGTTCTTTGGCAGTCTCTCGGATCCGTTCATTCAGATCAGCCAGTTCTTCCTCGATCAGTTCCATTGCCGCCTGAATGCCTTTTTCAACTTCTCCATATTAGAAGAAGTCACTTCTCCGCCCAACACATCTTCCAGACATTGCAGGGTTGGATTGCTGATATAACCGCTGATATCTTCATCTTCTGCCCACTGAGAAAGTCCCGCACGGATTTCCCGCCACTGTCTGGAATTACCTGCGAGCAGCTGGATTGTCGTCTCCAGATCTTCCAGTTCTTTCTTCTTCACACCGTAATCACTTGCATGAAGTTCCGCACGCACTTCCACCAGTGCATCCGTCTTAATCTTTTTCTGCTGCTCCAGTCCTTCCTGCTTCTCCTCCAGTGCCTCAATCCGTTTACAGATGCCCTTCAGATCAAGCTTCTTCGCTTCCAGACGCACACGGCAGTTCTCGATATCTAAGATACGCAGAATCTGTTCCGTGCGAATCTTATCTGTCTTCACCTGCAGAAGTTCCAAATTATGTGCGCGAATCTCCGACAGGATCTCAATTCTGTGCTCCAGATCTTCTACCCTCTCCTTGATCTCACGATACGCTCCCAGCTGTTCACTGATCGTAGACACCGTATCTTCCTTACTCCGCGGGAACATATAATCCTTGATAAACTGACCTGTACCATTGGTCATCCGTAGCGCAATGGCACTCTTTTCCATCGTCATAAACCGCCCCGGATCGATATATCCAAAGATCACATCATACAGTGTATTCAGATATGCTTCTCTGGATGGGTATACACGGTTCACATCCCCACGCCCTCTGTTATCATCCGAATTCTTACGCTCATCCACAAGCTTTCTGATCTGTCCGATCGTATACGGTGTTCCATCCTCTGTCAGGTAATTATCTTCCGGAATCTTGCCGGAATGGCTGAAAAAATGGTATCTACGCACATCGGTATCATTCTTTCCTACTTCAAACGCTGCTCCGATACAGGTCGTTACATTACTTCCCGTATCCAGAATCTCCAGCACAAGCTGGGAACAGAAGTCCATATTCTCACGGTTTGCCGTGCCATCCTTCTGCGCACCCCGGAGGTAGCTCAGCACGCTTCGTCTGTTCTTCGCGTCATCCGCCGCTTTATTCAAAAATGTCGCAGCAATACTTCCATATAATACAACCTGCACAGCATCCATAACAGTAGATTTACCTGAACCGCTTTTCCCGCTGAACAGATTTACGTACTCATGAAATTCCATCACTTTATGACTGATACCGCCCCAGTTATTGATCACCATCCGGGTAAATATCTTCTTCGATTGTTTCATTTGCCGCTTCCTCCTTGTATTCCTCGATCAATGCATTCATATCCGAAGCAGTCACGTAGAGATTAATCGTGCTGTACAGATAGATCGGTGTCTGATCCTCCACATCTCTCACCGCTCCCGGGAGCTCGATCATCTGATGCTTACTCATCAGGTACAGTGCTTCCCGCCATTCTGCCACCGTCAGCTTCCGGTTCAGCAGATTCGTATTCTTTCCATAGGTACGGATCTCTTCCAGGTTCGTCACCGTTGCTTCCAGTCCTTCTCCAAGAATCTTGTCACGATAAATGATCCTTGCAAGCAGTATAATAATCGTGGTCGTCAGGCTGATCTTCTCTGCCTCTACACCTTCCCCCTTCAACCTAAAAATGTGTTCCTGCGGATCATGCACCAGTTCACATCCAAGCACGGACAGATAATCTTCGATAAATCCCTTATGCCGGACACAGATCTCATAATCCGGATTATCCCTTGGCACCAACGTTACAGGATCATACCGCATCTGCACAATGCAAGTCTGCCGGAATAATTTTGATATTGTTTTCTTTAGATTATCCGCTTCCGTGAGAGATAATCCTTCCATATATGCAATCATTTTATAATCTCCTATCCGTTTTTTACTTTTCCCTGACAGTAAGTTCTGAGAACCGATATCCGTCTTTACTTTCCAGTTCTTTTCCTACCGTAATCTCCTTATCGGTATCTGCCACTTCGGTAGCCTCCTGCCAGACAAAAAATAATTTTTCCAGGTCTTCTACCGACTGTATCGTCTCCTCTGTAACCGTAAATCTGCCATCCTCCTGATTCTTTCTCCGAAATTCGGCGATTTCCTGACTGGTATACAACGGTTTCAGCACAAAGGAATCCAACATTTCTTCTGTTTCAGCTGCCACCACTGCCTGCGGCGCAAATACATCTCGCTCATTCTCACGTCTGCGGTAAAGACTGCGATCGGTCATCACTTTATATCGTTCGGTAAGTCCCATACGATCCGCCAGTTTCATAAGCATCTCTTCCTGCTTTCCGCTCTGGTTCAGCAGATTCACAAGTGTCACCGTACGGTCTTCTTCCACAGCTCCTTCCATCAGGATATAGCGGATTCTCGCTGCTGCTCGTCCTGCAAATACCGTCTTCTGCTCAATCAGCATATTGTATCTCCGCTCAATCGCATCAAACTCCCGTTCAATACGATACAGCAGATCATTTGCTTCTTTGCTCAGTTCCAGCGCACGTTCCAGCCTCCGGTACTGTGGCGAAAGTTCATACAGCACTTCTTCTGCCTGATCCATATCTGCCCTCTTCTGCCCCTCGTATTCTGCCTTGCGGAGTAATATCTCCTGATAGCGATCTTCATTTTCCACCAGGTTCTGATCAATCAGTTCCTTCACCGCTTCCTTATAACGGTAAAAGCTGTCTGTCGTCGTCAGAATCGCATACTTCTTACTGTCACTGTTATTAATTTCCTTCACCAGTACTTCCTGAATTCCAAGAAAACTTTTCTGTCTGGACAATTCATCAAAATAGCCGCGCATACTCTCCTGCATATTGGCAAGCATCTGCAGAAGCCCTCGTGATGTAGACAATGCGCTTTTCAATATCTCATTATTCTTCTCACGGTCGGTACTGTACGTATGAAGATAACTGTACACTGCCAACACGCTCTCCCGCTCCTTATCACGATTATCACTGTACAATCTCTGGAAAAGCTCCACGAACTGCTGGCTGTATTCCGGAAATGACACCACGTAACTGTTCAGTGCTTCATCGTAATCCCGCTTCAGCCATCCCCAGTCCTCGAGATGCTTCAGACAGATCGATGCCATATTCGAGCGTGTCAACAGTTCTCCCTCTTCGTCAAACTGCTCCTCGCTCCAGTCCAGCGTCGTCTCCGCAATCCGCTCATTCATCACAGCACGGCACTCGCCTCTGTCAGCCCCAGCAATGAAAATGACCTACCGGATTCTTCGTAAATTGCTGTCAGAAACTGCTGGTAGTAATCCATATATTTACTTGCAAATAATTTATAAAATTCCCGCGGAATCTTATTCATCAGATTCATAAGTTTCTCCCTTTGTACACCGTAATTACATATATTTTAACATTTTCCATGAAAATATGCCACCATTCTGTAACTCCTCTCTTTATCCCCCACACTCCGCCATCTGTCTATTGCCTCACCCTCCCAAACCCGCTATAATAGGCATAGAAAGGGGCTTTTTATAATGAAAGGTTTTGAAACTATTATCGAAAAAAGAAGAGATTCCATTCTTCGGAACAGTCTGCTGTCCGATGAATTTATTAATTTTGTACAGAAGAACAAACGTCCATTTGACGAAATGATGTCTTATTATAAGTGTGCCATTATGGAAGTAGAGACCAAATTCCGCGTGCTGAACGAACAGTATTCACTGGAGTACGACCGCAATCCAATCGAGGATATCAAAAGCCGTACCAAATCTATGGAAAGTCTGATGCGCAAGATCCGTCGCAAAGACATCCCACTGACAGTAGCCTCTATTGAGGAGAATATCCACGACATTGCCGGTGTCCGCGTGATCTGTTCTTTCCCGGATGACATCTATATGCTGGCAGACTGTCTGCTCAGCCAGGACGATATTACATTAATTAAGAAGAAAGACTATATCAAGAATCCAAAGCCGGGCGGCTACCGAAGCCTGCATCTGATCATCAGCATTCCAATCTTCCTACAGGAAGGAAAGCGCATGATAACTGTCGAAGTACAACTCCGTACCATAGCCATGGATTTTTGGGCAAGTCTGGAGCACAAGCTCCGCTACAAAAAAGATATCCCGGAAGATCAGGCACATTATCTGGAAGAAGAAATGCTGGAATGTGCCAACATCAGTGCTTCTCTGGACGCACGCATGCAACATGTAAGGGATGTTCTGAACGGAACCTCCAAAGATGTACTTTTATAAAAACAATATTTTCTTCTCTTGACATCTTAAAACGCAGGACTATAATGACTGTTATCAACAATCAAATGCGACGAACAGGACAACACTTTTCGTTCACTTGTGTTTACAGAGAGTCTTCGGTCGGTGTGAGAAGACATCACAGGAACAAGAAGCTATCACCTGCAAGCAGCCTGAATCAACACAAATTACACGTTGCAAGTAATTCAGGTCGGAGATCCACCGTTACAGGGATGCTCATTCAAAGGATGAGACAGAGAGGCCGGTTATTCCGGCAAGAGAAGTGGTATCGCGAAGGTTTAAGCCTCCGTCTTCTTATGGATAATCCATAAAGGACGCAGGCTTTTTTTATTTTCCATATATCCACTCATATCGATCGGATTTGATGTTGAAATATTATCTTATAGTATTAAGTATCAAGTAAAGGAGTGTATTAGAGTATGAACACATTAGTAATCGTATTGATCGCAGCAGTATGCCTCCTGGCCGGATATGCACTTTACGGTCGCTGGCTTGCAAAAAAGTGGGGTATTGATCCTACCGCAGAGACACCGGCCGTCAGACATAATGATGGCGAAGATTATGTACCGACCAACGGATGGACCGTATTTGCACATCAGTTTTCTTCTATCGCCGGAGCCGGTCCCGTCACCGGTGCCATTCAGGCAGCAGCATTCGGATGGCTTCCAGTACTTCTCTGGATCTTGTTAGGCGGCATCTTCTTCGGCGCAGTTACCGATTTCGGTGCACTGTACGCAAGTGTTAAAAATGAAGGTAAGTCCATGGGACTTCTGATTGAGAAATATATCGGCAAGACCGGACGTCGTCTGTTCCTCGGTTTCTGTTGGCTGTTCACACTGATCGTTATCGCAGCATTTGCAGACATGGTTGCCGGTACATTTAACGCATATGTAGAAACCGATGGTGTCGTATCCCTCGCTGACAGTGCTAATGCAAATGGTGCAGCAGGATGTATCTCACTGCTCTTCATCGCATTTGCAGTAGTATTTGGTCTGATCCAGAAGAAATTCAATTTCAAGGGCTGGAAACAGGTAGTCGTAGGACTGGTATTCACAGCAGCCGCTCTGCTGATCGGTATGAACCTTCCTATCATTGCTACCAAAGATACCTGGTCATACATCACATTTGCTTATATCTTCCTGGCAGCCGTACTTCCAATGTGGCTTCTGATGGAACCAAGAGATTACATGACCACATTCATGTTCGCAGGTATGATCATCGGTGCTGTGCTCGGTCTTGTTGTAGCACATCCATCTATGAACCTCCCTGCATACACAGGCTTCAGTAATGAAGCCCTCGGCAATCTGTTCCCGATCCTGTTCGTAACAGTTGCCTGCGGAGCTGTATCCGGATTCCACAGCCTGGTATCTTCCGGTACATCTTCTAAGATCATCGCAAATGAAAAAGATATGTTAAAGGTTGGCTATGGTGCCATGGTACTGGAAAGTCTGCTGGCTGTTGTAGCTCTCTGCGTTGCAGGTGCTGCCGCTTCCGCTGATGGAACTGCTGCCGTAGGCACACCATTCCAGATCTTCTCTGCCGGAGTTGCAGGATTCCTGAAAATGTTTGGTATCCACGCATTCGCAGCACAGTGCTTTATGACCATGTGCGTATCCGCACTGGCACTTACAAGTCTGGACTCTGTAGCACGTATCGGACGTATGTCCTTCCAGGAACTCTTCAGTGTTGATGATATGGAACATGCAGCAGGATGGCGCAAAGTTCTCTGCAACAAATACTTCTCAACCATCATTACACTGGCTTGTGGATTCATCCTTACAAAGGTTGGATATGCCAATATCTGGCCACTGTTCGGCAGTGCCAACCAGCTGTTAAGCGCACTGGTCCTGATTACACTGTGTGTATTCCTGAAAGTTACAGGTCGTGAGAACCGCACACTGTTCCCGCCGCTCATCATCATGCTGTGTGTAACATTTACTGCACTGATTCAGCGTTCTATCGCACTGGTCAAAGCATTCAGTGCAGGAACCGCAGTATTCATGGTAGAAGGACTTCAGCTGATCCTCGCGGTCCTGCTCATCATCCTTGGTGTTAATATCGTAGTCACATCGGGAAAAGAACTATTGAAAAAGAAAGCTGATAAAGCACAGGCTTAATCCTGATCAAGCTTAATTCAAGAATTTCGAAGGGCAGCCTGGGACGAGCAGGTGCTCGTACAGGAAGGTTATTACAAATAACGTACATATTGAGAAGGAGATGCACCTCATATAGATGAGTTACATCTCCTTTTTATTGCTGATTCTATTGCACTCCTAATCCCTTGGCCACCAGCGTAATAAAGTCCTGCACATTTGTTACCATCGTAGTCGCACTCAGACTTCCCCGATCCAGTAATTTATTTACCACAAATTCATCGATATCGATCGTATACAGATACACCGGACGAATTGTGCCGTCCTCGAGCATCCGGAATGACGGTGTCATATTACCGGTTGCTATAGTATGAAGCATGGTCGCCATACAGATCACCGTAGTCGCATTACGCACCAGTCCTCGCATAGCATCCGCAGCATCATAGACATTGCCGATCACTTCCGGAAGCGGTCCATCATCACGGATAGATCCTGCCAACACGAATGGAACATTATGCTTAACGCAGCTACAGATAATGCCATCATCTAGCTTATAGTCCTCAATAAACTGCGGGATAGATCCGCTTCTTCTTACCTTATTCAGCACATCCAGATGATTATAATGTCCATTTGGCTGTGACTCCTGCGTATAAATGTCCTGTCCCAGCGCTGTATGCAGAAGTGCCCCTTCCAGATCATGTGTTGCAAGTGCATTGCCCGCCAGCACGCCCTGCGCATATCCATTCTCAATCAATGCCTGCATAGCTGCTCTTGCATCCGCATCAAATGCAAATGCCGGTCCCATTACCCAGACTACATTTCCGCCATTCTCCTTTTCATATTTTAACAATTCAAATAACTTATCATAATCTCTTGCATAAGAGGTCTCACGGCTTCTTCCCTGACGGAATACAAACTGATCATCAAGCTTTGCTCCCGGCTCTTCAAAACCATGACAGTGCATATAGATGCCTTCCTCACAACGTTCTGTTCTGCCTGTGATTACACGGTCACCCTTTTTCAGGTTCCGTGCCTCTACAACTGCCAGATGTCCATCCTCGCAATACACGACACAGGAGTCCATACGACTTTCTTCTGCGAGCTTCCACTCTCCGTCTATTTTAAAATATTCTGGATACATGGATGTGCTGTGAAAATTCTCCGGCGCAACGCCATCCTTCTCCGCTGCTTCATACTTTACACTTGGTGCATTTACAAACATTTCCTGACTAAAATCCGGATGTCTGTACTCTGGCATTTCAAATTTGTTCATCATATTTCCTCCTTTGCTGTCGTTCCTCTTTGCAGTTATTTCTTTACATGAAGATCCATGCTTCCGGATCGGAAGCCTTCCAGATCCACTGTAATGTAATCATAGCCCAGATTTTTTAATTTCGCAACAATCTGCTCGCAATGCTCCAACAAATGAGGCATCTCGTTCACATCCACTTCAATTCTTGCAACATCATTATGAATGCGCAGACGCACATTGTAGAAACCCAGACTTCTGATAAATGCTTCTCCCTCGTCAACCTTTCTCATAGCCTCATACGAAATACGTGTTCCATACGGGAATCTGGTTGCAAGACATGGCATAGACGGCTTATTCGATACGGATACGCCAAGCTCTCCTGCCAGCCTCCTGACCTCTGCTTTCGTCATTCCTGCTTCCGCTAATGGACTGTGAATGCCAAGTTCACGAATTGCCCGAAGACCCGGGCGATATACATGCAGGTCATCCTCATTAGTTCCTTCCATCATAACAGACACGCCAAGTTTCTCGCCCTCTTCTATCAGATTACGAAACAGATATTTCTTACAGCGATAGCAACGATCCACCGGATTATCCAGAATATCCGCACCTTTCAGTTCATCAATCTCAAGCACCCGGAATTCTGCTCCAATCTGCTCTGCTGTTACCCTCGCATCCTCTACTTCTCCCATCGGATGGAGCATCGTATGCATCATAATACCATATACCTGATGTCCAGTTTTCGCAGCTGCCTGCACCGCAAGCTTCAGGATCAGACTACTATCTACTCCTCCCGAAAATGCGACCAACATATCTCCCTGTGCATATACAAGCATCTGTTTCTGTAGTTTTTGTTTCTTCTCTTCATACGTCATGTCACCTATCCTCCTGCCATCATTGTCTGTCATAGTGACCATATACGAATCCTGTTCTTTTTAAGTTTATTTCTCCACAGTATCCGCTGCCGCACTTACTATGCGCCATGCCTTCTGAAATGACATATTATGCGTCTTACAAAGTTCTGACACACTGTCATATTCCGGATACGCTCGGACTTCTTCTCCGATCCGGCATACCTTTACCTGTACTTTTCCATAAGGGGTATCCATCTGTCTGATTTCCCTCGGAAGTATTGTGCGCTCCATACGACACCTGCGCACGCCAATTGTCGTAGTGTTGCAGAACAATATATTCTGCAATTTATCAACATCCTGCTCCCGGCAGATTATATTAATCTGAACCGCCGGACGGTTCTTTTTCATATAAATAGGTGTATAATATACATCCCTTGCACCTGCAGCAAAAAGTTCATCCATCACAAAGCCAAGGACTTCTCCACTGCAATCGTCCAGATTGCTCTCGAGACGCCATATTGTATCTGCCGCTTCCGCACTTCCACTTTCCAGCAGCATTGCTCTCAATATACCGGTACCCTCATATTCTCTTTTTCCTGCACCCATTCCAATCTTTACAATACGACAGGTCTGCGGTAACTTGTCTGATGTACGTACTGCTGCCACAATCGCAGCTCCTGTCGGTGTCACCAGTTCTCCCTGCACACCTGTCGGCTTCAAAGTTAGTCCATGTGCCTGTGCGATATTAACTACCGCCGGAACCGGTACTGGAATAATGCCATGCTGACAGCGAATAGAGCCCTGACCTTCACACAGAAACGGTACAATCACTTCCGTGATATCCAGATTATCCAGACATACTGCCACTGCAAGAATATCTACAATAGAATCTACTGCTCCTACCTCATGGAAATGTACCTGATCTGCCGGTACGCCGTGTGCCTTTGATTCCGCTTCCGCAAGTATCTGGAAAATACGGACAGCAGTCTCCTTTGCACGTTCTGTCATATCTGCATGCTCAATAATATGTAAGATTTCATGAAGCCCTCGGTGCTCATGATGATGTCCATGATCGTGATGATGCTCGTGACTGTGGTCATGGTGGTGATGCTCGTGTGTGTGTACACTTCCATCCTCGTGTACATGCTCATGGTCATGTGTGTGCTGATGATCATGCCCATGCAGATACTCCATATCATGGTCATGGTTCTCATGTTCCGCATCCAATATCACATCAAAATCACAGACATCTAATCCTGACTTTACTTTTCTTGTAACTGCTATCTCAAAGCCTCCCACCGGAAGGCTTGCAAGTGCTTTTCTTAATATCTGCTCGTCTGCCCCCAGATCCAGCAGTGCTGCAACCGTCATATCACCGCTGATGCCGGAATAGCATTCCAAATATAACTGTCTATTCATCCTGTCCACCTATAACCTTTATTTTACTGCAAGCCGGTTGATCTGTGTTGCCATATATCCGGCTCCATATCCGTTATCAATATTTACCACAGCAATTCCATTTGCACAGGAATTGATCATAGTAAGAAGCGCCGATAATCCGTGCATACTTGCACCATAGCCGACCGAAGTCGGCACTGCGATCACCGGATTGCTCACAAGTCCGCCAACTACGCTTGCCAATGCGCCTTCCATGCCAGCCACTGCCACAACACAGTTCGCCTCCTGAACGGTATCAAGCTGCGCTAATAATCTATGCACACCGCTGACACCCACATCGTAAATCCGATCTACATTTGCACCAAAAAATTCTGCTGTCTGAGCTGCCTCTTCTGCTACCGGGATATCCGCAGTACCTGCACTGCAGATTGCGATTTTACCAATATGTTCCTTATCTTCTTTTTCGATTTTCAAAATATGAGAAATCGGATCATACACGACCTGCGGAAGCACCTGTTTTACAATCTCATACTGATGCTCACTTGCCCGTGTTCCGAATACTTCTCCATTTTCATCATACAATTTCTGATAAATGGATGCCAGAAATTCATCCGGCTTACCACTGCAATACACAACTTCCGGAAAGCCGGAGCGGATCTCCCTGTGCGAATCCAGCTTGGCATAGCCCATTTCTTCATACGGCTGCTTCCGCAAATGCTTCTCCGCTTCCTCTATCTCTATTGTTCCATTTTTCACCTGTTCAAGTAAATCTTTCACATTCATTTGTAATTTCCTGCCTTCCGTTTATCTTATCATATTTCGTTTTCACATTGAACCTCAAGAAAATGCTTCTTTCGTCTGTTAAATATTTTCGATCCCTTGAAAACGCATATTTGTATGGAATTTTCCCGGCGTGATATGACGAATCATGATAAAATTACGGGACAATGTTTTTTCCGTATTGTATCCAACTTCCAATGCAATATCTAAAATAGTTTTATCCGTTGTCAGGAGCAACTCCGACGCTTTGTTTACCCGGATATAATTCAAATATCCATGAAAGGTCATTTCTACCTGATACAGCAAAATACGATTCAGATTCTTCATTGTCACACCAAATTTTCTGCTCAGATCACTGCCTTTCAAATCTTCTGCATAATGTCTGTAAATATATGCCACAATCTCATAATATACTTTTCGATCACTGATACGACACTGATCTCCAATCCTCTGATAGGTTTTTCTATATTCGCTGACCTTCATGCCAGTTCTTGCCTTGAATACTTTGCTGATATGTGCACCGTCTACAAATCCCAGTATCTCTGCCAGTTCTTCCAGCGTAAGATCCGTATATAGTAGGTAATTCATTGTTCGTCCGATCCTCATCTCATTTATCAGATCAAAGAATGATAATCCCGTCGTCTTTTTAATATAAGTTCCGATTGCGGATTCGCTCATATAGAATTTATGTGAAAGCTGTTCCAATGTTATCCGTTCATTAAGATGTGAATACAGATACAGAAAAATTTCACTGGCATCAATCGTCTCCCACTTCTTTTTCGTTTTTTTCTCATAGCGCATCAGCACAAGCATAATCTCAACCAACTTATTTGTAATAAACAAGTTCCTTAATGCTCTGTCTTCTTCGTTCTCCTCTACTTCGTCTGCTGTATACATCTCATGCACTTCATCTTCTAACTGCATAAACAGTATCTGCATCTGCTGATATGCCCTGTCATGTAGCTCTATCATCGGATGTGCTGTAATTCTGTGCAATATCGACATCTCTATACTCCCGGGATTATAAAATGTCTTAATAATCTCATTAACATTATCGTAATAATATACAACCAGATAGAACGTAATCGGCTTCTTTACCTCAATCACTTCTGTAATCTGCCACGGCAAAATGCCTACACAGCAGCCTTTTGTTAAACAGTATTCTTTATTATTAATCAAGACTACTGCTTCCCCTTCATTGATTAACCATATACGAGCCATAGAATGCAGAATCGGCGATGTCGGAGTTGAGATGGTCTCTGTCTCAAAGCTGCATATCATCGGCTCTGAAGTATTTCTGTCACAAAAATTCTGTATCGTAATTAAATCCGACATTCTCCCATATCCTCCTTTAATCTATGTCATATGTTCTAATTATATGACATCAAAATAATCTAACCGGACATTTTTCTTCTGTTCTTCTGTATTTTAATCTTATTGATAGCAAATAAGAGACAACGACGTTATCTCTTTTATATCATATTGGAGCAGAGAAAGCCCTAAAAACAATTTCCTACTTATAACTGTTTTCAGAGCTTTCTGCTCTTTATATGAAACTATTTCATAAATTGATCGATAGCTTTATTTAACTGCTCGATTGCTTCCATATCATGCTCTTTAACTGCTTCTACAATGCAGTGATTCATATGGTTCTTTAACACTACCTTACCTGTATTATTAATTGCAGAACGCACTGCTGCAAGCTGAATAAGGACCTCACTGCAATCTGCATCTCTTTCCACCATACGTTTCACAGCTTCCAGATGACCGATAGCTTTGGCAAGACGGTTCACAACTGCTTTCTTTTCTTTCTCACTGTGCACATGATGATGTCCATGTTCTCCATGTCCATGCTCGTGGCTATGCTCCCCATCATGATCGTGCGGATGATCATGCGAGTGTTCGTGACTGTGCTCGTGTGCAATTCCCAGCTCATGCAATTCTTCATGCGTATATTTCTTTTTTGTCTGTGCATTCTCTGTATTCATATCAACCACTCTTTTCTGTATTACTCTTATCCTGCAATGTTCAGGATCTCTCGAAGCTTCTTCAATACCGCATCGTCTTTCATTTCTCCGATTACCTGCGAAGCCGTCTCCTTTAATCTTGTGCTCGCCGCTGCAACAGCATAACTATGCGCTGCATTCTGGAGCATCGGAATGTCATTATCTGCATTACCGAATGCTACTGTATCTTCTCTGCCAATACCATAATGCCCCTGCATAATAGACAACGCTTTTCCTTTGTTACAGCCTTTTGCCATAAAGTCCAGAAAACACTCTCCCGCCATACATACTTCCATGACGTCTGACCATTTTTCCTGCATGCGCCGTTCCACAGCCGGATCAATTCCTTCCTCTCGCCATACCGATATCTTACAGATATCTTTTATGCCACGCATATCATCCGTATATTCTCCTACATACGGATACGTCTTCATATGTTCAAAATACTTTTCATGACCATATTCGAAATAAGCAATGTCTGGCTTACACGCCATAATAGAATAGCCTTCCAGCTCATGTATGTCATCAATCAATTCTGTATATAGCTCATATGGTAATTTCATCGATGTCTGATATTGACTGCTCCAGATATCTGTACCATTATCTGCCAGGATAAAAATCTCATCTAACACAGGTTCAAACAGCTTCCTTACACAAGGCTTCTGTCTTCCGCTTGCCACGCCAAAGATAATGCCTCTTTTTCTACATTCACGAATTATATCATAATATTCCGGATTGATCTCACTTCCCGCTTCCGGCACTAATGTATCATCCACATCTGTAACAATCAGTTTTACCATTTTTCTTCTCCTTTTCGATTTATCCATGTAATAGTTTAATTGATACCAGTCTTCAATGCAAGAGCATAATCTGCACACTTGATTCTGTTGCTGTAAAAGACTATACTAAAGGATACCGACAATTCACATTGTCACATATATAAGTCATTTATAAGAGAGGTATAAGTTTGAAACAAATAAGTAGAAGACAACTAAGAAATAAAGGGCATAGCAAATAAACCATCTTTCGGTGGTTTGAAAATCAAATATAGACACAACACCTAATCAGGTAA